>JBCDKB010000595.1:0-4969 GCA_038747035.1 Acidobacteriota bacterium | reverse complement strand
TCTTCGCCTACGCCACGCGCATCATGGTGCGGGAGCTGCTGAACCACCAGCGACTGCGCCGCGCCCGAAAGCGCGGCGGCGACTGGGTTCGGGTCACGCTCACCTCAGCAAAAGAGGCGGAGCCGGGGCTCGCCGTCGATATCGAGCGGATGCCCGAGATTCTCGAGGAGCTCCGGCAGCTCGACGCGCGCAAGGCCGATGTGGTGCAGCTCAAGGTTTTCTGGGGCATGACGGTGCCCGAGATCGCCGAGACGCTCGAGGTCTCGGCCTCGACGGTCGACCGCGAATGGCGGTTTGCCCAGCGCTGGCTCGCCCGCGAGCTGCGACACAAGGTGGACACGGTATGAGCGAGGACAAACACAGCCGCCGTTCTGCCGCGGAGCGCTTCGCCCGCATCGACGAGCTTTTCAACGAGCTCATCGAGCTCGATGGCCCGGAGCGCGCCGCCCGTCTCGAGGCACTGCGGCGGGCCGAGCCCGACGTCTTCCCGGACCTGCCCGAGCTTCTCGAAGAGCGCGTCTCCCACGTCGTCCGCGACCTCGATGAAGTGTCGCAAGAAGCGCAGCGACGTCTACGATCGATGGATGTGGATGGCGAGGCCGCGCGTCGCCACATTGGCGACTATCGTCTGGTGCGCCGCCTTGGCCGCGGCGGCATGGGAGAGGTCTGGGAGGCCGAACAGCGCGAGCCCGTCCGACGTCGGGTCGCGCTCAAGGTCTTGCGACCGGATCGACTCTCCGAGTCCTTTCTCAGCCGATTTCGCGTCGAGCAGCAGGCGCTGGCGCTGATGGATCATCCTAATATCGCCTCGGCCTACGACGCCGGCGTCACCGACGCCGGTGAGCCGTGGTTCGCCATGGAGTTCATCGAAGGCGTTGCGCTCACCACGTTTTGCGATCAACAGCGCCTCGGCGTCAAAGAGCGCCTGGCGCTTTTCGTGGAACTCTGCAGCGCCGTGCAGCACGCCCACCGCCGAGGGGTGGTGCACCGTGACCTCAAGCCGTCAAACGTCTTGGTGTCCTTGGGGGAGCGGCACCACGAAGACGAGAGCTCGGAACCCGCGCGCCTGAAGGTGATCGACTTCGGCATCGCCAAGTCCCTCGAGCCGGAGGCCGCCGAAGACGGCGAGACGCTCGTCGGCGACGTGCTCGGGACCCCCGCGTATATGAGCCCCGAGCAGGCGGGTCACGACCGGGGGATCATCGATACTCGAACCGACGTCTACGCCTTGGGCGTCCTGCTTTTCGAGCTGCTGGCCGGTGAGGTGCCGCTCAGCGGCAGCGAGCTCCAGCGGGCCGGCCTCGACGAGATGCGCCGCCAGATTCGCGAGAACGAGACGCCGCTCGCGAGCTCTCGACTGGCCTCGTCGTCGCACGAAGACACCACAGAAATCGCCCGCCGCCGGTCCACCGAGCCGTCTTCGCTGATTCGAGAGATTCGCGGTGACCTCGACTGGATCATCGCCAAAGCGCTCGCCAAGCAACGCGACGCCCGCTACGAGTCGCCGGCGGCGCTTAAGGACGAGATCGATCGCTATTTGAATGACCAGCCGATCCTGGCGGGTCCTCCCACGCTGCGCTATCGCGCCGGCAAGTTCCTGCGCCGCAACCGGGTGGCGGTGCTCGCCGCCGCGACGATGTTGACGGCGCTCTGCGTGGCCGTGGCGGGTCTGACCGTCGGGCTCGTGCGCGCCCAGCGGGCGGAGGCGACGACGGCCCGCGAGGCGCAGGTCACCGGCGCGGTCTTGAAGTTCATGACCGAGGTGCTCGGCGAGAGTGCACGCGAGGCCGGCCAAGGCAAGACGCTGACGCCCGCTGAGCTCTTTAGCCGGGCTGAGCAAACGCTCGAACGCGACCCGCCGGATGATCCGACGGTTCACGGCGCGGTGCTGAGCCATATCGGTATCTTCTATCTGGTAGACCTCGAGGACTATTTGCGCGCCGAGCAACTCCTCGACCGTGCGGTCGAAAAGCTCGAAGGCGGCACCCACGCCGACGCGTCGCTCAGCACCGCGCGCTATTGGCAAGGTTTTATTCGCCGGACGCAAGGTGACTTAGACGCCGCGCAGCAGTATCTCGACGAGGCGCTCCGACACTGGAGAGCGAGCAAAGGGGCCGGCGATGACGCGACCCCGGCGATGATCTTGAGCGAGCAAGCGCTCGTGCTGGCCGCCCGCGGTGAGTTCGAGGAAGGGCTCGTCCTCGCGGATCAGGCCGTTGAGCGGATGCTGCAGTCCAAAGGGCCAAACCACCGCGATACGCTTGCGCAGCAGATTATTCGCAATAGCCTGGTCGGGGATCTCGGACGCTACGGAGAAGCCATCGAAGACCTGGCGCCCCTCTTAGAGGTCGCCGAACGGAACGAGCACTGGCAGCTCGCGTCGGAAATCAACAATAACCTCGGGGCCTGGCGGTTTCGGACCGGCGAGCTCTCCAAGGCCTATCAACGCTTTCAAGCCGCATTTGATATCAATACGGAGCGCCTCGGAACCGACCCCAGACGGTTGGGCGTCCAGCAAAGCAATCTGGGCATGATCGCGGCGCGCCGGGGAGATTTCGAGCGTGCGGCGGAACTCTTGAGGGGGGTGCTCGAGACCCAGCGCCAAAGCGTCGGCGAACGCTCGGTCACAACCCTCATTTCGCAGCAGATTCTCGGCGAGATCCTGCTGCGCTCAGGCCAGCTCGACGAGTCCCGCCAGGTGCTTGAGGCGGTGCTGCCCTTGACCTACGACGCCGAGGGCTTGGACCCGCCCGTCGGCCCGTTCCGGGCCGAACGCAACCTGGCGCAAATCGAGATTTGGCAAGCCCAGGAAGCCAACGCGCGCCGTCGACTCGACCGCGCCGTGGCCCACGAAAAGTGGAGTGAGTTAGCGCCCGTGCAGCGTTGCGAGCTGCTGATCCTACGGGCCAGTCTCGACCGGGATCGAGCTGGCATGGAGCGTCTTGCGGCCGCAGAAAACGCCTGCGGCGAGGCGTGGGCTCACCCGGCGGTGCGGTACCAAGTCGCTCGATTTCATGCCCAACGAGGAGAAAGCGACGAAGCCCTCGCGACGCTCGAAGCGCTGCCCAAGGCGCAGTTCATCGACGCCTGGATCGCGCAAGATCCCGCGCTGTCGTCGTTGCTCGGGGAACCGCGCTTCCAGGCCTTCGTCGCAGAGATCACGCCTCGGTAGGTTTGTCCCCCCGGAGCTTGGTGTCAGCGCTCCGGTTCCCTCGGGATGGGGAAATTCCATTTCGACGCCTTGGGGGTGTAGCCGAAGTAGCGTTTGAACTCGCGGCTAAACTGGGACACGCTCTCGTATCCCACTCGATGCGCCGCGGCGCTATTCGTCAAACCTTCGAAGGTGATCAGCTCGCGGGCCCGGTTCAAGC
Source organism: Acidobacteriota bacterium (assembly GCA_038747035.1). Taxonomy (GTDB): domain Bacteria; phylum Acidobacteriota; class Thermoanaerobaculia; order Multivoradales; family J023; genus JAUIJL01. The sequence goes on along the minus strand of JBCDKB010000595.1, from coordinate 1,598 downwards.
GAATGCTCTTGATGTACTGGAGCGGCGACTGGGAGGTCATCTTTTTGAACTGGTCGTGCAACGACGACACACTCATCCCTTCCCGTCGGGCCAGAGAAGGCACATCCATCTTGGACTGGTAGTTCTCGTGGATATGGCGCAAGGTGCGGGCGATCCTCACCCGTCGGCTGTCCCCCGAAAAGATATCGAAGAGCAGCCCGGCGCCTGATCCTTGCAGAACCCGGAACAGGATCTCTCGGATCCTCTGGGGACCCAGGATCCCCGCCTCCGCCGGCGACTGCAGACACTTCACCAAGCGGAACGCCGCGTCGATGAGGTCATCCGTGATCGCTTCGGAGTAGATGACCAGCGGCTGCGGGCTCTCGGGCCGGGGCGGCTCGTCCATCCGGCTGATCAGGCCCGCCAGGGTGTCGTATTTGAGGGGAATCGACAGCGCGAGAAACGGTTCTTCCGGCGAGCCGTCGGCATCGCATTTAAAAGGCAGCAAGGCCGGTAGGACCAGGTAATGGCCGGGGTCGTAGACGAAGGTTTGCCCGCCGACATAGCCGATCTTTCGACGTTGGGCGACGAAGACGACACAGGGGTCGTACATGAAAATCGCGCCCTGGATCGGTGTCTCGGTGCGATAGAGCATCACGTCGTCCAGGGGGGTCCGATTGAACCCCTCGTCGGGGGCCAGCCGGTCGAGGAGTCGGATGAATTCGCTTCGCACGGAGCCTTTCCCGTCAGTTGGCCCGGCGGCTCCAGTTTCGAGCCGTCAGGATTGTACGTTCTGGCACCAATTATTGCCCATTACTCCCGATCTCGCGGAAACGTGTAGATATAGGCAATTTTTCTAGAGTTCTGAGTATTTCGGAGCCGCCGGGGTTTGCCTAGTCTGAACCTCCTTGAAAGCCACCCGCCGACCCGAAGAGGAGAATCGCCATGAGCCCCCCCACCGACGAGAAATTGGCCACTATCAAGCACCTCGCCGAGTTCGCCGTTCGTCCCATGTTTCGCACGCCGGTGCACCTTCGACCGGACGAGCGTGGAATCGAGAACTGGGACGACATCTACTTCCCGTCGTCCGACGGCACTCCCCTAGAAGGCTGGCTGCTGCGGGCCGAGGGCTCGAGCCAGCTGATCATCGCCAACCATCCGATGCCCATGAGCCGCTCCGGGTTCACCGGCCACTGGGGAGCGCCGTGGAGCGGCGTCGACGATATCGAGATCGACTTCGTCAAAGCCTACGCCCATCTGGTGGAGGCCGGGTTCAACGTCCTGGCCTATGACCTGCGCAACCACGGCCATAGCGGCGCCGCGAACGGCGGTATCTGCGGCATCGGACGTTACGAGTGGCGAGACTGCGTCGGCGTGAAGCGATATGTCGACGCCCATCCCGAACTGAGCGGCATGACCGTCGGCCTGCTGAGTCGATGCACCGGCGCCAACGCCCAATTCGAAGCCATCCACCGGCATCCCGAGCTCTTCGAGAACCTCAGGTGCCTGATGTGCCCGCTGGCCGTTTCCATGACGGCCCTCATGACCGCCTTCGCCGAGCTCCAAGGAGTCAGCGAGTACATGGACGTGCTCGACCACGAGCAGGTCAAGCTCGGCGG
>JBCDKB010000594.1:0-4985 GCA_038747035.1 Acidobacteriota bacterium | reverse complement strand
GTCCGGCCGCCGCGGCGAGCCAAGGCGTGGCTAGCCTTTTCCAGGCCGGCGAATTCGCCTCTGGAACCCTCAGCGCCGGGGCCATCGACGCCGGGGCCATCGGCGACCGGCTCGACGTCTCTGACGACTGGACCACCGCGACCTCCGGCAGGAAGCGATAGCCGCGGCGCACCACCGTCTGCACGTAGGTCGGCTGACGGGCGCGGTCGCCGAGGGCCTTGCGCAGCTCGTAGATCGTCACCACCAGGGCGTCGTCGGTGACGGCCTGGCCGCCCCAGACGTCGTCGAGCAGCGCCCGCTTGCTGACCACCTGCCCCGGCTCGGCGAGCAGCCGACAGAGCACGTCCATGGCCTTGGGCGTCAAGTGCACGTCGCGGTCGCCGCGCCGGAGGCGATTGCCGGCCGGTTCCGCGCGCCAGTCGAGGAATCGATAGGTCGGTGGACTTTCGCTCATGATCTTCGGAGACCCGTCACCGAGCTCAGCGCAGGATGACGGCCTTTCTCATCTTGTTCTCAGGACTCCAACGCGGGATTTCGGGGATCTTCGGAGCACCAGGCTCGAACCTTCACCGCAAAACCTACGGAGCACCCGATGTTCAAAACGTTTCCCGTCCTCAGATGTTCATTCCTCGTCTGGCTCACCGCCTTGACGCTCGCCGCCGCCGGCCCCGCCAACGCCTCACCCGTGGATCTCGGCGGCCCCCATCCGGACGCGGCGCCGGAGCTCGAACAATTCGCCTTCTTGATCGGCCATTGGCGCTGCGAGGTCGACTTCATCGGCGCCGACTGGAAGACCCGGCACCGCTCCACCGCCGAGTGGACGGCCTACTACATCCAGGACGGCCGGGCGATCATGGACGACTTCCGCGGCGGCTTCGGCGAGACTTACCTCGCCACAACGATCCGCGTCTACGACCGTCGACAGCGGGGCTGGCGCGGCTACTGGATCGAGGGCCAAAGCGGAACCTGGTCCCGTCCCTTGGAAGGGCGCGCCATCCCCGGCGGCATGCTCTTGGAAACCTCGATGGCGGTGCGCTCACCGGACGGCGACGTCATCGAGGTCGACCTCCAGTACGAGTTCCACGGCATCGAAAAAGATCGCTTCGGCTGGCGCCAGCATTCATCACTCGACGGCGGCGAGACGTGGCGTCGCGAGACCACCCGCATCGCCTGCGAACGCCACGCGGATAAGGTCTCGGCCCCCTAGGGATCGCCGAGAATAGAAGTCGACGGCCGATCCGTTGCGGCTTCCGGTCGGGGATGGCGCGATCCAGGGAGACGGAGCACCGTCACCTCCCATTCCATTCGCACCTCTTCCCTGGCCCCCTAGGAGAAGCTACCCATGCCGGACACCGCTCGGCGCCTCCGCGCCGTCCTCGCCACCGCTCTATCCATCCCTACCCTCATCGCCGCGACGGCAGCCGCCAATTCGGTGACGGTCAAGGTCCACGACCCCGCCGCGCTCAGCGCCGAGAAGAACCTCAGCGTCGAGCAGCGCTTCGACTACGGCAGCTTCCAATGGCTGCAGGTCGACGCCGAAACGGCTGAGCGCCTCACCGAAGCCGGCGCCGCCGACATCCAGGACATGCGCTTGACCCTCGGCGGCGTCACCTTCGACCCGGTCACCGCCACCGCGTCGGCCTTCTTGCCCGACGCCTGGCGCGGACTCGACGGTGACCGCGACGACCTGCGCTACGTGCAGATGCAGGCGCCCGTCCGCCAGGACTGGCTCGACACGCTGAAAGCCCGGGGCCTGGAGCCGGTGCAGTACATCCACCCGCAGACCTACATCGTTTGGGGTAGCGGCCAAGCCCTCGAATCGCTCACCCAGGGTGAGCAGCGGGCGTCCTTCGTGCGCGCCACCGGCGACTTCGAACCTGCTTTCCGCGTCCAGCCGAGCTGGCGCAGCCTCAGCGCCGACGCCGTCGACGTCAAGGTCTACTTCTACGCCGGCGCCGACGTCGACCAGGCCGTCGCCAAGATCGAAGGCCTCGGCGGACAGCTGACGAGCCGCGCCGCCCTCGACCGCACCCTGCACTCGGCCGCCTTCTCCCTCGCCGGCGACCGCTTCGCCGACGTCGCCCGCATTCCCGGCGTCTACAGCATCCAGCCCGTGCCCACCGACGGCGGCCTGCGCGGCGAGATGTCGAATCAAATCAACGTCGGCAACTATGACGCCACCAACCTCGCCTTTCCGGGCTATATGACCTGGATCGGCGACACCGGCTACGACGGGACCGGCATCATCATGGCCAACGTCGACGGCGGCATCTTCGACACCCACCCTGACCTCATCAACCGCATGCTGCCGTGCACCGGCCAGACCTGCGGCGGCAACCAGACCGACACCCACGGCACCCACACCGCCGGCATCATGGCGGGCGACGGCTCCTCCGGCGTCACCGACGGCGACGGCTTCCTCCGCGGCCTCGGCGTGGCGCCGAACGCCAATCTGGTCGAGCAGGTCTACTCGCCCTTCTTCACCCAGGCCGGCGGCATGCTGCTGCTGATGGCCGATTCGGTGCGCAACAACGCCGTGCTCTCGGGCAATAGCTGGGGCCCCGCCGGCAGCCCGCGCGGCTACGACGGCGACACCCGCCAGGTCGACGTCGGCGTCCGCGATACCGACGACACCACCGCCGGCGACCAGGGTCTGCTCTACGTCCTGTCGTTCATGAACGGCGGCGGCGGCACCAGCACCCAGGGCACCCCGGACGAGGCCAAGAACCTGTTCAATATCGGTTCGACCAAGATGCAAAACTCCGGCGGTCAGATCCTGGCCATCGACGATCTGTCGGCCAATTCGGCCCACGGCCCGGCGCTCGACGGCAGGACGATCCCGCACATGGTCGCCCCGGGCTGCAGCGTCGACTCGACGCTCACCAGCACCGGCTACGGCCTGAACTGCGGCACGTCGATGGCGTCGCCCCACGTGTCCGGCGCCGCCGGCCTCTTCCACCAGAAGTACCGCGACCAGAATAGCGGCGCCGACCCGAGCCCGGCGCTGGTGAAGGCCGCCTTCATCGCCGTCGCCAGGGACCTCGAGGGCTTCGACGACGCCGACGGCAACACCCTCGGCCACGCCTTCGACAGCAAGCAGGGCTGGGGCCGTATGGACCTCGAGGCGGTGATGAATCCGCCCACCGATGTCGTCTTCGTGGACCAAACCCACACCTTCGACAACACCGGCGAGCAGTGGATCGAGACCTTCTCCGTCGACGACCCGAGCCAGCCCGTGCGCCTGATGCTCACCTGGACCGACGCCCCGGGCCACGGCACCGGCGGCAGCACGCCGGCGTGGAATAACGACCTCGACCTGATCGTCCGGGTCAACGGCCAGACCTACCGCGGCAACGTGTTCGCTAACGGCGTTAGCACCACCGGCGGCGCCGCCGATGCGATCAACAACACCGAAGGCGTCTTCTTCGCGCCCTTCGGCGCCGCCACCTCGATCGAGATCGAAGTGCTGGCCACCGACGTCAACTCCGACGCCCTACCCCACGCCGGCGACGCGACCGACCAGGACTTCGCCCTGGTTTGCTACAACTGCAGCGCCGCCTTGAACCCGGTGATCTTCTCGAACGGCTTCGAAGACGGCACCACCAACGCGTGGGACATCGTCGCCGGCGAAACCGGCCCCTGACGTCGACCCCGCAGCCATAGCCCGGTCGCTCTTGACCGGGACCTCAAAAGACGCCCGGTGAGGCGTCGACCCGGAGCTCTCCAGGCTCCGGTCGACGACCCGCCGGGCGTTGGTCCGTGCGGTCATGCTTTCGCGGCGACGGATTTCCTCCGGCCTGAGACTGGCGCCTCTTTTTCTGCGCGATGTCGAGTGCCGGCCACTTCGGCCGGTCCCTCGGCTCCATCAACGGCGCCGGGAGTCAACACATACTTGAGGGATCCACATCAATGCCCGCACTGCCCCCCCGCACTGCCCCAGCGCTCCTGCTCGTCCTCAGCCTCTTCATCGCCGGCCTCCTCGTCGCCGGCTCCGCCGGAGCCGAAGCTCCGGTGCCAAACCATCCGTCATCCATCCAAGATGACGTCGTCATCGCCATCGACTCCCAGGGCGGACTCGTCGCCGCCATGCGCCTCGAGATCTTCGGCGACCGCTCCGGGGAAGCGCTCTTCGACTCCGGTATCCAAGAAGGAACGAGCCTGCGGCTCACCCCCGAACTCCGGGGTGTCGACGGCGCCTCAAAATACGAGCTCCGCGCCTGGGATCAGCTCGGCGACCTCGTTTTTAGCCAGGCGGGCCGCCTCTCCCCTGAAGGTCTCGATGAAATCTTCTCGATCGACTTCGACGTCATTCCCGCCGGCACGTCCTTCATCAGCGGCAGCACCCCAATCCAGATGAACGCCGACGTCGAGGTCGACGGCTCCCTCTCGGCGGCCGCGCTCCAGAAAGTCGGCGGGGCGGCGTTCTTCGGCACCTGCCCCGTCGGCTCGTCGATCCGCGACATCCAAGCCGACGGGTCCGTCACCTGCGAGCTCGACGACGTCGGCGGCGGCGGGGGCAACGACAATCTCGGCGACCACCAGGCCACCCAGACCCTACTCATGGGCAACAACTCGGTTCAATTCAATACGGGCTTCGGGATCCGCAGCATCGAAGGCGCGGAGGTCAAGACGGGGCCCGCGGGACGTACGTTCCTATTTCAGCCCGCCGCGACCCTACCCTCCAGCGCGACGGATATCGCCCGCTTCAACGACCAGACCGGCGTCGCGACATTGGCGATCCCGCAGGAGGGGACCTTCAAATTCCTCCGCGGCCACAAGGTCTGCCGGGCCCTCGACAACAACACCAACCGCACGGATTCGATCCTCGCCAGCGCCGCCTGGACGGCCGATACCTGCGCCGCCTTCGCCAACGTCGTCGGCCTGAATAGCTACCAGCTGGTCTGCATCAACGAAAGCGGATTCAGCTTCGGCGCCGTCAACTCCTCGACCCCACCCAACGTCAATTGCGGCTGGTGAGATGGCTC
>JBCDKB010000593.1:0-4987 GCA_038747035.1 Acidobacteriota bacterium | reverse complement strand
CGCCGAAGCCACGGCGAAGAACTCGGCCGCGAGATCGCCGGCCTGGACGAGGTAGGACCAGACGCCCGGCGCCGGCGCTCGGATCCTATAGACGGAGTGCTTCGGATCCGCCCGTCGGGTGACGTCCGGGGGCGAGGCGGCGATCGGTTCGTCGGAACCCGGCGGCACAAGCAGGACCGCCGCGGCGTTATCGACATTGGCGTGGAAGGCGACCGTCATCCAGTCCAGGTCCGGCTCGACGGTGAATCTTCCGATCCGGCGGCCCTGCGCGAAGCCACTGGAGGGATCCGAAGCCCCGCCCGTCAGCGGCGGGAAACCCTCTCGGTAGAAGAAGCGCTGCTCGCCGCGAATATCCTCGTCGATCGCCTTGTACCAGCTCGACAGGCGGCTGAGCAGGAAGAACGATCCCGAGCCTTCGTTGAAGTTGCGGAACTCGCCGCCGGTGGCTCCGGCGATGTCCTGGAGCAGTGCGTCATCGGCGTCGCCGCCGATGCCGATCGTGTCGACGCGGACGTCGCCCGAGGCGAAGTCCGGCCGAAGCGGCGACCCGTGGGGCCCGGAGGATGACCAAAAGGGCGCGAAATTCTCGAGTCCGTCGGTCAAGAGCACGATCGTCGGCTCGTGATCGGCGGCGCCTAGGGAGGCGAGCATCGTCCGCCCCTCGAAGAGCGCCGCGCCGACGGACGTTTCGGGGCCGACGAAGCCCAACGGCTCGGGGGTCACCGCGGCGACCGCCGCCCGCGCGTCGGGTCGCCGATCGGTCGCCCCTTCGCCGGCGAAGACCAGCGGGAGCTCGACCTCCGCGAGCTCGTCCGGCTCGCTGATCGTGCCGTCGCCATTCTGGTCGTGGCGCTGGAAGCTCACCACGCCGATCTGGTCTTGGGGATTCGACAGGTTGACGAAGAATCGGCCCGCGGCGCGGGCTGCGTCCATTTTTTCCGTATTGCCGGTGCCGGTGCTGCCGTCAAAAAGCATGCTGGTCGTCTGATCGATGGCCAGCACGCGGTCGAAGGCCCGCGTCTCGTCGTCTGCGTAGCACAAGCTCGACGGCTGCTGGTCGCTGACGCCCTCGGGGGTGACGAGGGACACTTCAAGGTCGTAGCAGCCGTCGGGCCGGGGCCCGGGCGCGATGATCACCCAGGTTTCTCCGCCGACCCCCGCCGCCGCCGTCGGGATCTGCGCCGGCGTGAGCGCTGTGCCGTCGACCGAGATCGTGAGGTTGGCGGGTGAGACGTCGCGGTCGCCGCCGGCGAGGATGCGAACGAGGACCCGATTGTCGGCCACGGAAGTGCCGGCGTTCGCCGGCCTCGTGGCGGTCGGCTCCAGGATTTCGAACGGGTTCGGCGGCACGTCGCGGGTGAGCATCAGGTCGTCGAGCACGAGGCGCCCCCAGCTGGAACCGTGCGCCGGTCCGAAGTCCAAGCGCACGGCGACGATATCGTCGAGCGCGAGGCCGGAGCCATTGTTCAGGAAATCCGTCAGCCGCAGGCGGGTGGTCTCCATTTCGTTGTACCAGCCGCCCGCGCGCCCGTAGGGTTGCTCGACGCCGCCGCCGGCGACGCCGATACCGATTCTGCTGGTTATGCCCGAGCCGTCGCGCAGGGTGACGTTGAACGTCAGATCGCCGGTCTCGGCGAGGGTGTTCGGGTGCTGCGTCCCCTGGGCGGCGCGGAAGGAAAGAAAGAGGTACCGGCTGAAGTCGCCGTTGGCGCCCGATATCTCCCACTCATAGAAGCGATTCTCGTTGGTCCAGTCGAAAACCACGCCGCGCGACGTGTCTCCCGTTCCGGCCTGGGTGGCGCCGTTGAACGGATCGGAAGGGGTCCAGCGAAAATCGCCGTTGTTGTCGTCGAGCCGGCCCTCGAGAAGGTTTTCGACGTCGAAGGTGACGCCGGCCGCCGAGCTCGAGGTGTCGGTGTCGGGCTGGGACTGGAAGTCGTCGATCATCAAGTTTCCGACCCCCGAGCCGTTTCGGTACTCGTGGGTCACCACCACGCAGGGGTTACCCGTCGGCACGCCGATCGGACTGAAGGACTCGTACTGGCGGGTGAAGAAATCGAGCGCCGGCACCACGCCCTCCACGTAGTGCAGGACCAGCGGCAGGAGGTGCCCGAGCAGGATGTCGTGGGTGAGGTCGTTGGTCGGCCCGATCGAGCACGGGCCTTCGAACCACGTCGGAGTCTCCGGGCCGTTGTGGAACCAGGCGTGGCCGGTCCCTTGGACCGTCGTTGACTGCCGGAAGGCCGTCGCCCTCTCGTGGAGGTGGAAGGTCTGGACGTGGTTGAAGAAGGCTTCTCCGGACACGTCGGTATCGCCGGCAGCGCTCCACAGGTGATAGTTGGCGTCTCGGGGATTGGCGATGAAGCCCGGGACCCTGAAATCCGTCGGCAGCATGCTGCTGATCAGCTTGATATTTTCGCGTTCGAAAAAAGTCGGCGTGAGCGTCCCATTGAAGAGGAGGTTGTAGGCGATCGCAACCCCTTCGCCGCCGCGGCTGTGGCCGATCCAGACGATGTTGTCGGTGTCGAGGAGTCCGGCGAGGGCGCCGCCGGCGATCGCGGAGGCCTCCACCTGGTCGATGAAGGCGTCGGTATGGCCGATCGTCGTGACCGCCGCGGTGGCGGGGCTGGAGAAAATGTCGTTGTCGTGACTCATCACGACGTAACCGTAGGACGCCAGGTGGTTGCCGATGTGGTCGTACCAGTCGAAAAGGTGTCCGACGCCGTGGCCGATAATCACCAGCGGCCGCTTGCCGAGGGTCGCGATATTGGTCGGGTAGAAGAGGTTCTGGGCGCGCCGGCTCGGCGGGATGCGGTAGGCGTCCGCCACTTCCGGAGTCAGCTGGTAAACCGATGCGGTGACGGCTTCCGGGCCGCGCTGGGTGGTGTCGTGCACGGCATAGAAGCCGGCCTCGCCCCGACGCCCGTCGATGAAGTCGCCGCTACCGAGCACGCCGTCCCGGTCGCAGTCCAGGACCACGTCATAGCCGACGCCGAGGCTGCGACCCGCATTGGCGTTCAGCTCAAAGGCGCCGGTGACCGGGATCCGGTTGGGCCCGATCGAGGCGGCGCTAAAGGTCTGGGTCCGCGGCCCGCCCGCGGTGACGTCGGTCAGGGAGTTGTCGGCCGCCCACTCGGACCGAGTCTTGGCTGAGACGACGTAGATATCGCAGGTCGCGCCGCCGATCGCCGGAAATCGCGTCGGATCGACGGCGATTTCCACGGAATCGTCAACGTTGACGGCTTTGACGTATTCGAAGAAGGGGTAGAAAGGGAGCGAATGGCCCGCCAGCTCGGTTTCGATGACCTGGGACCGGGCGGGCTCGGCGGCGGTTGCGACGAAGGCGATGGGCAAGAGCGCGAAGGCGAGCTTGTTGATAATTTTCACGGCTCGGCTCCCGCGGAACCCTCGACCTCGGGGCGGATAACGACGGCGGGGTTTTGCGGAGCCCGCGCCTCGGGGAGTCTCCACTTGTCGGCCAGGTGACTTTCCTGGGGCGAGAACCTGAGGACCAGCTCGGCCAGCTCACCCCGCAGCAGCTCGGCGAAGTGGCCGACGCGGATTTCCGGCTGCGTGATCGCCTCGGCCCTAAAGGCCGAGGGCTTCTTCGCCGTGCGCTCGACGGCGGCGAGCTCGGCGAGGACCTCCTGCCGGGGGACCCTCCCGGGCAACCCGGGGCTGCCGAACCAGAGCGGCGTGGCGGTGACGTCAAAGTCGCCTGGGATCACCACAATCACGCGGCCCGACAGGTTCCCCCAGTTGAGCCGCTCGACGACCCGGTCGCCGGCGTAAAGAACGGGCTGGGCGCTATTGCGCGGCACGACGAGCGCCGGATCGACGCTCAGGACCGCGATCACGCCGCGGTCAACCGTCGGGCGGTCGGGCACCCAGGTTAACGGGTAGCCCGTTTCCAGGACGAACGGGCGGAGGTAAAGCACGTCGCGGACCGGTGCGGGGGTCTCAACGTCCTGCGGCTCGGTCTGGGGCCAAGCCGCGATCGGGAAAACGAAGAAGGCGACGATCCATAGAAAACACGTCGGAATCGAATGGGTCATAGGTGTCCACTTTCTGAGTTCACGGTCCACACGCGCGCGGCTGCAAAGACGCGCGCGGCGACCGCGTCCGTCGAGGAAAGGTCGATAAGTCGAATCGGGAACTACGGGGACTCGGCCGAGATAGCGGCCGGTGTCTCCCGTTGGCTGCGGCACTGCGCTCGAACCGATCTCGGGTTTCGAGCTGGCGGCAGTCTCGAGGCTGTGCGCGGTGAAGGCCTCAGAGTTACTTCACAAAAAGCTCAAAGTCTGGCCTGTCCGGTTTGATAACCCCGTCGGGTCCAGGCCACGGGCTCCATGAACGGCTTTGCGTCTCGCTAAGGCCCGGTTTCGCAGGAGCCTCCAAGGCCGCTGCGTCCCCATTCACAGCCCCGTAGATCCGCCCAAGCTTGTCGGCCTTCGGGGCGATGTGATCGTCTCCGCCGGGCCCCGATCAGTCAGGAGTCGTCCGGGGCCTCTCGGGGTACAAGCCGCGGCGCCGGCGCCGATAAGATGCCGACATGCGCGATGTCCTTTCGCTCTGGATCCTGGCCGCGGCGGTCTTGACGGGTGGCTGTGGCCCGACCGAGCGATCGCCGGTGGGCGTTGACGAGAAAGCCCCGCCGAGGACCCACGTCGTCGCCCACCGCTACGTCGAGGAGGTCCCCCAGGTGGTGACCGGATCTGAGCTGAGCGCGGCGTTCAAGGCCGGCACGCCGTGGCGTACGCTGGCCGAGCGCAGCTGGAAAGTACGGCTCGCCCAGATCACCCGCAGCGCGCGCTGGCTGCCGCACGGGGAGGTCTGGAACCAGCCGCTCTGGCCGGAGGCTGAAAGCGAGTCGCGGGGGGGGCGGCCCCCCGGCGGTGTTGAGCGGATAGACATCGGCGGTGTTTGCGCCGCCCCCGTGGTTGGGCGTGAGTGAATGGGAGCGGCCGGCACCACGCGCGCGCGGGGG
>JBCDKB010000592.1:0-5022 GCA_038747035.1 Acidobacteriota bacterium | reverse complement strand
CCTCCGAGCGGCGGCGGCGTGGTGATCTGCGGCGGCGGCAAGGGCGACGGCTGGGGTTCCCGGGAGCACCAGACGGATCCCGATCCTCCGCTGATCGGCGACGCCGTGGCTTGGCGCGCCCTGGTGGCGAGGATCGGCGCCCCCCGCGGCGCGGATGCGGCGGCGGCCCACCTCGAGACCCTGGCCTGGCTGGCGCCGGTGATCTGGCCGGAACTCGGGGCGGCGACGGGCGGCGACGGGACTCGACGCCTCCTGGCGCTGGGCCCGCTCGACTAGCGACCCTCCGCGGCTAGACCGGATCGCTTAGGCGGAGCCGGCGCGTGATTCGGAGCTCACATCCCGAGCTCGGTCATGCGCCGGCTCAGTCCCTTTTGCGAGACCTCGAGCTCGGCGGCGGCGGCGGTTCGATCGCCGCCGTGGCGACTGAGGCACGCTTCGATTTCCCCCGGGGGGATCTCACTGGCCTTGCGGATCCGCGGGAAACGGTCGATGAGGGCGTAGAGCGAGGTTCGGGAAATGCCGAGGGTCTTCGCCGTGGGCAGCACCCGGAAGGCATGTCGACGGAGGGCCTCGATCAGTTCCTCCTCGCCGATCGTGTCGGGGGACCGGTAGCTGGCCCGTGCGGGCCCAGGAATCCGGTCGACGGTGGCGGTGGCCGGCGGTGGCGTGAGCGGCGCCCGGTCCCGCAGGCCGACTTCGAAGACTTCCATGTCGTCGGTTTCGAAAGAGTAGGTCCCGTGTTGCACCCAACTGACGGCCGTTGCCCGCAGCGGGTGATCCGGGGTGAGCGCCTGGCGGGCGAGGTCGAAGGCACTTTGATTCAGCAGGGTCTGGTGAGCGAGAGCCGCCGACGCGAGGCGCTGGGCCGCGGACTTGGCGGCGCCGGCGACGTCGAAAGGGCTGGCGCCGCGGGCGACGACATCCGGCGGATTGGCCCGGACAAAGATCTCCCCGACGAAAACGGCGATGGCCGCCCCGCCGCCGTGGCCGAGCCGCTCGGCCAGGGCGTCGAGCGAATCATGCACTTCGAGCGCAAAACCCAAGCCGTCAACGGGGCGTTTGAAGAGGAGCAGGAAACCTTCGCCGTGCTCGACCTCGTGGCCGTCATATTCAATCAACAGGCGACGGACGACCTCGTCCCGCCGCGCGCGCTGGCGAAAGACCTTAGGGTCCGCTGGCGCCGGCTGACGGCGCCAGCGCACGGCGACGAGCGTGCGCACGACCGGCTGGTGCGGGCCGTCGCCGAGCCGCTCGGGCGACGTCGCGGCCGAGGACGTGGATACCGGGACCTCGGTGCTCGACACCGGGTCTTCGTCCCCGTCAGCCGTGGGTATCTCCGCCGTCTCTTCCTCGGGGTGACTGTCGAAGAGCTCCTCGAGCTCCCGCGAGAGTCGCAGGCGGGCGGCGCCGCGATTGGAAATCAGGAGCTGGCGCGCCGCGTTGCGCAGTTGCCGAATGTTTCCGGGCCAATCGAAGTCGACGAAGCGCGCCACCAGCGTCGCCGGTAGCCACGGACGCTTCGCCGGCGGCTCGTCGAGACGCCACGCTTCACCGATCGCTTCGAGTTCGATACGCAGAAAATGCAGCAGCAGGCGCGGGATGTCTTCTCGGCGGTCACGCAGCGGCGGAATTCGGATCTCATATCCCGAGAGACGGTGGAGGAGCGGGGCTCGAAATTCCCCGGCTTCGATCGCGTCTTCGAGGTGGGCGTCGGTGGCGGCGAGGATGCGGACGTCGACGCTCTCCTCTTTCTCTGCGCCGACCGGCCGCACCCGGTGGGTCTCGAGGGTGCGCAGCAGCATGGGTTGGATCGCCGAAGGCGTCTCGCCGATTTCGTCGAGGAAGAGGGTGCCGCCGTGGGCTTCGACGAAAAACCCCGAGCGCCGACGCTCCGCGCCGGTAAACGCCCCTTTGACCGAGCCGAAGAGCTCGGCGGCGGCCAGGCTCGGGGTCATGGCGCCCATGTTGACCGCGACCATCGATCCACGGCGGCGGTTCGAAGCACGATGGATGCTGCGGGCGACGAGCTCTTTGCCCGTCCCGGTCTCTCCACGCAAGAGCACCGGCACTTCGAGGTCGGCGACCCGCTGGATCTGCCGCCGGAGGGTGCCCATGCCGCGACTCTCGCCCACCAGGCCGTAGCTCGGTTCCGCGGGCGACAGGGTCTCCATCGGATGCAGCATGAGCAGGATCCGGCCGGCGAGAAGGATCGGCACGCCCGATTCGATCTCCGTCGCGGTGAAGCTCCGCGGGCCCCCGAGGGGCTCTCCCGCGACGGTGACTTTGAGCTGGAACGGGTTGTCGAGGATGACGCCGCCCTCGGCGTCCGCCCGAATAGACAGGGCCCTGCGGCTGATGTGGGGGTCGGCGAGCGGGCGGCGGCGACTTTCCCCGGGATGGGCGAAGAGCGGTTCGAGCCGGGAGAGTGGGACTTCACCGTCTCCACTGAGGGCGACCAAGGGGGAGCGTTCTCCGATACGGCGAAGGTCCGGGTGGGCCATGAGCGTCAGCCCGTTGGCGAGCGCGATCCGCTCCTCCGAACATCCGGAAAGCACCGCCGAGCGGGTCATCGTCTCGAGCTGTTCGAGGGAATCGGCGGTCCTATCCTCGGCTCCCCAATAGGGGGCGGATCGGTCGTGGGGAGAGCTCACCGTAAAGCGTCCCCCGGGGCCTGAGGTGCCGACGTCGCCTCGAGCTCGTCGGTCGCGATCCGCCGGGCGCTTTCCAGGGCGTCCCGGGTCCATCGAGTGGGGAAGGCCTGCGGTCTCGAATCCTTGGAAAGCTCCCGGTAACCGGCCGCCAGGAGCTCTCTCCCGCGCTCCGCGTCTCCGCGACGCACCAAGCAGGCGCCCCAGACGCTGCCGACGATGGCGACGGTCCCCGCATCCTCGGGCTCGATCGCCTCGGCGGCGTCGAGGGCACCACGGGCCATGGCGCAGGCCTCCTCGAGGTCGCCTCGATCCAGCAGCAGGCGCACGACGTGCGCTTTGAGTCGAGTGACCCGGCTATCGTCGGCGCCGTAGAGCACGGCGAAGTCGTCGACGGCGCTCGTATAGAGCTCGCGGCTCTCGTCGAGCCGGCCGGCGGCGTGGAACGCCCGGGCGAGGCTATGCTTATTCGAGGCGATGGAGCTGGAGGGCTCCTCCTGGACTCGGCGGAGGCGGCGGAGCGCCTCTTCGAAGTGTGCGATCGCCTCGTCGTGGCGCTGATCGTCGAGTGACCAGGCCCCGAGGCTTTGGTAGGCGCGGGCGATTTCCTGTTCGTCTCGGCTGTGCTCGAGCCGCAGGTCCAAAACCCGCCGATAGTCCTGGCCGATGCCCCGGGTTTCACCCTGGCGGAAGCGGGCGTTGGTGATGTTGGAGAGCGTGAGGGCGATGCTCAGCGGCGAATCGCCGCAGGCCCGGCGCAGCGTCAGGGCCTTTCGGAAGTGGGGCGCCGCAAGGCCGTACTGGCGCAGGCTATAGAGCGCGTTGCCGACGGAGGCGATACGGTCCGCCAGGATGATCTTCCCGTCCTGAAGCGTACAAGGGGGCTCGTCGAGGGAGATCGTGGTGGCGAGGGCTTCCTGGTAGAGCTCGAGCGCTTGCGGCGAATCGCCGAGCTCGATGAGGACCTCCGCCAGGATGCTCGACATCTCAGCTTGGAGCCGGGGTTGCCCGGCCAGTTTGGAGGCGACGGTGGGGCGCGCCGCCTCCACCACTTCGCGAACCGTTCGGTCGGTGCCTTTGGCGGCGTCGGGCCTGGCGCTGCGCAGGATCCCGATCAAGAAGTCCTTGAGCGCCGTGGAGCCGGCCTCCGCCTCGACCGCGGTCCGGCGCGACGATTCGGCCCGCAGGCCGAGGATCGTCGACGTCACGGCCAGAACCACGATGAGGGCCAAGAGCGCGACGATCGGTTTGTTGCGCCGGAGGTGCCGGCCGGCGTGGTAGAACCAGCTGCCTCTGCGTGACTCCACCGGTAGGCCGGCCAGATAGCGGTCAATATCGTCGGCGAGCTCCGCGGCGGACCCGTAGCGGTGCGCCGCTTCCTTGCGCATCGCTTTCAAGATGATCGAATCGAGGTCCCCGCGGAGGGTCTTGGCTATGCGGCGCTGCTCCGCCCCCCGGGCTGCCACGGGAGCCGTGTCCGGGAGGAGCTCGGTTCGGGGGATGCTGACCGAGTCCGGATCGCGGGTCGGCGTTCGCCGTGCGGAGAGCGCGGCGTGGCTCGGCTTTTCGATGTCCTGCAAACAGACGATCCGGCGGACGGCCGGGAACGGCAGTCCGTGCAGCTCGTACGGGGCTTTGCCCGAGAGCAATCGGTAGAGCAGGACGCCCAAGGCGTAGACATCGCACGCGGTGGTCACCCGTTCACCCATGATCTGTTCCGGGCTGGCGCATGACGGCGTGAGGACCGCCATTTCCTGGGCGGTCGCGTGGGCGTCGGCTCGCAGCAACTTCGCGATGCCGAAGTCGAGCAGGCGGGGCTGTCCCTCGGGCGTGACGAGGATATTCGACGGCTTCAAGTCCCGGTGGACAACGAGATTCTGATGGGCGTGGTGGACGATGCGACAGACCTTGCTCATCAGCCGGAGGCGCTGTCGGATATTGAGCTCCTGGTCGGCAAAATAGGTGTCAATGGGGACCCCGTCGACATATTCCATAACCAGGTAAGGGAAGCCGCGTTCGTCGGTGCCGCCGTCGAGCAGCCGGGCGATCCCCGGGTGCTGGAGAGTCGCGAGGATTTGGCGCTCGTTGACGAACCGTTCCTCCATGTCATCCCGCAGCACCGGCGCCAGGGTTCGCTTGATGGCGACTTTCTGCCGGTAGTCGTCTTCCCGGGTGGCGAGGTAGACCTCGCCCATGCCGCCTTGCCCCAGGAGGTGGTGGAGACGATAGGGCCCCAAGCGCTCCGCCCGTTCCCCGTCCGAATCTTCGGGCATCACCCGCCACAGGGGGGCGCCGATAAAAGTGTCCGCCTGGTCGTCGAGATCGAGGAAGCTCAAAACTTCTTGCAGGAGCTCCCGGTCGTCGCCGCAGGCGG
>JBCDKB010000591.1:0-5024 GCA_038747035.1 Acidobacteriota bacterium | reverse complement strand
CTCCGACGGAGCTCGCCCGCCGACGGGCGCCGGCGACGCGGACGGGTCGGGGGCCGGTCACTCCACGCAGATGCGGAGCCGTCTCCTGATGGTCGCGCTGCTGGCGGCGGTGACGCTGGCCGGCACGGTGCGATTCGAGCAGGCGCGCCAGCGCCTCGGCGCGAGCCGGCTGGTGGCGGTGGCCGAAGGTTCCATTTTGCAGATGGCCCAGGGCGGCGCCGTGCCGCCGCCGCTGCTGCGCCGCAATCTCGAATTGCTGCGGCGGGCGGCCGAGATGGATCCGGCGGACGTCGGGGTGCCGATCGCCGAAGGCGGGCACTTTTTTCTGCTCAAGCGTCACAGCGCCGCGATCCGGGCCTATGAGCGGGCCGCCGAGCTCGAGATGCGCAGCGAAATTTTCGCCAACCTGGCGCGGGTTTACCTCCAGTCGGGGGACCGCGACAAGGCGATCGAGGCGATCGAGACCGCGATCACCCTCGACAATACGCAGCGAAAGACCTTCGGCGACACGCTCCGCGAGGAAAAGCGCCGTCGCCGTCAGGAGATGAATCGATGACCCGTGAGTCCGTGGATCAGCTACCCGCCATCGCCGCCGACTGGATCGAGCGGCTCGGAGCCCACGACGGCACCGTCGGCATTCTCGGCCTGGGCTATGTCGGCCTACCGCTCGGCTTGGCCTTCGCCGAAGCGGGCTTCCGGGTGCTCGGCTTCGACGTCGACGCGCGGAAGGTCGAGCTTCTCGAGAGGGGCGAGTGCTATATCGAGCACCTCGACGACGCCCGCGTGGTCGAGGCGCGCCGGGGCGGCCGCTTTTCGGCGACGGCCGATTTCGATCGACTCGGCGAGCCCGACGCGCTGCTGATCTGCGTGCCGACGCCCCTTGATCGATACCGTCAGCCGAACCTCCGCTATGTCGAATCGACGACCCGAGAGATCGCCCAGCGCCTGCGCGCCGGCCAGCTGGTGGTCCTTGAATCGACGACCTACCCCGGAACCACCGACGAGCTGGTGCAGCCGATCCTTGACGGCTCCGGGCTGACCTGCGGCGAGGATTATTTCTTGGCGTTCTCGCCGGAGCGGGAAGATCCGGGCAACCTCGAATTCGGCACCACCGGCATCCCGAAAGTGATCGGCGGCATCGGCGCCGCCGCGTCGCGCATGGCCGAGGTTCTCTACGGCGACGTTTTTTCGGGCACCGTGCGGGTGTCCTCCGCCCGCGCCGCCGAAGCGACGAAGCTGACGGAGAATATTTTCCGCGCGGTCAATATCGCCCTCGTCAACGAGCTCAAGGTGGTCTTCGACTCGATGGATATCGACGTCTGGGAAGTGCTCGACGCCGCCGCCACCAAGCCCTTCGGCTTCATGCGCTTCACACCGGGGCCGGGCTGGGGTGGACACTGCATCCCGGTCGACCCGTTCTACTTGAGCTGGAAGGCCCGGGAATTCGGCCAGACGGCGCGGTTCATCGAGCTGGCCGGCGAGGTCAACGTGGAGATGCCGCGCTACGTGATCGGCAAGCTCCAGCGCGCCCTCAACGACCGCGGCAAGCCGATGCGCGGCGCCAAGGTCCTGCTCCTGGGCCTCGCCTATAAGCCCGATATCGCCGATCCTCGGGAAAGCCCGGCGTTCGAAATCCTCGAGCAGCTGCACGAGCTCGGGGCCGACGCCGGATACCACGATCCCTATATCCCCAAAGCGCCGGCCATGCGCACGTGGCCCGAGCTGCCGCCGCTCGAGTCGCTGCCCCTCGACCCGGAGGTGCTCGCCGGCCACGATGCGGTTCTGCTGGTGACCAACCACAAAGCCGTCGACTATGACCTCGTCCACGAACACGCCGGTCTGATCGTCGATACCCGCGGCGTCTACCGCGGCGAGTCCGAGAAGGTCATCAAAGCCTAGACGCCGCCTGAATCGCTCCTGGACCGCCCGCCGGTCGCATCAAATTCAGCCGAAGCGGGGAGCGGCTAGCTCGACGCCGGCGTCTCGAGCAGCAGTACCGACGGCACCGTCGACGGCGAGGCGAGCCGGAGCAGGCCGTAGCCGACGCCGGCGACGCCGGTCATCAGGCCCGGGAGCTCGGCCCGACTGTTGATGCCGCAGTGGATCGGCCCGGCCTCGAGGCTCTTCAGAATCCGGCGCTGGAGCTCGGCGCTCGCCTGTTCCAAGTCCGGGTCGCCGAGGGTCGCGGCGGCGCGGTCGACGAGCTCGACGTTGCCGAGGTCACCGTGGCAGAGGCACGAGTTGTCGCCGAAGCCGGCGTCGATCGTCGAGCGGGCGGCGGCGCGAATCTCCGCCTCGCGGCCGGCGCGGTGGAGCCGGTCGCCGTGCCACCGGCGGAGAAGGTCGAGTCGCGAGAGGCCGATGCCCGGGGCGCCGTGGCACCAGGCGTGGAAGTAGCTCCATTCGCCGTCCTGGCGGCGGTCATGGCGCAGGTCCGGCCAATTCTGCTGCCGGGTTGAGAAAAGGCTGCGCTCGTAGGCGAGGCCGCCGTTGGCCCCGGCGTGGAAGCGCGGGTCGTCGGTGACGGCGCCGAGTCGAGCCAGGGCCCAGGCGAGGCCGGCGGCGCCGTGGGCGAAGCCGGTGAGCGGCAGGGGCGCCACCGACGGGATCGTCCAGGCGGCGCCGTGGGCCTGGGTCTCCGCCTTCGCGAGGAGCGACTCGCCGCAGGCCACGGCGAGCGCCAGGGTCGCAGCCGAGGGGCGGTGGCGGTGGAGCTCGAGGAGGGCGACGAGGGCGCCGGCGGCGCCGGCGATGACGTCGAGACCCTGGTCGCTCGGCAGCAGCGGGCCGATGAGCTCGGCGACGGATTCGGCTTCGTCGAGCAGCGCCGGATCACGCCAGAGCGCGCCGAGGTGGCAAAGGCCGTAGACCCAGCCGCCGAGGCCGGAGTAGCCGCCGACGGACTGGCGGACTTCGGGGCGGTTGACGAATCGCTCGCGCCCGACGGCGAAAGCCTCCCGGGCGAGCTCCGTATAGCGGCCCTCGCCGGAGACGGCTCCGAGCTGGGCGAGGAAGACGGCGATGCCGGCGAGCCCTGAGTAGAGCGACGCGTCGACGGGTTCGAGTCGCTGCGGTCCGGCTCCCACCGGGCGCAGGTGGAACCAGGACGCCCAGCCCGGGGAGCGGAAAGCCAGCAGTTCCAGACGATCCCCGACCCGGAGCGCGGCGCGGATGGCGCGGTCGACGCCCGCGGCCGGCAGGGCGTCGGGCGGGGTGTCGGGAGGCACGGCGGCCGCCGTGGTCAAGTGGGGGTCGGGGGGCGCCGGCGGGCGGACGGCGGCGAGCGCCGTCGTGGCGAGGGAGAGCTGCCGCGAAAGGTCGCGTTCGCTGAGACGTTCAAAACGCAACCGCGCGAGCTCCAAGCCGCTGCCGAAGAGCACGTGGGAGATTCGGGCGCCGGTGCTTGACACCAAGTCGCGGGAATCGGTGTGGGAGCCGAATCGAGGGACGTCGCCGAGCCACAGGTCGTGGCGCTCGTGGGGGATGAGGGACGGGATGAACGGAAAGCGCGCGGCGTCGAACCACAGCTTGTCGAAGAGTTGGTCTCGGCCGAGGGCGTCCCGCAGGTGGTCCGGGTGGTAGCCGACGTAGAGCAAGCGAACGTAGAGGCCCGTAGCGCGAGGGATCACCCGGGTTTCGAGGCCGGCGAAGCGGTCGAGCCAGCCGCCGGGTCCAAGGAATTCAGGTCGAAGCTCGAGCAGGCGCCGGTAGGTGGCGGCGAAGCTCTCGAGGATCGTGGAGCTGTAGCGCCACAGCGGAGGCACTTCGCCGCGCAAACGCGGGCGGTGGTCGCCGCGCTTCATGGTCGCCACGCCGTCGGCGTAGACCATCTCGTCCGTGCCGACGCCGGAGAGCTCGCGCACCGGGACGGTTAGCTCGGGCTCACCGCCGAGCCCGCTCATGTCGACGCCTTCGGTGCCTTGGTCGCCCCAAGAGAAGCGAGGCAGGAGGCCGCTTCGCAGGACCGTGGTGGCGACCGGGTTGACGTCTTCAGGCGCTTCGTCACTATCGAGCAGGGCCGGTTGAAAGAGAGACTCGAGGTCGATGAGTACCGGGTGCTCGCCGTCGGCGATCAGATTCTCGTGGTGAAAGTCCGTGGCTTCGAGGACGAAGAGGAGCGCCAGGTAGATGCCTTGCCGTCGGTAGAAGCGCTCCACTTCACCCTCGGTGGCGCAGTCAGACGGGCTCACAAACTCCACCCAGCCGCGGTCGCCCGCGTCGAGCACCGTGAGCGTGCGCAGCCGGGGCTCCACGCCCCGCTCTCCGAGCCATCCCAGGAGGTCCTGGAACACCACGTCGAGGGCCAAGGAGCGCGGCTTGTACACCACGCGGACGCCGTTCGAGAACGTGAAGATGACCACCGTGCGGCCGCCGTCGTGGCGGTCGCCTTGGCTGGCTTTGAGGCTTTCGACGCGGCCGGAGGCGCCGAAACGGGCCTCGAGGGCCGGGCTGTCGGCCCGAAGGTGTTCCGCAAGCTCGGCCCCGACCTTCACCCACTGGTCGATACGCACGGCGATCGACCTGGCGAGGACGGGATAGTGGCCCCAGAACTCACGCGCGCCTTCGGCGGAACGGAGCTCGTTGACGAAGGCCTGGAAACGGGATTCGGGGGTTTCGCCTCTGAGCGTGCCTTCGAGTCGGCGGATGTAAAGCTCGAGGATCCACGTGCGAATCCCCATCTGGAGGAGCTGGTCAGGGAGGTGGCGCGCCCACTCCGCGGCGAAGTGTCCTCGGTCGGCGGCGGTACCGAGGGCGTGGCCTATTCCGTTCTTGTGACGATCCCCGCCGCTCCGGGGGGAGGGGGTGTCAAGGGCCTCGAGCAGTCGATTCCACGCTGCGTCGAGGAAAGGCCGGATCACCTCGAGGAAAAGTCGGTCTCCGCCGTCGGCGTGCCGTCCCGGAGTCGCCTCGGGGGGAGCGACGGGCATCGGCTCGCGGCCATCGGCCGCGGAGAAAGCCCTTTCTATCCAGGCGAGCCAGGCGAAGTAGCCGTCTGGCTCCGGCGGATCCGCTCCGAGCAGGCG
>JBCDKB010000590.1:0-5025 GCA_038747035.1 Acidobacteriota bacterium | reverse complement strand
TCCGTAAGAGATTTAATGCATCTTTTCTGGCCACAATTCTTTACAGCGAGGACGCCCGTGGGTTACCCTGCCGGTCCCGCCCAATCGCTTCCCAACAGTTTGCGCCTCCGCTATGCCTTCCGGCTCCTATCCGCCGGAGGCGCTCCGCCCACGTGTTGAAACTCTGCTTGGAGAAGAAATGAAGCTTAGCCACTTTTTCACCCGTCCCCTTGCGGCCGCGTCGCTGTCGCTCCTCCTTGTCGGCTCCGCCGCGGCCCAGGAACGCCTGGTGCCGAAGCAGCTCGCCGGCCCGATCGACGACCTGCGCAGCGGCGTGATGGCGCCCGCCAACCCGATCGATACCGGCATCGATTCGAAGAGTGCCCTGATCCCCGTGAACCTCGAAAAAGGCATCGACGGCACCTGGTCCTGGACCGGCGAGATTTCCGTTGACGCCAACCAGCTCCACGCCGTGCTCTTCGCCGGCGACCAGTCCTGGGACCTGAGCCTCGGCCAAGGAAACCTCAAGAGCCTGGCGCCGGCCCGCAGCCTGGCGACCAGCCTCGAACGCACCAGCCTCGAGCTCGGCAACGGCGCCGTCGGCGGCGACCACTACTCCTTCGCCGGCATCAACCCGGGCGTTTGGCAGGTGTCGGTGAGCACGCCGAACCCGGCGACCGAGCAGGGTTTCCTGCTCTACTCGAGCGACACCAACTATCGCCTGCTGTCCTATAAGAGCAGCACCGCCCAGCAGGTCGGCGACATGATCAGCTTCGTCGCCTACGGCTTCGAGAAGCTCATCGACCGCCCCGACGAAAAGACCAACCTGGGCCTCGTCACCGAAGCGACCCTCGCGGTCACCACCCCGCGCGGCGTCGTGCGCACCGTGCGCATGGTGGACGACGGCCAGCAAGGCGACGGCGTCGCCGGCGACGGCATCTTCGGCGCGAGCTTCCGCGCCAAGGCCGCCGGCGACTACCAGGCCCAGGTGCTGGCCCGCGGCGTGACGCCCGAAGGCCTGCCCTTCGTCCGCACCGCCCAGCACGTGGTGTCGGTGATTACCTCGGGTCTCTCCGTGGCCCGCGACTTCGCCGCCGCCGACCTCGACGCCGACGGCCGCTTCCGCATCGCCGTGCCGGTCAACCGCCGCGCCGGCGCCGCTGACAAGTACCGCGTCTTCGCCGAAGTCTGGGGCTCCGACGCCCTCGGCCAGATGCACCCCGTGAGCTGGATCGGCGGCATGGCCTATGCCGAGAACGGCGAGATCGCCCTCAACCTCGACCCGCGCTGGATCGGCCTGTCGAAGGCCCGCCATAGCTTCGAGTTGCGCAACCTGCGCATCGAAGATCCGGACCACTTCATCCGCGTCGCCGCCGCCGACCGGATCGCCATCGCCGTGCCGAAGCTGCCGGCGACCGCCCTGCGCGCGCCGAAGTCCCTCGACGAGTCGATGTTCATGGGGCCGCGTCCGGTGCAGTCCGCGGAGAAGGCCGGGAGCCGCCTCCTGCTGGTGCACGGCTACTGCTCGGGCAACGTCTGGGGCAACGTGCAGAGCCAGTTCAGCAACTACTCGATCTTCCAAGACCTGAATCAGAACCGCTCCCACGACCAGTTCGCGGTGCGCATCGCGAACTTCGGTAGCCAGTATTCGTCCTACGGCATCGTCGCCCATAGCCAGGGCGGCGCCGCCGCGCTGCACCTCTACACCTACTACTGGAGCGGCCTCGACAATGCGTCGAGCGGTCGCTTGATCCAGTCCGTGGGCACGCCCTACCAGGGCACGTCGCTGGCCGGCAACCTGGCGGTCCTGGGCCAGATCTTCGGCGTCGGCTGCGGCACCAACACCGACCTGACCTACAGCGGCGCCTCGAGCTGGCTCTCCGGTATCCCGTCCTGGGCCCGCAACAAGGTGAACTACTACACGACGTCGTTCACCGATAAGTGGTGGCGCCCGGACTGGTGCCAGATCGTGTCCGACCTGCTGCTCAGCGATCCGGATGACGGCACCACCGAGCGCGCCCGCGGCCAGCTGTCGAGCGCCGTGAACCGCGGTCACAAAACCGGCTGGTGCCACACCGACGGCATGCGTGACCCGAACCAGACCCGGGACAGCGGCCGTAACTCGACGATGAATAGCAACGCCGCCCGCTAAACCGAGCGTCGACACACCGTCGAAAAGAAGCCGGCTTCCTTCGGGAGGCCGGCTTTTTTGATGGCGGCGCTTTCTCTGGGCAGGCCTTAGGCGCGAACTCCCGGGTGTTTTCGCCGTAAACTGTGACAAACCCTGACTCTGAGGTCTGTCCCATGCGCCGAAAGCTCGTCCCGCTCGCCGCGACCCTCGCGCTCGCTCCTGCCCTGCTCGCCCCGTCTCTGCTTGCGGAGGGGCACTGGCCCTCATTCCGCGGTCCATCCGCGTCCGGCGTCAGCGAAGGGGCCCCGACGCCGACGACGTGGAATGTCGAAACCGGCGAGAACGTCCTCTGGAAAACGGCGATCCCGGGGCTCGGCCTGAGCAGTCCGGTCATTTGGGGCGATCGCCTTTTCGTGACGACCGCCGTCGCTGAAGCCGGCGGCGCGGACCTGAAGGTCGGCCAGTACGGCGATATCGCCGCCGCCAATGACAACGGCATCCAGGATTGGAAGATCTATTGCCTCGATCGCCACACCGGCGAGATTCTGTGGCAGCAGACGGCGAAGAAGGGCAAGCCGCTGACGGCCCGCCACACCAAGGCCAGCCACGCCAGCGCCACGGCGGCGACCGACGGGGAAGTCGTCGCCGCCCATTTCGGATCTGAAGGTCTCTACGTGTGGGACATGGACGGCACGCTGCTGTGGAAGAAGGATTTCGGGAAGCTGGCTTCGTCCTTCTTCCAGGTCCCCCAGGCCGAGTGGGGCTACGCCAGCTCGCCGACGCTCCACGACGGCACGCTGCTCGTGCTGCACGACGTCATCGGCGACTCGGCGCTCATCGCCCTCGACGCCAAAACCGGCGACGTGCGCTGGCAGGCGTCGCGGACGGACGTTCCGAGCTGGGGCACGCCGACGGTGGTCGAGACCGAAGGCCGCACCCAGGTGGTGATCAACGGCTTTAACGAAATCGCCGGCTACGACTTCGCCACCGGCGAAGAGCTGTGGAAGATGGGCGGCGGCGGGGACATCCCGGTCCCGACGCCGGTCTTCGCCCACGGCATGATCTACCTCGCGAGTGCCCACGGCCCGGCGTCGCCGCTCTTTGCGGTCCGACCCGACGCCGTCGGCGAGATCGATTCAAAGGATAGCGGCGGCGTCGTCGTTTGGCAGCAGGAGCGCGTCGGCGTTTATCTGCAGACGCCGCTGGTCTACGGCGACGAGGTTTACGCCGGACGCGGCAACGGGGGCCTCCTGGTCTACGACGCCAAGACCGGTGAAGAGCGCTACAAAGCGCGCATCGACCGCGGCATGGGCTTCACCGCCTCGCCGGTCGCCGCCGACGGCAAGGTCTACTTCACGTCGGAAAGCGGCGATGTCCACGTGATCGAAGCCGGCCCGGGTCCGGAGCTCAAGACCCTCGCCGTCAATCCCCTCGACGAGCTCGCCATGGCGACGCCGGCCATCGCCGAAGGCACGCTCTACTTCCGCGGCCGTCGCCATCTCTTCGCCGTCTCCGAGGCGGCCAAGCCCGCTGCGAAGCCGGCGCCCGCACCCGCGGCGAAGCCCGCTGAGGGCGCGAAGGACGAGTCCGCCGACGGTCGCTGATCCGCCCTTTGCCTGAGGGCGCGAAGGACGAGTCCGCCGACGGTCGCTGATCCGCCCTTTGTCCATCGTGTCCTACCGTCTCTCGGGGGGGTTACGATGATCCCTTTCTTCTTCGTCCAGCGCCTACTGGGGCGACGCGCACAGTATCTCTCGGCAGACGTCGGGAGGCTCACGATGGAAAGGCGTCGATCGCGTCACGGCGCCGTTTCTAGGGCGAGGAAGACCCATGGATCTCATTACGGTTGGCCTTGGTCTCGCGGCCATTCTCTACGCGGGCTACACCTTCTATGTGCGGAGCCAGAACCCTGAGGCGTTCGGCAAGCTGACGGCGATGCAAGACCGGTGGGGGGAGAAGGCTGGGACAGCGCTGCACCTCGTCGCCTACTCGATCGTTCCGTTCATCTTTGGGGGCGTGCTGGTGGTGGGCGGACTGAACGGCTACGCGCTTTTCTGAGCGGAAGGCGTCTCTCCCGCGGGAATGGCGGAAGGGGGGCGCGATGAAGGCGGCGGGCAGTGGCGGGATTCCGCGGCCCCCCGGGTCCGGGCTCCTCGAGGGCTCGATACAATGCGCCTGAGATGTCTGCCCGCTATTTCCCCCTTAAACCCCGAGGCTTGGCGCGTTGGCGGAGCGGGTGAAAAGGGAGCCGACTCCGCAGGGAGTGACCGCGCTGCTCGGGGCGTGGCGGGACGGCGACGACGGGGCCCTCGAGGAGCTGACGCCGCTCGTCTATCGACACCTCCACCGCCTGGCGATCGGCTATATGAGCCGGGAGCCCGGCCGCCATGGCTTGCAGGCCACCGAGCTGGTGAATGAAGCTTTCATGCGCCTGGTCGGCTCGGAGGTCCATTTCCGCGACCGGGAACACTTCTTCGCGCTCTCCGCCCGGCTGATGCGTCGCGTGCTGGTGGACTTCGCCCGCCGCCGCGCCGCTGAGAAGCGCGGCGGAGGGGTCACCGCCGTGACGCTCGACGAAGAGCGCATGACGCCGCTTGACCAGGACGCGCTGCTGGCCCTCGATGAAGCCCTCGACGCGCTGGAGTCGTACGAGCCGCGGCAGAGCCAGATGGTCGAGCTGCGGTATTTCGCCGGTATGACCGCGGCCGAGATCTCATCATTCCTCAAAGTGTCGACCGCCACCGTCGAGCGCGACTTGCGCGCCGCCCGGGCGTGGCTGCAGATCCAGCTCGGGTCCGCGGCGGCGCGCTAGCCGGCTTCAGGTCATCGACTTGGAGAAACGTTTGCCCCGTGGGATCCGCGTGGAGCTGTCCTCCGGGCGGACGGGGTCGAGGCCGGGCAAGGGGCTGACGGCG
>JBCDKB010000589.1:0-5064 GCA_038747035.1 Acidobacteriota bacterium | reverse complement strand
GCGGAGCGGGAAGACGAGCACTTCGAGCGGCGGGTCGCCGTGAAGGTGCTGCGCGCCGGCTTCGAGTCCCCGGAGCTCATCCGCCGATTTGTCGCCGAGCGGCAGATCCTCGCCAGGCTCGAGCATCCCAATATCGCCCGGCTCTATGAGGGCGGCGCCACCGCCGACGGCCGCCCTTTCCTGGTCATGGAGTACGTCGACGGCCGCCCCATCGATCGCTACTGCGACGAGGAAAAGCTCGGCGTCGCCGAACGCATCGAGGTCATCCGGAAAGTCTGCGGAGCGGTCCAATACGCCCATCGCCACCTCGTGGTGCACCGCGACCTGAAGCCGTCCAACATCCTCGTGGATAACGAAGGCGAGCCGAAGCTGCTCGACTTCGGCATCGCCAAGTTGCTCGACCCCGGGAGTTTCCCGATGACCGTCGAGGCGACGCGGACGGGCCTCAGCCCGATGACGCCACACTACGCCAGCCCGGAGCAGGTGCGCGGCGAGGCGATCACCACCTCCACCGACGTCTACGCCCTCGGCGTCTTGCTCTACCGCCTGCTGGCCGGTCGACTGCCTTACCACTTCGACTCCGGCGTCAGAAACCACATCCTCCAGGTCCTGGAGAAGTCAGGGCCGACGCGGCCGAGCCTGGTGATCCTCGAATCGACGGCGGATGACCTGGAGCCGAAGCCGCTCCCCCACCTGCTCGGCATTCCTCCGGCCGAATTGCAGCGCACGCTCGCCGGCGACCTCGACAGCATCGCCATGAAGGCGCTGCGTCCGGAGCCGGAGCACCGCTATGCGTCTCCAGAGCACCTCGCCGCCGACCTCAGGCGCCACCGGGCCGGCCTCCCCGTGCACGCCCGGCAAGGGAATTGGCGATACCGGGTCCATAAATTTGTCCGCAGGCACCGGGTCGCCGTGGGCCTGGCGGCGACCGCGACCCTGCTACTCGCCACGCTGTCGATCTTCATGACCTGGCAGGCTGCCCAGATCGCCAAGGAGCGAAATGCGGCCCTCGCCGCCCGGGACGAGGCGCAGACCGCGCAGCAGGCCGAGCGACAGGTCGTGCAGTTCCTGACGGGTCTCTTCGAAAAAGCCGACCCCCGCCAGGCCAAAGGCGAAGACCTGACCGCCCGCCAGCTGCTCGAACAGGGCGCCGAACGGGTGCGCGCCGACCTCACGGACCGGCCGGAGGTGCAGGCGCGGTTGCTGCTGACCATGGCCGACGTCTACCACCAGCTGAGTCTCTACCAAGACTCGGTGGACCTCGCGGCGGAGAGCGTCGCCCTCAGGGAAGCCGCCGGTGCGTCCCCGCGGGATATCGCCGTCGCGCGGCTGACCGAGGCGTCCGGACTCACCATGCTCGGCCAGCTGGACGAAGCCGCCGCGCGGCTCGACCTCATCGAAGCCGGCCTCGGGCCGGGGACTTCGGAGCAGCCGCGCATCAGCTCAACCCGAGGCCTAGTCGCTTTTAGCCGCGGCGATTTCGAGGAGGCCATCGGCCATTTCGAAGCCGCCATCGACACCGGACGCAGCCAGCCGACGCCGGACCACGGCCTGATCACCCGGTCCTTCAGCAACCTGGGATTTGCCCTCGAGCAGCTCGGCCGGCCGGCGGAAGCCGAGACGGCGTACCTCGAGTCCCTCGAGCTCGCCGAGCTGCACCTCGGGTCGGACCATCCCGCGGTGGCGACCGCGCTCAACAATCTCGGCGCGTGCCTCAAGGACCAAGGCAAGGTCGAGGCCGCGCGGGACTACTACCGGCGAGCCCTCGAGCTGCGGGAGCTTCTCTTCGGCGGCGACCACCTCCAAACCGCCCAGACCCGGGCCAACCTCGCGGTGCTCGACGCCGAAGCGGGCCGGTGGCGAGAGGCCGTGCCCGCCTTCCAGCAGACCATCGAAGCCTTTGAAAAGCACCTCGGCCCCAAGCATCCGCACGTCGGCATGGCCTGGAATAACCTCGGCCAGTGCTTCCGCCAGCTCGGGGACTATCCGCTCGCCAGCACCGCCCTCGACCGCGGCCTCGAGGCGGTGGTCGCCTCCGTCGGCGACGACCATCCGATCGCGGCGCAAAACCTGCTGCAGCGAGCGGCGCTGGAGCTTGACCGCGACCGGATCGCACCCGCCAACAGCTATTTCGCACGCATCCAGACCATCCTCGAAGGTTCCGTCGGGCCCGAACACACCCTTTTTACGTCCCTCGCCAAGGGACGCTGCCGCGCGCAGATGCTCGCCGGCGCCGAAGACGCCGTCGCCACCTGTGAGCGGGCCCTCGAGACCAACCGCCGACAGTACGGCGACATCCACCGGTCGTCCCTCGGCACTTCGGCGGCCCTCGTCAAGACGCTGCTCGACGTCGGCCGGGTCGACGACGCCGCCGCCGCCCTCGACGCGGCGGACGATGTCGCCGAGGCCACCACCGGCCCCGAGCACCCGGACCGACTGCCGCTCCACCTCGTCCGCGGCGAGCTCCTGCTACGACGCGGCCAGAAAAGGGAGGCGCTCTTCGCTTTCCAAAGCGCCCTCGGCGTCGCCGATCGCGCCGTCTTGGACGCGAGCCATCCGCTCAAGCAGCAGGCGCTCGAGGGGATTCGGGTGGCCCGCTGAGGGGACGCACCCCGTCGACGGCGCGGGTGCAAGCACGGGGGTTTTGGATTGTCACCCTCATTGACCCCCTCTCCGGGGCCTGATAGCGTCGATCTTTAAAGGTCTGGAAAAGATGAACTCGTGGGGACGCAATGGCCGCTGGCCAGTGCGTGCAATTTGTCTTTTCCAGGACGAAACGCACAGGCACAAGGAGATGCAGAGAATGACAGTCCGCGACTTGAGAATTCCGTTGATGCTGCTGCTGGCGCTGTTGCTGGCCGTGTCGCCCGCGATGGCGCAGGAGCCGGCAGACGCCGAGGAAACCAGCGAAGCGTCCGAAAGCCAAGAACAAGCCGAAGGCGAAGACGAAGCCGCCGCCGGCGCTTTCGCGGAGGAAATCGTCGTCACCGGTACCCGAGCCCGACCCCGGTCCGTGGTCGAGTCGATGGTCCCGATCGATGTCATCTCGGTCGAAGACTTCAATAGCCAGGGCGGCAGCGACGTCCAGGAGAAGCTGCGCACACTCGTGCCGTCCTTCAACGTCAACGCCCAGCCGATCTCCGACGCCGCCACGGTCGTCCGCCCCGCCAACCTGCGTAACCTCGCCCCGGACCACACCCTCGTGCTGGTCAACGGCAAGCGCCGCCACCGCGCCGCCGTGATCTCGTGGCTCGGCAACGGCGTCGCCGACGGCGCCCAGGGCGCCGACATCTCGGCGATCCCGTCGATCGCACTGCGCCAGGTCGAAGTCCTGCGCGACGGCGCCTCCGCCCAATACGGCTCGGACGCCATCGCCGGCGTGCTCAACTTCCTGCTCCGCGACGAGCGGGAAGGGGCCAATTTCGAAGTGTCCACCGGCGGCTTCACCGCGGGTGACGGCGACACGGTGACGGTGGCCGGCAACGTCGGCCTGCCGCTCGGCGAGTTCGGCTTCCTGAACTTGAGCCTCGAATACGGCAACGCCGATCCGACGGACCGCAGCATCCAGCGCGATGACGCCCTCGGCCTGATCGCCGCCGGCAACACCAATATCCGCGACCCCGCCCAGATCTGGGGCTCCCCCGAAGTCGAAGACGAGCTGAAGATCTTCGCCAACTTCGGCGTTCCGTTCGAGAACGGCCGCCAGTTCTACGGCCACGCGAACTACATGGAAAAGACCGTCACCGGCGGCTTCTTCTTCCGTAACCCGAACACCCGCAGCGCCGTTTTCTCCGGTGACGGCGGCCAGACCCTCTTGATCGGTGACCTGCTGGACGCCCAGGACGGCATCCTCGACGGCTCCGCCAACTGCCCGGTGGTCGGCATCAACAACAACGTCCCCGATCCGGCGGCCCTCGCCGCGGTGCTCGCGGATCCGAATTGCTTCACCTTCCAGCAGCTCTTCCCGGGTGGCTTCACCCCGAACTTCGGCGGAGACGTCGAAGACTTCTCCCTCGTCGCGGGCTACAAAGGCCAGACCGAAGGTGGCTGGCTCTGGGACTTCTCGGTGAGCGCCGGCTCCAACGAAGTGGATTTCTTCATCTTCAACACGGTCAACGCTTCCCTCGGCCCGAACACGCCGACCGAGTTCGATCCGGGTCTCTACAAGCAGGAAGACCTGAACCTCAACTTCGACATGTCCTACGCCATCACCGAGATGGCTAATATCGCCTTCGGCGTCGAATGGCGCGACGAAGAATTCGAGATCGGCCTCGGCCAGCTCGAGTCGTACCAGATCGGTCCGCTGGCGGCCCAGGGCTTTTCCGCCGCTTCCAACGGCTTCCCGGGCTTCTCCCCGATCGCCGCCGGCAGCTGGAGCCGCAGTAACTGGGCGTTCTACGGCGACCTCGAGCTCGACGGCGACAATTGGAACGTCGGCGCCGCGGTCCGTTTCGAGGACTTCGAAGACTTCGGCACCACCATGAACTCGAAGCTGTCGGGTCGTTACGCCGTGAACGAGGACTTCTCGCTGCGCGCCAGCCTGTCGAGCGGCTTCCGCGCCCCGACGCCCGGCCAGTCGAACGCCTTCAACGTGTCGACGGAATTCGACCTGAGCCTCGGCGATCTGGTCAACAACGGCACCATCCCCGCCACCTCCCGCGTCGCCCAGCTGCGCGGCGGTGAGGCGCTCGAGCCGGAAACGTCGATCAACTACGCCATCGGCGGCATCTTCGACCGCGGAGAGTTCACCCTCACCGCTGACCTCTTCCGCATCGAGCTGTCGGATCGCCTCGCCGTGACCCGCAACTTCGCCCTGACCCAGGACGAAGTCGACAGCCTCGTCGCCGAAGGCGTGACCAGCGCGGCGAACCTGCAGAACTTCCGCTTCTTCACCAACGACTTCGACACCGAGACCACCGGTCTCGACCTGGTGATGACCTACACCCCGTTCTCGATGGGCGGCGACACGTCCTTCAGCGTGCTATTCAACCTCACGGAAACCAGCGTCGCTGATTTCAATCCGGAGACCCTCGACGCGACCCGTATCCGAGAGCTCGAAGAGGC
>JBCDKB010000588.1:0-5066 GCA_038747035.1 Acidobacteriota bacterium | reverse complement strand
CGACACGAGACCAGCGACGAAGAAGGTCGTGATCGCCGGCCGCACGCCGTCGAGGCGGGCTTTGCGGACCTCCACGAGCGTTGACATATCGCTCGGCCTCGTCAAAAAGAAAGACATCTTCACGATGTCGCCGAGCGCCATGCCGGCCGAGGTGAGCACGGATTCGACGGTGTCGAGGGCTTGTTCGCACTGGCCCCGGAAATCTTCGGCGAGCCGACCGTCCGGCGAAAGGCCGATTTGGCCGGAGACGTGGAGGACGCGGGCGCCGGCGGCGGTCTCGACGCCTTGGGCGTAGATGCCGTGGTAGGGCTCTTGGACCGGGAACGGGTCATGTCGGACGGAGACAGGTCGGTCGATGTCTGGGCGCGGATCGGCGACGGAGGCTGGAGGCATGGGGTCTCCTCGATGGGGTGGAACCACGTCAACGACGGCCCGCTCGGCCATCGCGGGTCGGGGCCCGCGGTGGCGGGCCTAACCTTCTAGTCGTCGGGTGCCCGCGGAGGCCGACAAGCGATCAACGATCTTCTCGATTCCCGCCGCCACGGCCCGCGGGCGTTCGAGCATTGAGAAGTGACCGACGCCTCGGACTTCATGAACCCGGAGGCCGTAGCGTTCGGCCGATGCGGCGTCGGTCGAACGCCAGGCCGCGGAGTTCAGGAGCTCGACCGGAGCCTTCAGCTGGAGCAGGCTGCGCCGTAGCGCCGGACGGTGCCGGAGAATCTCTTCCAGCGCGCCCAAGCCGACCTCTGCGGGCACCGACAGCACGTCGGCCACAACCCGGTGGACTATCGCGGGATTGGAGTTCGGCAGGAACATGGCTCGGACGTAGTCTTCGGCCGCCTGCCGGTAGTCCCGACGGAAAGGCGCGAGGGTGTCTTCAATCACCTGGGGGTCCAGCTCCCTCGACACATTCCACAGCGTATCGACGCCGATCAGGCCGGCGACTCTGCCGCCGAGGCGAAGCGCCGCTTCGACAATCACCTCGCCCGCCATCGAGTGACCGATCAAGAAGACTTCTTCGGGTCCGGCGGCTTCAACACAACGGGCCACGTCGTCGCCGAAGGCGGGCATCGTGTAGCGACGGCGACCGAGGCGAGAGTCTCCATGGCCGGCGAGATCCAGGCGGAGGGTCGGGTACCGAGCGCCAAGCGCGGACAGGACCGGATCCCACACCGTGCGGTCGCCGCACCAACCGTGCACAAACACGAGCCTCGGCGGGCCCCCCTCGGGTCCGATCGGGCCCACGGACAAATCATAGGTCAGCGCCACGCCGTCAGCCGCGGCCGTCGTTCTCGTTGTCATGGTCACCGCCATCACGTCGAATGCTAGCCCCGAAGGCCGGCACGGGTCGAGAACCGCGGCCACAGAGGCTGATAAACCGGTCTCGCGATAGAATTTGTAGGCTTTTTCGAATCGGGACTTCTCTTTGTGCTTATGACAGTCATCGGGCCCACTCATGACACCTGACCGGCTACGCCGCATCGCCAACGTCCTGCTCAACGTGCTCGAGCTTCCGCCGACGCTACGCAAGACTTACCTGCAAGCCCTCGGCGACCCGGAGCTCCAGCGCGAAGTTGAAAGCTGGATCCGACGCACCGAGGATGATGCGACCGTCATCGATGCCCCGAGGCGCCCCGAGGGCGTTGAACCGGGTCAGCGCCTCGGCCCATACCGCATCGTAGAGCCGATCGGCGCCGGCGGAATGGGCGTGGTGCTCTTGGCCGAGCGTGAAGACGATCAATTCGAGCGCCGCGTCGCCATCAAGGTGCTGAGGACCGGCTTTAACGTCCCCGAGCTGATCCAGCGGTTCGTCATCGAACGGCAGATTCTGGCCCAGCTCGAGCATCCGCACATCGCCGCGCTCTACGAAGGCGGCACCACGTCCGACGGCCGTCCCTACCTGGTGATGGAGCACGTCGACGGGCGGCCGATCCACCAGTTTTGCGACGACCGACAGCTCGGGCCGTCAAGTTCATTCGACGCCATCAACTCGCCGTCGGTCTATCGACGGCGGGGGTCTTATTGCTTTCCAGCCTTTCGATCTTCCTGGCCTGGCAGTCCGCCGCCATTACCCGCGAACGCAACGCGGCGGTTGAGGCGCGCGACCAGGCGCAGATCGCACAGCGAGCGGAAGAGCAGGTCGTTTCTTTCCTCACCGAACTCTTCGACAACGCGGACCCGACGAGAAATAACGGCGAGGACATCTCCGCCCGAGACGTCGTGGCGGCCGGCGCCGAGAAAGTCCACGATCTCGTCGAGAGCGATCCGGCCCTCGGCGGCCGTCTGTCGCTCGTGCTCGCGCAAGTCCACGACGAGTTGGGGCTCTACGACGAGACCAGCCTGCTCTTCGAGCAAGCCGCCCTTGCCCTACAAGAGCTGCCCAAACCCGACCATCGCTTGGTCTCGAGAGCTCTCCGCGGGCAGGCGGGGGCCTTCGTCCGGCTCGGCAAGATGGATCAGGCAGAAGCGCTCCTCGAGCGTGCCATTGACGAAGCTCGCCTTTCCGGAAGCCAGCACGATCTCGCGGCGAGCTTTGGTTCGAGGGGTTTCCTGGCTCAATATCGCCAGAATTTCGAAGTCTGTATCGAGTTCTACCGGCAAGCCATCCTGCTGCAAGAAAAGCTGACAACTGTCGAGGGGCGGGAGAACCACATCAAGAGCTTGCTGAGCCTCGGCGCCTGCCTCGATCTCAGCGGTCAGGACGAACCCGCGGAGCAGGCACTCCTCAAGGCGATAGCGCTCGTCGAGGCTGGGCCCCAGGAATTCCAGTACCTCGGCGCCTTCGCCCAAAACAACTTAGGCGGCTTCTACTCCGATCGCGGAGAAGCGGCCGCCGCCTATGAAGCCCTCGAAAGCTCCGCCAAGACATTCGAGAAAGTCTACGGTCCCCACCACGAGAATACCGCCACGGTCCTCATGATTCTCGCGTCCATGGACGGGGAACAAGGTCGATACTTGGAAGCTATCGCGAACTCTGAAAAGGCGCTTCGGAGCCTGGTGAAGACGGCAGGCCAGCGAAATTCCAACGCGATCAATCCCCATTGCAATTTAGGCGTCTACTACCCCACGATCGGCGACAACGACAAGTCGGAAAAAATCACGCTGGAATGCTTCGAAGCGGCCAAAGAGGTCCTCGGCCCACACGCGAGGAAGACCGTTGACGCTCAACTCATTCTGAGCGAACTGCGGATCGCCCGAGGCCAAACTCAAGGCCTTTCCGCGGCCCTGAGAAAGCTCAAGAAAGCTGAGGATCCCGGAACCCCTTGGACTGAGGAACAAAAATTCTGGTACCGCAGACTCGAGTGTGGTCTCAGGCTCCAAGACCGGGCCGTCGACGAAGCCAGCGCCTCCTGTGCGACTTTCCTAGAGCTCACCTCCGCCGTCTCTGACGCAGGAAGCGCAAGAGTCTTCAGGAGCCAGCTCTACCTGCTCGAGTTGCGACTTCTCCAAACTGACCTCAGCGGGGCCCGAAGTCTGGAAAACGAGCTCGTCGTCTCGGCGAAGTCACTAGGCGACTCGTTGCTCCCTGAGTCCCACTGTCGGTTTGCGCGACTCCGGGGAGATCTCGCCGCCGCACTGGAAGAGCCCGTCGAGGCTGAAACTCACTATCGGCACGCGTTGTCGACAGGCCGGGCCGCCGGCCTGCTCAACACCCACGCCGACATGTCGAGGGCCCTCGACGGGCTCAACCGTCTAGCACTCCAAGACTCGGCAGGTCCAGCATCCAACTAGCGACTAGCCCATCGCTCAAGCCCGTCGAAATCTCCGGCGAGACGGCCCGCGAAGGGCATAAATCGTGAAGCCGGCGCCCGAGGCGCCGGCTTCACTCGAGACCGGGACCGCAAGCGCCGCTAGGCGTCGCCGAGGTCCACCGGATCGGCGGAGATCACCGCCGGCAGCGCCCGGACGCGATCGAGCACGCTCGACTCGGGGCCGTCGTCGAGGCGCACCACCGCGAGGGCGTGGCGGTCTTCGTCCTTCCGACCGCGGGCGAGGTGGATCTCGGCGATGTTGATCTGCGCGTCGCCGAGCACCGTGCCGAGCTGGCCGACCACGCCCGGGACGTCCTCGTTGCGCACCACGAGCAGCGAGCCCTTGGGGCGGAACTCGAGGCGATAGTCGTCAAGCGCCACGACGCGACCGTCGCCGTCTTCGAAGAGCGTGCCGGCGGCGGTGACCGTGCGCTCCTCTGTCACCAAACGGACCTGGAGCTGATTCGGGTAGCCGGTTTGACCTTCGGCGATCACCCGGCGGGTCTCGACGCCGCGGCCGACGGCGATGCTCTCGGCGTTCACGTAGTTCACGCCTTCACCCATCGAGCGGGTCAACGCGCCCTTGATCGCCGCGACCGACACCGGCACGTGCAGGTTGTCCTCGACGCCGTGGAAGAGCACTTCGACGCGGTTTAGCTCACCGTCGGCCAGACTCGACGCCAGCCGGCCCAGCTTCTCGGCAAGACGCAGCCACGGCGTGCCGCCGCTGCCGGCGGGCCGGAAAGGCAGATTGACCGCGGAGACTTCGAGCGAGCCGCCGAGGGCCGCCACCACCATGCGGGCGGTCTGGGTCGAGATGCGCACCTGGGCTTCCTGGGTCTGGGCGCCGAGGTGCGGCGTCGCGACCACCCGGGGGTGCTGCGCGAGGCGGTAATCGTCGGGCGGCTCTTTGGCGAAAACGTCGAGACCCGCGCCGGCGATGTGGCCGGACTCGAGGAGCCCGTAGAGCGTTTCTTCATCGACCGTGCCGCCGCGGGCGCAGTTGATCAGCAGACTGCCCTCTTTCATCTTCGGCAGACGCTCGGCGTCCAGGATGTTGCGGGTCTCGTCGGTGAGCGGCACGTGTAGGGTCACTACGTCGGCCACGGCGAGCATGTCGTCAAGCTCCATCGGCTCGGCTTCGGCGCGGCGGACGACATCGTCCGAGAGAAACGGGTCGTAGGCCACGATCTTCATGTCGAAGGCCCGGGCGCGCCTCGCCACCTGCTGGCCGATGCGGCCGTAGCCGATGATGCCGAGGGTCTTGCCCTGGAGCTCGGCGCCCACCCACTTCTTGCGATTCCATTGGCCGCT
>JBCDKB010000587.1:0-5067 GCA_038747035.1 Acidobacteriota bacterium | reverse complement strand
ATGGCGAGCCGATGGGATTCGGGAAGGTGAAGGGGCCTTCCGCCGAAGCTCGGGGGGCCTCAACGGCGGCGACGACGGCCTTAGAATCGGCCAGTTTCGTCAGTTGGATGTGCCCTTTTTCCGGCGTCTTCGCCGGACTCTTCGTCGTTTGGGTAGAGATCACCCGTCCGACGTAAAAGCCGGCAAGAACCGAGGTCTAGAGCGCTTTATGCGGGGCCCGTAGTCGAACCGTGGGGGGGTCCGTGGGCGCCGTTCTTGGCGGGCCCGTGCGACCGGGCCGTGCAAAGACTGGGGAGGGTTGGTGTCAGCGGACTCCTGGATCGGAACCTCGTCCGTACTGCTTAAGGGGAGGGAAGGCTACAGGCCCGCGAAAGCGATCGCCGAGGAGTCGCCGGCGGATCGGAAGGTGGCCAAGCCGAGGTTGGAAGCGCGGCGCCACGGTGGCGGAACCGAACGCTTCATGAGACTGGATCTCAACTACAGGGCAAATACTGGACTAGACGAGTACTCATTGTCAACCGTCTAGTGGCTTCTTCTTCGATTTGTCTATTTCTCCGATGCAAACCCGTCACTCGGCGGCGCGAAGCCCGCTGAGAAAGTCCACGCGTCGATGAGGGACTCCCCGCGCCGCCTGCGATTTGGGGATGAACAGGCGCCGAGGCGGACCCTCGGATCCTCGAAATAGTCAGGTACACACTAGGAGTTCCCCATGCCCTATTTGCTGCGCACCTTCTCGGCCTCCAGAAAACTTGGGTTCGCCGTTGTCATGGCGATCTTCGGCGTCGCTTCCACCTCGGCCGATCCGGGCGAGGCCTTCCCGACGATCGACGTTGAACTCGGCCAGACCGTCGAGGACTTCTTGGAGGAGAACAGCCACCCCGGCATGACGGTCGCCGCATCCCTCAACGGCCGGATGGTCATGAATAAAGCCTACGGCGTCCGGAACATCGACACCCAGGAGCCGATGTCGATCCACCATCGGACCCGGATCGCGAGCCTCAGCAAGCTTCTCAACGCGGCGACCTTCCTCAAATACACCGAAGACACCGCCAATCCCGGCCTGCTCGACGAGCCGATCTTCGGCAGCCACGGCCTGCTCTCGCCCAACGACGCCGATCCGGAGATCTATGACGAATTCATCTCCGGCACCAAGCGCCGAACGCCGGTCGTCGGAACCGTCATCTCGAAGCCCAATGATCACGTCTACACGTATTACGACAGCGGCTTCTACAGCATCGGGACCACGTCGGACCTGGACGCGCGCTCGAACTCCTTGCTGCCCTACGCCCTGCCGCCGGGCAAGTCGCCCAGCGACATCGTCGCCATGGCTGGATCCACCTCCGGCGGCACCTTCACCTGGTATCGTGACGGCAGCTTCAGCTGCGGCACCTTCGACGACTTGCGGTCGCCGGAGGAGTGCTACTTCGAAGAGATCACCCAGCTCCCGCCGAAGCAGCAGATGGGCTTCCTCGTCGGCGTCGCCGTGGCCGGGCAGTCGGGCAAGGTCTACTCCTGGTACGAAGACGGCACTCGGGCGGTCGGCCACGTCTTTGACCTGGCGGCGATCGACTCGGGCCAGCCTTACCAAGTCGGGGTCGGACGCCGCACTTACTCCATACGGTCGATGGCGATCTCGGCCCACGATCGGGTCTATACGTTCTACTCCGACAATAGGGTGAGTCGCGGCACCAGCTTGGACCTCGATCCGAATAACGCGGAATACGACACCAGCCTCGCCGCCGGCGTCTCGGGCCGTCCGTGGATGAGCTGGTACTCGCAGATGACGCCGCGTCACCTGCTCAGCCACTCCTCGGGCATCCCCCGCGACGTCTCCCTCACCGGCGCCACCGGACTCGACACCGGCCAGCTCGCCGCCGCCGGACCCGACGGCCAGCTCGGTTTCGCCAAGCTCCAAAAATACGCCCCCCACTCTCGGCTGCTCTTCCCCCCGGGCACCACCTCGGTGTACTCAAACCACGCCGTATCCCTGGCCGGCTATGCCCTAGAGACGGTGTCCGGTGAGACCTATGGGGACCTGCTCGAGACGCGGATCCTCGATCCCCTCGGAATCGAGATGGGCCTCGCCTGGGACCCGATCGGCGACAACGACGCGACGCCGCACACCCTCTACGGCGAGCTGGTGGAAACGTGCGGCTGCGATCCCATCTGGCGATTCCGCGAAAACAGCGGCTATCTCACCGCCACCGCCGGCGACTATCTGCGCTTCCTGCTGGCGATAGACAACGGCCCGGGCCCCCACGGCGACCTACTCTCCCCCGCTTCGGTGGCCCTCATGGAAACCCGCGCCCCCGGCTCGGCATACGGCCTCGGCTGGTCGGTCAGCCAGTCCGGCCGCATGATGAGTCACTCCGGCGCCGTGTTAGGCGGCAGCTCCGTGACCTATCGCTTCAAAGCGGGCTACAGCTACGAAGGCCAGGACCTCGGCGGCATCCAGGTGGTCATCGCCGCGAACATGCTGCACAGGAATTCGGGCCTCGGCACCCTCGCCCTCCGGGTCGCCAAAGCCGTCGCGGTGGCGAACGCCAATCGGCACATCCCGTCCTCGTACGACCTCTACTGACCTCGAGTTGAGCCACGTCCCTGGGCCGCCACGCGACGCCGCGCCGGCGGGACCACGTCCACGGCCGGCCTCAACCCTCAAGCCCGGGGCGCACCGCCCCGGGCTTATTGACGCTCAGCGCGGAACGCCCAAGGGCTCGACCCAGTGACGGCCCTAGGCCGCGACCGACAGGCCGCGGTGGCGACGGACCATGCCGAAGAGGTCGGTCGGCTCCTCGGGGCTGGCGATCAGGTCCAGGTCCGTGCACAGATCTGACATCCCCGGCTCGCCCAGCAGGTCGCGGATATAGCGCAGGGCCGAGAAATCCTCGATCGCAAAGCCGACGCTGTCAAAAACCGTGACCTGGTCGTCGCCGGTGCGGCCGCGGCGATCCTCGTGGATCAACTGCCACAGCTCGTTCACCGGGTAGTCGTCCGCCAGCTGCTGGATATCGCCTTCGATGCGGGTTTGGGGCGGGAACTCGACGAAGATCTCCGAACGCAGGAGAATTTCCTTGGCGATCTCAGTCTTGCCCGGGCAGTCGCCGCCGACGCCGTTGATGTGCACACCTTCGACGATCATGTCGTCGGTGAGGATCGTCGCGTTGCGCTTGTCGGCGGTGGCGGTGGTGATGATGTCCGCCCCTTCGATCGCGGCCCGCGGCGAGTCGCAGCAGGTGATGTCGAAGCCGAAGCTCTCCAGGTTCCGCCGGCACTTCTGGGTCGCGGCCGGGTCGATATCGTAGAGCCGAAGCGTATCGATACCGAGCATCGCCTTGAACCCGAGGGCCTGGAATTCGGACTGCGCGCCGTTGCCGATCATCGCCATGCAGCGGGAGTCGGAGCGGGCGAGGTATTTGGCGGCCACCGCCGAGGTGGCGGCCGTCCGCAGCGCCGTCAAGATGGTCATTTCAGAGAGCAGCACCGGATAGCCCGTGTAGACCTCCGACAGCACGCCGAAGGCGGTCACGGTCTGCAGACCCTCCTTCGTATTCTTGGGGTGCCCGTTCACGTATTTGAAGCCATAGAGCTTGCCGTCGCTGGTCGGCATCAGCTCGATGACGCCGTCCTCCGAGTGGGACGCGACGCGCGGCTTCTTATCGAATTCCTCCCACCGGCTAAAGTCACTCTCAATGTAGTCGGCGATGCCCTGGATCATATTTTCGACACCGATCCGGCCGACAATATCCATCATCTGATCCACGCTGACCATCGGCACGAGGCTCAGGTCTTTCGGGGTCTTTGCGTTCTCGCTCATTCTCGACTTCCGTTCCAAGAGTCATTGACGGGTGGCGCAGCCTCCGGCGACCCCCGCGAGCTGTGGCGCGGGAGCTTTCGGCGCGGATGATGGGCGGCGCTGCGACAGGCCGCTCCGACAGCCCCAACAGAGCCATCTGTGGAGCCGTGGTCTCGGTCTTCGGCGAGGGTACTTGAGTCCCCTCCGCGTGGCAACACACACATTTGAAGTCCAAAGGAGACGCTGTCCCTCTCTATTCGATCGCGGGCCGATTCGAGCTATCGAAGCGTGCGCGGCGACGCATTCAACTATTTGCCAAACCACACTCGCACCTATGCCAGAATCGACTGGACTTTCCGACTGACCAACGACCGAGCCCACGCGACGTCCCTCGAGCCGGGTTCCCTTCTTCTATGGCCACCTCCTCCCCATCCGACCGCAACGATCCTGCCGGACTGCCCTCCGAAGGAGAGATCTCCCGACTCCTCCATCGCTGGCGCGACGGCGACCCCGCGGCGGCCGACCGGCTCCTTCCGCTGGTCTACGAAGACTTGCGCCAGGTGGCGTCGAAGTACCTTGCTTCGGAGCGCATCGACCACTCCCTGCAGGCGACCGAGCTCGTGCACGAGGCTTTCTTGCGCTTATCGCAGGTCGCGCAGCTCGAGACGCAAGATCGGCAACACTTCTTCTCGATCGCGGCCCGCGCCATGCGGCGGATCTTGGTGGACCATGCCCGCCGCTACCGAACCGACAAGCGCGAGCGGGCGCTGCGGGTTCCCATGCCCGACGAGCTTCCCTTGCGCGGCGTCGAGAGCCCGGAAGAGCTGCTCGCCCTGACCCGCGCCCTCACCGAGCTCCAGAAACGCCGGCCGAGGCCGGCCCAGCTGGTGGAGCTCCGCTTCTTCGGCGGGCTCTCCGAAGGCGAGGCCGCGGACGTTCTCGGGATCTCCCGCTCGACGGTCGCCCGCGACTGGCGCTTCGCCAAGGTCTGGCTGACGGACTTCCTCAGCGAAGAGCCTTAGCCCATTTCGCTCTGGCGGTCGCCCCCGTCGCTAGAGCTAACCTCCAGCCTTCTTCACCCGCCAGCCGCGGCGGCGCAGGTCTTCGATCACCCGGTCGCGGTGGTCCCCTTGGATTTCGACCGCGCCAGACTTCACCGTGCCGCCGGAACCGCAAGCCTTCTTGAGCTCGCCCCCCAGCTTGACGAGCTCCGCCGGCTCCAGATCAAGGCCCGTGACCACCGTCACGCCCTTGCCTTTGCGACCCCGGGT
>JBCDKB010000586.1:0-5068 GCA_038747035.1 Acidobacteriota bacterium | reverse complement strand
TTCTCTTCGGGGCGTTTGGCCGTGACACGCCGCCGGCGTTCTCCAAGCGGCCCGAATCACCAATACCAGCTCCGTAGAGCGGGACCAAACCGGTAAGAAATCCCTCTCCGGCGTAGGGTCGGGGCTTGCCCCCGACCGCGCACCAGCGGGGGCGGTCGGCGCTGCTGCCGCGGGGCGAGCTCTCCTAGCGGTTGCAGGTTCGCAGCGCCGGACCGAGTCTCGCGCCAGCTCCGTGGAGCGGGACCAGACCGGTAAGAAATCCCTTTCCGGCGTAGGGTCGGGGCTTGCCCCCGACCGCGCAGCAGCAGGGGCGGTAGAAGCTTCGGAAGCGGGGCGAGAACTCAGAATCGCGTGACGCTCTCCCGCGACTTCGCTTAATTTCTGGCCATAATCGGCGGTCGCTAGCGTTTCAGTGACCTGGGGCTCAAGATAGTCAGGTCCACGGCGTAGCCGTGTCCCATGGACAAGACGAAACCCGATGAACGATGCAGCCTGACGCCGAAACCACCATCCTCCTCCGGGAGTGGACGCAGGGCGACGACGACGCCGCGAATGAGCTCTTCAATCGGCTCTACGACGAGATCCACGCCCTCGCCGGCATCGCCCGCAGGCAAGGCCCCGCCGAGGGCCCGCAGGCCACCGCCCTCGTGCACGAGCTCTATCTCCGGTTAACGGCCCAGAAGCGCGCCCATTGGAAAAATCGCGGACACTTCTTCGCCATCGCGTCGCGCATTCTGCGCCG
Source organism: Acidobacteriota bacterium (assembly GCA_038747035.1). GTDB lineage: Bacteria > Acidobacteriota > Thermoanaerobaculia > Multivoradales > J023 > JAUIJL01. The sequence goes on along the minus strand of JBCDKB010000586.1, from coordinate 4,326 downwards.
GATCGTTGTCGATGAGGCGCGTTCGCTCCGGGCTGAAAAACGCGGCAGCGGCGTGCAGAAGATCTCCCTGGCGGAGCTTGGGGACGTCGGACTTCATTCCCGCCCGGCGGAAGTACTCGCCGTGGAAGCGTGCCTCCAGGACCTCGAGCGCCAGAGCCCAGAACGGGCCCGACTGGTGGAGCTTCGGTTTTTCGCCGGACTCTCCCTCGAGGAAACGGCGGAGGTGCTCGGTCAGTCGCGGGCGACGACCGTGCGCCAGTGGCGCGTGACCAAGGGCTGGCTTTCCCGAGAGCTCGAGAAAGGGGTCCGGCCTCTTGATCACCGCGTCTAGTCCCCGCGTCTGATCTCCGCGAGCAGCGCCCGAGCTTCAACGACACTCGAGTGGGTCGGAGCGAAGACGGTCTCCAGCGCCTCGATACTCTTTTGGGCCCGCTCCTCCGCCTCGGTCTTATCCCCCTGCGCGAGAGCTAGCTTCGCCCACCCTTTGTAGGCCTCACCGTGGGCTTCCGCCGACCTTTCGTTCTCGCGGGCGTCTCCCTGGGTCGCTTCCTGGAAATAGGTCTCGGCGGCGGTCAGGTCCTTGGCTCCGAGGGCGAGCCATCCGCGCTCCGAGGCGACCAGCAGATGCCGCGTCGACGGGCCGTCCATCAGCGTCTTCGCCTGGTCGAGAAGAAGATGCGCCGCGTCCGGGTCCCCGAGGAGGCGCTCGACCTTGGCCAGTCGAATCGAGCTCGCCGCGGTGGCCCAGTGGGCATTGCCGGCCTCGCGAATCTCGAGGGCCCGCCGGTGCCTCGTTTTGGCTGTGGCGAAATCGCCGCTGGCTTCGGCGAGCCGGCCAAGATTGTGGAGCAGGACGCCGACGTGGTGGTGGTCGGGGCCACGGACCTTCTCGAGGATGGCGTGGGAGCGCTCGAAGGCGATGCGGGCGTCGTCCCAGTCCCCCAAGGAACGATGCGCGGTCCCGAGGCTATTGAGCGTCAAGGCCAGGTCTGGATGCTCCGGGCCGAGGACCTTCTCTTCGATATCCCGGGCTTCCTGGAAGAGCAGCACCGCCTCATCGGTCTTGTGGTACGCGAGGAAGTTCCCCAAATTGACCAGGGTGAGCGCCAGGTCCGGGTGGTCCGGGGGAAGGACTTCGCGTTTGAGTCTGAGGGAGCGGCGGTAGGCCTGCTCCGCTTCGTCCTTTCGATCCAGCCTCACGTAGAGGTTCGCCAGATTGTTCAGGATCCCGAGAAATGCGGGATCCCGTTCGCCGAACTCGCCCTCCAAGATCTCAAGCGCCCGCTCGGCGAATGGCAGCGACTCTTCGACCTTTTCGCCTTCGTCGAGCGCCGCCGCCAGGTCCACGAGCACCGCAGCTGTTTTCGGGGAGTTAGGCCCCGCCGTCCGCTCGCGCAGGGAGAGGGCCTGCTTGAGCAGCCGTTCCGCCCGCCCGTGGTCGTCGGCTTCGCCCGCCAGCACGCCGACGAAGGTCAGGCTCTCCGCCAACTCGTCGGAGTCCGGGGCGATCTGTTGACGGATCTCCAGGGCCTCTTGGGCAAGGCGTTCGCTCGGCTCCACGCGGCCGAGTCGCCAGAGAACCCGCGAGATCGTCTGCAGCAAGCGGGCCCGGATCGCCGGCCGATCCTCGAAGGCTTCTCCTTCGAGGCGCTCCACGCCGCGGTCCAGCAGTTCCGTGGCCGTCGGGTCCTTTCCGAGATTCTTATGGGGGTCCGCGGAGACGAAGAGGTCCGTCAGATATTTGACGACTTCCTCGGTCTCGTCCTGGGCTCGGATCGCTTCGTCGGCGAGTCTCCGGGCCCGGTCCGCCTCAAGGGTCCGCGCGACGAAGCCGCCGACGAGCGAAAGCAGCACCAGCAGCGTGAAGGCGAAGGTCACCCGATTTCGACGGACCAGCTTGCGCAGCTGGTAGAGCGTGTCTGGGGGACCGGCCAGCACCGGCCGGTGCTCGAGGTGGCGGCGGATGTCGGCGCTGAGCTCGGCGACCGAGCTGTACCGCTCGTCCATGCTCCTAGCCGTCGCCCGGCCGACGATCCATTCCAGGTCGCCTTTAAGCTTGGCCTCGAGATCTCCCCGGTCCAGCCCGCGCGCTGAGCGGGCCTCGATCTGCAGATCGGGCTCCAGAGTCCGCCACCGGCGCAGGATCGGCGGCGGTTCGTCTTCGAGCACGCGCCGCAGTAGCGAAATGGCGCTTTCGCCCTCGACCTCCGGCACCAAGCGGACGCCGATGAGAAGCTCTTGCAGCAGCACGCCGAGACTGTAGACGTCGCTGCGGGTGTCCACCGAGTCCGGCGCCGAGATCGACTCCGGGCTGAGGTACGCCGGCGTGCCGACGATGCTCTGGCCGGTCAGCAGCGACTTCTCGTGCAGGCGTCCGTCGGTGGCCTTGGCGATGCCGAAGTCGATGACTTTGGGCAGCGGTCCGTCGTCTTCCCCTTCGGTCACCAAGATATTCGACGGCTTCAGGTCGCGATGGATGATGCCGTGGCGATGGGCGTGCTCAACGCCGGCGCAGACTTTGAGGAAGAGCTGGAGGCGCTCCTCGATACCCAGTCGCTTCGAGTCGCAATAGGCCGTGAGTCGCTCGCCGTCGACGTATTCCATGGCGAAGAACGGGTGGCCGTCCGCCGTAGCGCCGGCTTCATAGAGCCGCGCGACGTTGACGTGTGAGAGCCTCGCCATCGCCTGGCGCTCGGCGGCGAGCCGGAGTCGCGCGCTTTCGTCGAGCCACTCCCGGGCGACCTTGATGGCGACTTGACGCCGAACCGGCTCGTGCTGTTCGGCGAGGTAGACGGTCCCCATGCCGCCGTGCCCGAGCTCCCGGAGGATGTGGAAGGGGCCGATGGACTGGCCCTGAGCCCCCGCGGCCCCGGCGCTCTTCTCCGGATCGTCGGTCGAGCTGTCGCTACCTGGGGCGAGGTCGCCTTGCGTGGGGTTGCCCCCCTCCGCGTCGCGTTCGAGCAGCGGAGTGTAGGCCGGCGTTTCGACGTCGCTGACTTCGAGGCTCATCCACAGCAGGGACAAGGCCTCCTCGAGCAGCTCGTTGTCCTCGCCGCAGGCCCGCAATAGCGCACTGGCGCGCTCCCCGCTGGGGAGGTCAATCACATCCTCGACGATATGGAGGGCGCTCTTCGGCCCCTGCTCTTCACGGCTCGACATCGGTGTGGTTCGGCAAAGGCTTTCGGTCTTAGAAGGGAGGCTGAGCGGTCGGGGTTTCTCAGCAGATTGTGCCACAAGCTTCCGAAAGGAAACGTCGGTAGGAGCCCCGGCTACGGCCTATTGACGGGGCTCCTGTGGATCGCTCGGAGGGAATGTGCACTTCATGAAAAAAGAGTGATCCGGTTCGTGCCTGTGAATCCGCGGGTTCTTCTCGAAGGCGGCCCGGTGACCTAGCCGGGCGGATTCCCAAGGACCATACGGCCGGCGGACAAGTCCCCGGCGCAGCCCACCGGAGTGATTGCGATGACCCTGGCCACAGCACCCCTTCCCCCGTTTCGAAGCGCCGCCGAACGTCTCGCGGACCTTGTGACCCGCACCTCCGCCGGCGACCGCGACGCCGAAGCGGAGCTGGTCGCCGAGCTCAGTCGCGGCACTCTGCTCTTCATCCGTCGTTTGACCCAAGACGTGGAGCTCGCCGAAGACCTCTGCCAGGAGACCTTCCGCATCGTGCTGATGAGCCTGCGCGAAGGCCGGTTGAAGAATCCGAAACGGCTCGCCGCCTTCGTGCAAGGCACCGCAAAGAATCTGCTGCGGTCGGAATGGCGCAAGCGTGATCGCCGTGGCCTCCACTCCGACGTCTCGGGTCTTTCGCTCCAGGATGAGTCTCCGGACCCGTGGGATCGGGCCCGCCAGGCCGAAGACCGCGCCCACGTCCGCCAGATCCTCGACGAGATGCCATCGGAACGCGACCGCCAGGTGCTCTACCGTCACTATCTCGAGGACCAGGAAAAGAGTGAGATCTGCTCGCGGCTAGGCATCGCCGCCGAGCAGTTCAACCTCATCCTCTTCCGCGCTCGCCAGCGCTTCCGCCACCTCGTGGAGAGCGAACACCACGGCCTGCGGCTGGTCCACAGTAGCTAGCCTTGGTCATTCGGGGACCGAGCTAGAGCTTCGACCTTTTCCGGCTTCGAGAACGTCGCGGACGCGGGCGACGGTCCAGAGCTCTCTTGTCATGACACGCCCGCTTCATGCGGACGGTCAGGATGTCTCGAGTGGCTCGGCTTCGCCCCGCCCGCGCCGAAGCGACGGTGTTCAAACCGTCGAAGCCCTTGAAGGGCGATCAACCTTCAGGCGCTCAGATTCTCAGAAAGAAGCTCGGCTTCGCCT
>JBCDKB010000585.1:0-5100 GCA_038747035.1 Acidobacteriota bacterium | reverse complement strand
CGCATCCCCGCGCTGGTGGACTGATCATCGCCTGAGACCGCCCCGGATCATCGACGGGACGGGCCCATAGACGGGTCGCATATAAAAATGGGCCGCCGGCGAAACCGGCGGCCCTTTTGCGTGCAAGGAGAATATCGAACAAGGGGTGCGGACTTCTGGATGCGACCGCTCTTATCTCACCCCGTCCTCGGGGGTGGGAGCCAAAAACGCTCCGAGGTGGTGGGGTCCGATGAAGGAAACGGTGAGGTGCTCATTCTGCGGCGGCGTCTTGGAGGAAGTTCTGGAGATGTGCCGCCGACGTGCTGACCTTCGAGGAGCCCCACCACGTTCGGAGCCCGCTCTCGTCAAACCTATTAAGCACAACCGATGCCAGGTCGCCGCGACACCGCTTCAATTCAACAAAGCCTTTAAAATCAATGGCTTGGTGAAAACTCTCCGCGCCGCAGCGGATCAGCCGCAGCGTTCGTGACCGGATTCGGTCAGCGGCCGGCGCCCAAGAAAAATTTCTCGACGCATGCGCTGACCGAAAACGGTCACTTGCGCGACCGCGCTTTACTCCTCGCCGCCGTAGGTGATTTCCATCGTTGACGCACGCCAGCTGGCGAGCGGCAACACCGCACCGGTGAAGACCAGCAGTCCCGGCACCGAGATCAACGGAGAGGTCGGCTCCGCGATCACCGCGAGGGGTTGGTCGGAAATCTGGATCGGAAAGAGCGACCAGAGGTAGAAGAAGACGCTGAGCTTCTTCAACCACGACGGCAAGATGAAGTTGATCGCTTCCCAGCCGTAGAAGAGCACGCCGACGAAGATCGGGTTGCGGAAAAGGAGGCCGGCGAGCAGGAAAATCGCCCCGTAGCCGACGCAACCCATGATCGAGATGCCGACATAGGTCAAGAGGTGCCCCAATCCCGGGCCGCTAAAGAGAAAGCGCGAAGCCTCCCCCAGTCCCCAGGGACTGATCGTCAGCAGGTAGAGCAGGGCCGTCGAAATCCCATAAACGCCGCCGCTCGCGATCAGCGCCGCGGCGTACTTCCCAAACACCACCACAGACCTCCGCACCGGCGTGAGGAAGTAGTAGTGCAGACTCTTCTCCAAGAACTCCGAGCGGAAGAGGCTCATGAAGAGGATCAGCGCCGAAAGAAAAATCGACGTGCCGAGGTAGCTGGTGTAGATGAAGGCGAAGAACCGCGCCACATCCATCGGTCCCTGGAAAGAGCGCTCCGGGAACGGCGATATCGACCACACCGCGACCAGGGCCAGCGGCGCCAGGGCCAGGAAGTAGAGCACTAGGGAGCGCCGCGAAAAGAGCTGTCGGCGCAGTTCGAGCCGCAGGATGCCGAAGAACTGGCGGCGGACACGGGCCCAATCGGTGCCGGGGACGCCGCCGGCTTCGGCCGGGGTCGTTGCGGACGCAGGCGTGGCCATCACATCTCTCCTTCATTTTCGATCAAATAGGCGTACACCGCTCGAACGTCGCTATCGGCGACGGCGATCGTCTCAACGTCCAGATCCAGCTCGATCACCAGCTGATTCATCAAGCTGTAGAGCTCGCTGGACCGCCGGGTGCGGACCAAAAGTCCGCCGCCGTCATCATTGAGCTCGGCCTGAAGCACGACCTGCTCCGCAAAGAGCCGCGAGGCGACTTCGGGGGCTTTGGTCGAGCGGATCAGGATCTGGATCGGGCGTTCGTGGACCTCTTGGCGCACGCCGTCGACGTCCCCTTCGGCCACCACGTAGCCGCCGGAGAGCAGGACGACGCGGTCGGACACGATGTCGACCTCGTGGAGGACGTGGCTCGAGATGATCACGTGACAGCCGTCTTCCGCCAGCGCCCTAAAGACCTCGATCACCTCCGAACGCGCCATCGGGTCGAGGCCGTTCAGCGGTTCGTCAAGCACCAGCACCTGCGGCTGATGGGCGATCGCCTGGGCGAGGCGGATCCGCTGGCGCATGCCCTTCGAGTAGCCGCCGGTCCGTCGACCCGCGGCGTCGCGCAGACCGACGCGGTCGATGGCGGACCACGCCAGCTCGGAAGCCTCCGCCGCGGTAAAGCCGTGGATTCGAAGATAAGCCTCGACGAACTGAAAACCGGTCAGGCCGGCGGGAAAGCTGTCGAATTGGGTCAGGTACCCGACCTTGCCGAAAAGCTGCTCCGGGTGGTGGGTCGGCACGCCGAGCACTTCGACGCGGCCCTCCGTCGGGCGCAGCAGCCCGGTCATCAGATTCATCAGCGTCGACTTGCCGCTGCCGTTCGGCCCGACGAGGCCGGTGATGCCGCCGGGGAGGGTCAAGTTCACCCGGTTGATGCCGAGCACCTCGCCGTAAAACTTGGAGACATTCTCGAAAACGATGGAATGCGCAGACATCAGCCCACCACCTCATAAGCGCGGATTTTTCGGTGCAGCATGAGGCCACACAGGCCGAGGAAAGCGACGTAGGTCACCCACGCCGAGGAGAGCGGCAGCGAGGTGCTCCCGCCTCCGAGCCCGAGCAGCCCTTCCCACAGCCGGCCGATCAGCACGATCAGGTTCAGCAAGTGGCCATAGTCGGTGCTGAAGAGGTTATTGATCAAGACGGAGCCGAAGAACGAGCCGCCGAGGACCGCCGCCAGCATGGCGAATCCGGCCACCGCCCGCCACTTCACCCACGCCGAAGCGGCGAGGGCGAGGAATCCCAGGGCGATGATCCACAGCCAGGCGCCGACGAAAAAGCCGAAGAAGACCCCCAAATTGTCGGCGATCCAGTTGCCTTCTTCGTAGCCGGAGTGCAGCAGCATCAGGAACCAGCCGGACATCCACGTCATCGGGGACAGCAGAATAGCGATCACCGAGAGCTTGCCCAGCACATACTCCCAGCGCGAGAAAGGCCGACTTAGATAGAGCGAGAGGCCATTGTTAGCCAGGTCTTTCGACACCAAACCCGGTCCGATGAAGATGGTCAATGCGAAGACCCACATGCCCTGGAAGCGTAGGAAACGCTCGAAGAAGCCGGCGTCGATGCGCAGAAAGTCCGGCATCTCAAAGTTGGGGAGCGCCTTCATGAACTCCAGGTTGTGGGTCAGGTAGATGAAGATCGCGCAGATCAACGGGAAGATGAAGCTCAGTACGTAGAAGATAAGCAGCCATCTCGACGTAAAGACATCCTTGAAGATGTAGCGCGGAAGGATCAGGAAGCGCGTCGCCAAAGGCGTCAGGGCGCCGTCATAGCGCTTGTAATTGCGTTCGTAGACCGCCATAGCTCAGCTCTCCCGCATCGCTTTGTCGAAGATGTCTTGGAGGGAATCGCGCTTGTAGTCGAGGTGTCGGATCTGCACCGAATACTCGTTGGCGAGCTCGTAGAGCGTGCGAATCGAGTGCTCCGGCGGCATCACCATCTTGATCCGTCGACGGCCGTCCGCTTCGCAGTCGATGCCGAGATTGCGGGCGGCGTCGACGTAGGACTCGCTCGGGCCGTGGAGCTCGAGCTCGAGGAATTTCTTGTCGGCCCGCCGCTCCTCCGCCAGATTGCAGTAGTAGGCGATGCGGCCCGCCTTCAGGATCAGCACTTCCTCACAGCACTCCTCGACGTCGCGCAGGAGGTGGGAGGAAAGAATGATGTGCACGTCGCCGGCGTTGCGAATATCGCGGATCAACCGGATCATGCGTTCGCGGGCCGGTGGATCGAGGCCGTTGGTCGGCTCGTCCAGGAAGAGCAGCTTGGGTCCGTGCACGAGCGCCTGGGCCAGCTTGGCGCGCTGCTTCATGCCGAGCGAGTAGGTCTCGAGGGGCCGGTAGCGCGCTTCGCCGAGGCCGACGTAGTAGAGCGCTTCGTGGGCGCGCTCAAGGGCGATGCGCGGCGGCAGGCCCGAGAGCTCCCCCATCAGGCAGACGAAGCGCACGGCGCTCATGCCGGAGATGAAGGCGTCCCTTTCGGGCATATATCCGATCATCGACCGGACGGCCTTATCTTCTCGGCGCAGGTCCTTGCCGAAAATTCGGGCGCTTCCTGAGGCCGGCTTGTAGAAGCCGAGCAGGGTATGGATCAACGTGGTCTTGCCGGCGCCGTTGGGCCCGAGCAGGCCGATGGCGCGACCGTTGAATTCTCCGACGAGCTGACTGAGCGCTTCGAGCTTGCCGAAGCGGACGGTCAGGTCGTCCAGCTGGATCACAGGCTCCATGAGGTGTCCTCGCGAGCTATAGAAGGCCTTCCGGGTGAGAAGGGCCGAGTGGGAAAAGCCAGTGCCGGGAAATGCGGCGCAGTCTACCAATCGAACGTCACCCGCCGATGTTCCTTACTCGGGGAGACGAAAACCGGCGACAAAGGTTCCGCTGACCGCCGGAAGGGTCGTCCAAGAGCTCAGGAATCCGCGGCACAGCACGGATCCCCGCACCAGCAAAAAGGCCGGCCCCGTGGGGAGCCAGCCTTCTTGATCGACAGTCTCGCCCGGCGCTTTGCGCGCCGAGATCACGGCGGAACGTCAGTTCGCCGCCGCGTCGATCTCCTCGAGCAGGACCTTGACCGCGGCCGCCAGCTGTTTGTCTTCACCGCGGGCGACGCTCTCGGCGTCGTTCTTGACCATCACGTCAGGGACGAGATCGAAGTTCTCCATGAAGTTGCCTTCGCTATCCTGCATGCCGACCTGCGGGATGCCGAAGACCAGGCTCGGGTCGATCAAGCGCTCCCACCACACCGCCGGGCCGGGGGCCGCCACCGGCATGCCGACGATCGTGCCCAGGCCGAGCTCGCGGAAGGTCCACGGGAAAATGAAGGCGTCGGAGTAATTCGACTCATTCGTCACCACCGCCACCGGCCGGTTCCAGCGCTCGTAGCTCTCGGCGCCGAAGCTCCCGGGCTCCTTGCCGCGGGGCACGACCGTGAGGTACTTCTGGCCCTGGAGAAAAGCCGCCAGGTCGTCGTGCAGCCAGCCGCCGCCGTTGTAGCGCGTATCGACGATGAGCGCTTCTTTATCGCTCTGGCGGCCCAGGGTCTCTTGGTAGAAGCTGCGGAAGCTCGGATCGTTCATGCCCTCAACGTGCACGTAACCGACCCGACCGCCGGACAGCTCGTCCGCCATGTCGCGCAGACGCTCCATCCACCGCAGGTACCGGAGGCGGCGCTCCT
>JBCDKB010000584.1:0-5119 GCA_038747035.1 Acidobacteriota bacterium | reverse complement strand
TAATCCGCCAGCCGGCCCAGCTCGCGGTTCCGTAGTTCGTCAGCCGGTGGACGGTGAAGCCCTCGGCGCCGAGCTTCTCGACCAGGGCCTTGGAGCTGCGCTCGGCGTAGATGCCGGAGTTTTCGATTTGGTAATCGTTGGGACCGGTGTCCACCCACACCTCGGGCTTGTCCGTGGCGGCTTCGATCATCGCCGTGAACTCGTCGCGGTCGGCGTCGGTGAGGTAGAAGCTCTGCACGGCGACCTTGCCGAAGATGCCGGGGTGGGCGAGGGCGGTGCGGAGCGACGCGACGCCGGCGCTCGCCGGACCCATGATCGCCTTTGCGCCGGTCGCCTGGTAGTGGCGCTCGAGGTGTGGCACCAGCTCCGTGGCGAGGAATGTGGCGTAGCCGGCCGCCTGGTCGCCGTTGTACTCCGTGAAGTCCTGGCGCGGCACGAAAGCGACGACCATGGGCGCGGCCTGTCCGCCGCCCACGAGGTGGTCGAGCACATGGTCCATATGGCCGGCGTCGACGGCGTGGTGGCCGTAGCTCACCACCAGTAGCGGATAGGACGGCGCTTCGGCCTCCTCGCCGCCGTGGCCGCCGCCGCCGCCAAATCCCGGCGGCGTCCACACGCGGACGTCGCGGAAGTTGTCGAGGGTCTCTGAGTGGATGCGGAAGGTGTGCAGCTCGCCCCTCGGCGCCCCGTCGGCGGGGGCAACGAGCCGGTGGTTGACCCGCGCCATCGGCAGGCGCAGCTCCGACGCGTGCACGAAGCCTTGGATGTCGTTGGGGTTGGCGGGGTCGGGCTCCGGCTGGCCGAAATCGACCGCCAGCATGTAGTTGTAGACGCCTTCCGGGTGGAGCTGGAAGCTGCGGTAGAAGAGGTCGGTACCGTCGACCCGGTGCATGCCGCGCTCTTCGCCGTTCCAGCCCAAGAGCGTGCCGTGGATCGCCACGTCGGCGACGTCGCCGCGGTAGATCAGGTGGGCCGAGCCGTCGGCTTCGACGATGGGCATCTGACGGACGGCGGCGAAATAGCTGTCGACTCGGGCTTGGCGCTCTGCTTCCGGCAGCGCTTCGACGGTCTGGATGAACGCGCCGAAGGCGCCGAGGTGGCGCAACGGGTCGACCTCCGCGTCGGCGACCGCGGGCGCGGCCGCGCTATCGACGTTCACGGCCGCGAGCTCGGCCAAGTTGCGGACGTAGAAGCGGCCGCCGCCGAAAATCGCCATCGGAAAGTCTCCGTTCTCGAAGACCTGAACACGGGCCTTCTCGACATAGTCCGCCGAGCTGGCCTCGAAAATGACCAGCTCGCCTTCGCGGCTCAGCACCGCCAGGTGGCCGTCGACGAGGGTGAGGTTGGGCCCCCGGACGGCGCGCGAACGCCACAGGATCTCGCCGGTCTCGGCGCTGGCGGCGGTCAAAATGCGGCCGGTGAAGCCGAAGAGGGTGCCGTCGTGAACCACGGGGGGGACGAAATTATTGCTGAAGGCGCGGCTTCGCCAGACTTCGGTGATGGTCCACCGGTCGCCGCCGTCGATGCGCAGCGCCAGGGACTCGATACTGAGGTCGATCAATAGGTGCTGGTCGTCGAGCACCAGCGGGTGGGAACCGACCTCGCGCTGCTCTCCGGTCTGGATCCGGTGACTCCACAGCTCGGCGCCGTCGGCGGGATCGAGGCCGCGCACCCACTGATCCGTGACCGCGACGATCTGGCGCTGGCCGCCGAAGGTGGCGACGATCGGAGTCTGGTAAGTCACCGTGTCGGTGCCGGTCGCCCAGCGCTGCTCGCCGCTGGCCTTGTCGTAGGCGACCACGGCGCGGTCCTCGCCGCCGACGAGCATGACGACCAGGTCGTCCACGACCACCGGGGAGGCGGAATAGCCGTAGAACGGCACGCTGGAATTCGCCTCGCTGTAGGTCACCCGCCACAATTCGCCGCCGCTGTTGAGGTCGGCCGCGAGCAGCAGGCCGTGGCCGCTCAGGGCAAAGATTCGATCGCCGTCCAGGGCCGGGACCGAGAGGGGGCCGTCGGCCGAGCCGTCATGGCCGGCGTACTTCTCGCCGAGGCTCAGGCGCCAGCGCTCCTCGCCGGTGGCGGCGTCGAAAACGGCGAGCACGTCTTCGTCGCCGGCGGTGAAGGTCGCCACGATCGCGCCGTCCTGGAGCGACGGTGTGGAGTATCCGGATCCGAGCTCTCGCTTCCAGTCGACGGTGAGGCCGAAGGTCTCGGGCAAGACATCGACGGGGGCGTCGGGGCCGCCGCGGAAGCCCCGCCAATTCGTCTCGGCGGCCGCGCCGGCGGCGCCGAGCAGCAGGGCGAAGCTCAGCAGGACAACGGGGAGTGACGTCAAGACACGTTGGGACTCTGGTCTTGTCAAGGTGCGTCTCCTCAGAGGTAGTGGAACTGTCCTCCCTGGGCTACGCAATCGGCGTCGCGGAGATAGGCGACGCCGGTAATAATGCTGTAAAGCGGCTGAAACGACGGAGACTACGGGTTGAAAGGCGACGGCTCCGTCACCTCGCCACGCCAGGGCATGGCGCCGGCTTGTTCAGCCCACTCTTCAACCTCGACCCGGATAATGCGGCCTTCGCTGCCGGCGAAGTCGTCCGCATCGGGCGCCCGGTCGATGAGCTCGGCGTGGCCGGTGAGCTGGAGCACGTCGCCCGTCGGGAAGTCGATGAAGGTGACCCCGAGCCTCGGGTTGACGGCGAGGTTGCCGAGGGAGTTGAAGAGGTTGTTGCCGGCGTAGTCCGCGAACTCAAAAATCCGGTCGCCGCGCCGCTTGACGAAACCCGGGCTGCCGCCGCGGTGCGAGGCGTCGGCGCCGCCGTCGGGGTTGTGGGTCGCGAGAAAGAACGTGTCCGCCGATTTGATCCAGCGCCACTGGCGCTCGTCGGGCCCTTCGCCGAAGCGCGTTTCGCCCGGCGTTTCGTTGACGGGCTCCAGGTGCCGTTTCTGAATGTACTTCGGGCAATTGCCGTAGACCTCGTCCGCATGCAGCTCGAGGACCCCGTCCGCACCGATCGCCGCGCGGCCGTTGAGCCGCATCCGCCGTCGGGTGGCGGGCTCGAGGGCGAGCAGGCCCACCGGCCCGGGCCAGTCGACCCGGGTCTTCGTCAAGGCGTCGAGGGCTGAGAAAGCGATGCGCACCGTCTTCTCATCGACGGCATTGAGGAAGCCGGCCGAGCCGGACCACAGGGCGGCCCAGGGGCGCGATTCTCGGTCGAGCACGGCGGCGGTGGCGAAGGGCTGGCGGGCGAGAAAGTCCCGGGCCGTCGGCGCGATTTCGGGTCGGATCATGGCGGCGACACGGCCGCCCATCTCGGCGACGCCGTAGCGCCGCTGGATCGCCAGCTCTCCGGCGTGGAGGGGACCGTTGGAGGCGGGGCTGGTCATGGCGTGTCTCCTGGTGAAATGGACTCAGCTAGCGGGAAAGGTAGTTCTTGGCGGGCTAGGTGTTTGATAATACGGAGACTAACTTGCATTAGTTCATTTAGACGGTTAGTTTATTGGAGTGTCTTCGACCGCCGCCCCATTCCCATTCCTCGGAAACCACCTCGCGGTCGATTTCCTCAATACGGTCGTCCGGGGGCCCGGGGGGCCGCTTGACCTGCTGCCGGATAGTGACGCCTGGCGCCGCTGGGTCGTCGCGGCGGGCCTGCCTCCCCTCGGTGAAGCCGACCGGGCCTCCGGGCTCGGGCGAGCCCTCGCCCTCCGCGACGCGATCCGCGGCGTCTTCGACGCGTGGCGGTCCGGCCATCCGCCCGCGGTCACGGACGTCCGGGCCCTCAACGCCGCACTCCGCCCGCCGCCGCCGGCGCCGCTAGTCTTCGGCGATGGCGTCTGGGGACGCCGGCCCGCCGACGCCGGAGCTTCGACCGACGCCGCCCTGGGCCTGCTGGCGGAGGCCGCCGTCGACCTCGTGGCCACCGGCGACCGTCGGCGCCTCAGGGCGTGCGGCGCCCGGGGGTGCCTCCTCCAGTTCCTCGACACCAGCCGCAACGGTTCGCGGCGGTGGTGCAGCATGGCGAGCTGCGGCAACCGCTCGAAAGCGGCCCGCCACTACCGCCGCCACCGCAGCTAGGTTTCGGCTACAGGCGCCCGCCACCAGCGCTGGGCGGCTTCGACGGACCAATTGTCGGCGGACGGAAGGGCCCGGAGCTTGTCGGCCAGCGCCGTCGCGGTCGGGCGATCCTCGGGGTCCTTCTCGAGGCAGGCGAGCACCAGCCGCTCTAGGGGCTCCGGCACCTCGGCGCCGTGGGCCGACGGCGGCTCTGGGCGATCTTTCAGGTGGGCGGCGATCTGCATCATCGCCGATGAAAAATCGAAGACGTGGCGCCCGGTCAGCAGCCAGTACGCGACGCAGCCCAGGCCGTAAATGTCGGTCTTGCCTACTGCCGCCCCCGGACCCTGCAGGGCTTCCGGGGCGAGGTAGGCCGGCGTGCCGAGTAGCGTGTGCTCCCCGGTCAGCTGTGGATCCACTTCCGACGGCGTGCGCCGGCCGACGCTGCCGAAATCGAGGACTTTGACGTGGTCGACATCGGCGCCCCGGCGGCAGAGCATGATGTTGGCGGGCTTGATGTCGCGGTGCACCAAGCCGACGGCATGGGCTTCCGCGAGGGAGTGGCAGACCTGGATCGTGATCGCCACCGCGCGGTCGGACGGCTGCGGGCCGAATCGCTTCACTAAAGCGTGGAGGTCGAAGCCGTCGAGCAGCTCCATGGCGAGAAATCGACGTCCCTCGGCGGTGATGCCGAAGTCGTAGACCCGCACGGTATGTGGCGACTCGAGGGCGGCGATCGCCCGCGCCTCGCGCTCGAAGCGTCGCTCCGAGTGGTGTTGATCCTTGTCGATCAGGGTAGGGCGGATGACCTTCACGGCCGCTTTTCGGGCGAGGAGGGGGTGGATCGCCCGCCACACTTCCCCCATGCCCCCCTCTCCGAGCTTCTCCTCGAGGCGGTAGCTGCCGAGGCGCAGACCGGCCCCTTGCTCGCGGTGCAGGGTCGCCAGTCCGCGCTGGAGCACGGCGGCGATGGAAACGCCGACCAGCGGACCGACCGTCCAATCCGCCACCTCCGCGGCCCCGATATCGACCCCGTGGAGGCTCGCCGCGGCCGCCATCCCGACCAGC
>JBCDKB010000583.1:0-5121 GCA_038747035.1 Acidobacteriota bacterium | reverse complement strand
TCTAGAGTCAGATAGCTCGACGCCGCCGAGAACAGGGGAGCTATAGCTTCGGAGAGAGCCCGACGCTCTCCTTTCCGGCGTAGGGGCCGGGCTTGCCCCGGCCCGCACCAGGGCGTCGGAGCCAAGCCTCATGTTGAGGCCCAGTGGCCACGAAGAGCCTACGGCCACCTCCCGTAGAAACTCGGCTACGCCTCGCGGGAGGGGACAAGCCCCTCCCATACCCCGGAACTAGAGATCACGCGACACGATGACGGGAGCGAAGGCCCCGTCATTTCCAGAGTCAGGTAGCTCGGCGCCGCCGAGAACAGGGGAGCTATAGCTTTGGAGAGAGCCCGACGCTCTCCTTTCCGGCGTAGGGGCCGGGCTTGCCCCGGCCCGCATCTGGGCGTCGGAGCCTCAGCAAACCGTAGAGCTCAGTCGCGACGGAAATCCCCAGTGGCTCCGGTGCGCAGGAACGGCCTTTGTCGAATGAAAACGACCTCCGGGGCGTACCGGACTCACGATGGCACTCCACGACTTCATCACGCGGCACCTCGACGTCTTCGTCCTTGGCTTCTTTGTGATCGCGGCGTTCACCGCCTTCGCCGCGACTTTCCGGGAAGCCTTTCGGCAGTGGAAGCTCTCCCGCCTCGACCCGCCGAGCGCCGACGAGCTCGACGCCGTCCGCGAGCTGCGGCGCCCCGGCCTCGTCAACCTCGGCCGCGACTCTGCCGGTGCCCGGCACTTCGAGAGAGAAACGCCCGCACAACGCGGCGACGGACGCCACGGCGGCGGCGTCGGGGTCTACTCCCCGAAACTCGTGAAGGGCTGGCGCCAGCGCCGGACCGGCTAGCCGGCGCCTATTTCTTCGCCGCGCGCACCGCCTTCGCAACGTCGCGGCGGACCCTCGACTCCGTGCCGCCGCCCCCGCCCTTATAGCGATTGAGAATCTCGCCGTCCGGTCCCAAGATGAGATAGGTCGGGTAGCCCGTGACCCCCAGGTTCTTGGCGCCCCAGCGTTCGCGATCCCAGACCTGGGGCCACTTCATATTGTGATCGCGAATGAAATCGCGAAGCGCGTTCTCGTTGGAGTCGACGCTCACCGAGACTAAGACGAAGGGATCGTCTTCGTGCTTCTCGGCGATCTCGCGCAGCGCCGGTACCGCCTTTCGGCAGGGCCCGCACCAGGTCGCCCAAAAATCGAGCAGCACGACCTTGCCTTCGAGGGACGCATTGCTGAGCTCTTGGCCCCGCAGCGTCCGCCAGTCAAAGGCCGGCACCAGATCTTTGCGCGCACGGAGCGGTCGGTCGATCAGAGAGCGGGCCGTCTCCGCATGACGGTGCTGGGGATGGATCTCGAGAAATCGGCGGAGAGATGTAACCCCCGCTTCGTCCTTCGCCTGCTTGAGTTGGGTCACGCCGAGGTAGAAGAGCGAATCCACGGCCTTCTCCGAGGCGCCGGAGGCGGCGGTGAACGCATCTTCCGCACAGCCGTAGTAGGACGATTTTGATTCCGCCCGCTCTAAACAGATCTTTCCGAGCTCGCCGTAGGCCAGGTATTGCTGGGGATGACCTTGCAGGTGCTCAACGGCGGACCGGGCCGCCTTCTCCCCTTTGCGGTACTCCTTCGTCTGGTAGTAGAGCATCGCGAGTCCCAGCTGGCACTCACCGCAGGGCGACGCCTCGGCGTCAACGGCCTGTTGGAAGGTCTGCTCGGCGGCCCGAAAGTGGCCGCGCTTGATCTGCTCGAGCCCTTTAGAGATCAGCGGGGCGCGGTCAGCGAAAGACGCAGTGGCCGAAAGAAGCACGGCGGCGAGGAGGCTCAGGGGCAGAAGACAACGCATCACAGCTCCCTTGTGGATGACAAATGTGGATGTGCAGGAAAGTAAGCCAGCGGACCGACGGGGCAGCTGACGGGACTTCACCATTGTACGTCTATCCCCGACGTAGCATTCATCGCAGTCTTGTATAAATCCGGGGGCTCGGACGGAAGCCGTGGACTCCGAGGGTGGAGCGCCGGGGCGTATCGGGCCAGGGAACCCTTCGGCGGTCGCCATTTGCCATTTTGAATCGATATTTTGCTATATTTAAATTTCAACAATCACCTGCCTATTACCCCTGGACGTCATCCACTGCGGCGCTCGCCCCTCAAGCGATCGCCGCTCCGTGCCTTATCCGTCCGACGCCGTCGGACCAGGAGCCCCCCCAATGCGACGTCCGCACCGCCGTTTCCATACCCTCTTTCACACTCTTGTCGCCGTACTCGCCACCGCCGCTTCGGCGTCGGCGGCCCCCCTCGCCGTTGACGACGTCGTCCCGACAGAACCCGGGACAAACGTCGTCGGTGACCTCTTCGCCAATGACGACGCGACCTCGCTCGCCCGGGCCGAGCTGGTCGCCGAGCCGGTCTACGGTTCCTTGACCGGCGACGGCGCCCTCTACGGCGGCGTCACGCCGTGGGGGACCTTCGAATACGAACCGGCCCCCGGCTTCACCGGCGTCGACGTCTTCGCCTATCGCCTGGTCGATGACGACGGCCCCTCCGCCGCGGCCACCGTCTTCGTGGTCGTCGGCCCGGTCCAGATTCTGAGTCGACCCGGCAGTGAGCCGCGCCTCACGGACCTCGGCCTCGAATTGCCCGACTTCAACAACCGCACGTCGGCGGTGCTCGGCGACAAAAATGACGTCGCCGGCCAGCGCTTCACCGTGCGCCCGTCGACCAAGGGCGCCGACTTCAACTTCGTCGCCGACGCCCCGACCGGCGACCCGGCCCTCGAGACGTGGGATCCCGGCTCGGCGGGCACCGACGCCACCGTCTACCGCCTCAACGATCGCCCGTGGCAGCAATTCGCCCTCGAGCCGGCGGGCGGCGGCGCTTTCCGCGTGCTCTCCCACTTCACCGGCTACGCCCTGACCGCCGACGGCCTCGACGCCGGGGCCAACGTCAGCGCCATGCCTGCGGACGGATCCGCCGCCCAGGAATGGCTGCTCGCGGGACCGGGCCAGGTCGTCCCGCCCCTCGCTTTCGACGACGCCGTCGCCGCCGACCCCGCGGACCTCGACGGCGTCATCGCCGGCAACGTGCTCTCCAACGA
Organism: Acidobacteriota bacterium; assembly: GCA_038747035.1. Classification (GTDB taxonomy): domain Bacteria; phylum Acidobacteriota; class Thermoanaerobaculia; order Multivoradales; family J023; genus JAUIJL01. The sequence goes on along the minus strand of JBCDKB010000583.1, from coordinate 2,047 downwards.
CGTGGCCACGAGTTTTGACTTCTTCGCCTTCCTCGCCTCCCGCCCCGAACACGGCGAGCTCGTCGGCATCGGCCAAACGATCTACGACGGCATCGCGCCCTGGGGCTTTTTCCAATACCGCCCCGCCCCGGGATTCCGGGGCATCGATCGCTTCACCTATTACGTGCTCAACTCCGGCGGCGGCACGCCGTCGCGAATCGCCACGGTGGAGATCCAGGTCGGCGACAATGCTCCGCTCGCCGCCGACGACGTCGTCGCCACCGCCGTCGACACCAACGTCTCGAGCAACGTGCTGTGGAACGACCGCCAAGGCATCCCCGGCGCCTTCTTCGACCCCGGCTCTTCACTCGCCGTCGCGCCGCTCCACGGCCAGCTCGTCGGCATCGGCCAGACGATCTACGGCGGCATCACGCCGTGGGGCACGTTTGAGTACCAGCCGGATCCCGGCTTCACCGGCATCGACGTCTTCGGCTACCGGGTCTTCAACAACGGCGAGGTCTCCGGCATCGCTACGGTGACCGTGGTGGTCGGCGATGTCCGCATCTCGAGCGCCGCCGATCCGGCGCTCTCCATCGAAACGCCGGCGAGTGCGAACCGCACCGCCCTGGAGCTCGGGGCCAACGGTAGCTTCGCGGGGCAGCAGTGGCGTCCGCAGGCGAGCGGCGACTTCTTCCGGTTCAACCTGCAGTCCTTGCTCGACCCCGGCGCCGGCGCGTTCATGGAAACCTGGGATCCCGGCGCCGCCGGCACCCTGGCGACCCTCTACCGCCTCAACGATCTCGACTGGCAGCGTTTTGACCTGCTGCCGACCGAAGACGGCGGCAGCGTTGAGATCCGCAGCCGCTACACCGGCTATCTGGTGAGCGCCGCCGGCGCCCAAGCCGGTGACGCCGTGGTCGCCGAGCCCGCCCTCCCCGACGACGACAGCCAGCGGTGGCTGCTCGCGCCGTTGGGCGCCGAACCCGCCCCCTTCGCCCGCGACGACGTCTTCACCGCCGCCCCGGACGCCCTCTTCGCCGGCAACGTACTCGCGAACGACGATTCCAACGGCTTCGATCTCGCCGCGTTCGTCGCCACCCAGCCCGAGCACGGCCAGCTGGTGGGCCTGTACCAATCTCTCTACGGAGGCGTGGCGCCCTGGGGCGCTTTTGAATACCAGCCGCCGGCGGGCTTCACCGGCGTCGATAGCTTTACCTACTTCGCCCGCAGCTCGGGCAACGGCACGCCGTCGCGTCTGGTCACGGTGACGATCCGCGTCGAGTAGGCCCCGTTAGCCGGCGTCGGGCCCGTTCAGCCCGGCGCCGCGTCCGCGCCAGCCCTAGTTGGCCGGCGCCGATTCGAGCTCGATCTTCTCGCTGATCGCCGCCACGAACGGACCGAGCTCAGGCGCCGGGCCGGCGCCGAAATTCGAGTGGCCGCCGTCCGCGGTCCATTCGGCGAGCACATTCCAGGACTCGCCGTCGAAGGACGCCCCCTTCTCCAAGGTGAAGAAGCGTCCTTCGATCGAGTCCGGCGGCGGTCCGTTCTCCGGATCAAAGAGCGCGACGAGGGCGACCATGAAAGCTTCCGGCGACTCCTTGGGCTCCGGCAGCTCGATCACCGCGCAGGGGAACCGCTTCGCACGGCCGAGGTGGATCGTCACCGCCGCGGCGTCAAAGCCGATCTTGCCTCCGACCTGCTCCTCAACGTCTTCGAGGACCGCGCCGATGAACTCTTCGGCCTCCGGCGACGCGACGATCGCCAAGAACTGCAAGGGATCGTCCAAGGCGATCTGACGCAGCGCATAGTGGGCGAAAACGTAGGCGGGGGTCGGTCCCTCGTCTTCCTCGTCGAGGGCCCCCAGCGCCTCCTCGAGCTCCCGGTCGAACTCGTCATCCGGGTTCGGCTGCGGCTTTTTCCTTCTGAAGAAGTCAAAGAGGCCCATATCTATCCCCTTGCCGGCCGACGCGAGGCCCGGCATGCCTAGTTTCCCTGACATTACCACCGCCCGTCGGCTTCCGATCTCGATAGTCTCGAGTGCATAGAATATGCACATATGATATGCATC
>JBCDKB010000582.1:0-5125 GCA_038747035.1 Acidobacteriota bacterium | reverse complement strand
GTTGAGGGCGAGGGCGAAGCCGCCGGCGGCGAAGAGCGAATTGCCGTGCTCCGACGGCACGGCGAGCAGCGCCGTGCCGTCGTCCTGGAGGTCGACCGCCAGCGGCTCCCAGCGGTCGAGGACGTCATCCCAGCGGGCGATATTCCTCGCCTCAAAGCCGCTGGCGCGGTCGAACGCCCCCGTGATGTAGAGGGCCTCACCGGAGCCGTCGTCGAAGAGCTCAAAGTCCTGGACGCGGACCCCGGAGCTGCCGGGGAAGGCTTGCAGTTCTCCGAATCCCGTCCACGCTGATCCGTCCCAGCGGGCCGCGGACCACACCTCCGTGCCTAAGAGCTGTTCGAACGCACCGCCGATATAAAGAAAAGGGCCGAGGGCCTTCAGGCTGAAGATCCGGCCGTCTATGTCCAGGGTGGTGAGCAGCGGCGTCCAGGCGCCGCCGGAGAAGCGCGCTAGGCGCACGATCTCGCCGGTTCCCGGGAGCTGCATCTCGCCGGAGGCGTAGAGCTCGGGGCCCGCGCCGGCGTCGTAGGCGGCGAGGGCGTAAAAGAGGCCGGTGATCACGGGCAGCTCACTCCACTCCGACCCGTCCCAGCGCAAGACCCGGGAACCGTTGACGGGGTCGACCAGGGGGGCGCCGGCGGCGTAGAGGGCGTCGCCCGTGCCGTCGTTGAAGGAGATCAGCTGAGAGATGCCGGACTCCGGTCGCCGGTCGAAGGCGTCGACCACAGAAGTCCAGCCGGCGTCGGTGCGGCGTGCGAGCCCGTCGACGACGGCGTCGCCGGCGATTTCAGGGGCGGCGGCGTAGAGCTGCGGACCCTGGCCGTCACCGGCGTCGAAGAAGGCGAGGGCGTCGATCCGCGGGGTCACGCCGCCGCGGGGCCTGGGGTTGATGGGGGTGAGGGCGCCGTTTTCGACCGTCGCCAGGTGGCTGATCGGCACGTCGTCGGCGCGTTGGAAGAAACCGCCGACCCACAGCGTGTCGCCGCCCGGCCCGTCGAACCGGCCGAAGGCGCGGACCGCGCTGTCCGGCTGGACGGTGACAGGCACGGACCAGGACGCTCCGTCGAAGGTGGTGAAGTAGTTGCCGGTGCCGGTCCCCGTAGACCCATCCATGGCTCCGGCGAGCAGCCGCGGACCGTTTCCGAAGTCGAAGGTGTCCAAAGTGATCACCGGTCCCTCGGGTTGATCCGGTCCGGCGGGCAAAGTCGACCAGGCGGCGCCGTTCCAGCGCGCGATTCTCGAGGCGGGTTGACCTCCTGCGGAGGACAGCAGGCCGCCCACGTAGAGGACTTCGGGCGTCTGGTCGGGGCTATAGGACGCCAAAGCGCGCACCTCGCCGCCGATACCGACGGCGCCGCCGACGCCCACGGCGGACCAGGCGGTCCCGTCCCAGCGGGCCAGGCCGTTGACCGTGTCGTCGCCGATATCCGTAAAGAGGCCGCCGAGGAAAAGCCCGGGGCCAGAGCCGTCATCATGCACGACGAGGGCGCGGCCCCGGGGCACAAAGCCGGAGGCGTGGGATGCGGTGGCGACGGTCGACCAAGCCGTGCCGTCCCAGCGCTCGAGGATCGAGGCTTCGGCGCCGCCCTCGGCCCCTGGGAAGTAGCCGGCGGCGAAGAGCGCAGACCCGGAGCCGTCGTCGAAAATCGCCAGGTCATAGACCGGACCGGTCAGCCCGCCGCCGACGTCGCTCCAGGTCGTCCCATCCCAGCGGACGATCCGTTCCGTATCGAGGCCGCCGGCGGACCTGAAGAAGCCGCCGATATAGAGCGCCGACCCAGAACCGTCGTCGAAGACCTGCAGGGCTTCGACCTGGCTGTCGAGACCGACTTCGCCGTCCGCCCCCGGCAAAGCGCTCCACCCGGCGCCGTCCCAGGAGGCGATGCCCCGCACCGGGACCTCCCCGGCGATTTGAAAGCTGCCCGCCGCATAGAGGCGTTCGCCGGCGCCGTCATCGAAAGTGGCGAAAGCTGTCACGGACTGCGTGACGCCGTTCTGGTAGTAGCCGGGCAAGAATCCGGCGTGGACGGGGGCGATGGACAGGAACGTCGCGACGAGGCTGCAAGCGACGGTCGGCAAGAATGGGGTGGGTCGGTTCATGGGGCCCTCTCAGGTGATCATTTAAATGAGAAAATAGCATATTTTGGTGCAGCATAAAAAGCCAAGGCCGAAGAAAGTCCCGGTTTGGCGCAGCAAAGCGGCGAGCGGACTGGGCCGTCGCCGCCTGGGGGCCTTCCGCACGGGAAGGACTTTTCGATCCGATATGGGCCTACGGCAATTGAACGACGGCCGTCCAGTGGCTGAGATCGCCGGATTCGAAGTCGTCGACGAAGATCGCGCCGAGCCCGCCCCAGAAGGTGAACTCGAAGACCGGCGACACGGCGACGGCGCCGCCGCCGCCCGCGTCTGTGACGTACCAGCGTCCGAAGTGGCGCTTGCCCTCAAGCCCGGTATTCGTCGGAATGTTCAGGCTGACGCTGGTGAATCCGCCGCCCGGGCCGGTGCCTTGGAGGGTCACGGTCTCAAAAGCGAAGTCGCCGGCGCCGGGGAGGGTCAGGCCCGGGTCGGTCTCGCTGATCACCAGCGTCGCCGAAGCGCCGCCGAGGCCGTCGAAGAGGCCGACGGTGAAGCTCGGGTTGCCGAGGATCGCCGGCTCGAGGGCGACCGGCCGCGGCACGATGCCGCCGGAGCCGGCCACGCCGCCGGTATCCGAAACCTGCGGTAGGCGGCCGCTTTCGGTGAAGAGACCCGGGCGGTCAAACGGAGCCTCTTCGTTGATCAAGCGGTCGTCGACGAAAGCCGTGGTTAAGAAATGGACCAGGTCATCCTTCTCTTGCTCCGTCAGGAAAAGCTCGCGGACGCGGCCGTCCTTATTGACCTCATCGAAGTCGCCGCCGCGGTTGTAGAACTCGACCACGTCGCGGATCGTCTCGAAGCGCCCGTTGTGCATATAGGGCGCGCGCAGCGGCAGATTGCGAAGGCTCGGGGTGCGCATGCGGCCGCGGTCGTCTTCAAGACCGGTGACGCCAAATCGGCCCTCGTCGTCCGCGTGGGGGCGGACGCCTGTGTAGTGGAAGAGGTTGTCGCTCGTCAGCTCGAAGGCGTGGCAGCGGTTGCAGCGCTCGCGGACAAAGATCGTATTGCCCCGCTCTTGCTGGGGAGTGAAGCCGCCGCCGGTCATGAGGAACGTGTCCCAGTCGGTTTGATCGGTGAACTGGGTGCGTTCGTAGGACGCGATCGCCATCGCCACCCGCGGCGGCGTGACTCCGGGGCTGCCGAAGGCGGCTTCGAAGAGCTCCGCGTAGCTGCGACCGTCGATCCACTTGAGCAGCGCCAAGGGTACGTCCTGGGAGAGGTCGAGCGGACTGATCTCTCCGATGCGGGTGATCACTTCAGAGAGCGCCCGATTGACGTGTCCCATCTCGACGTCGCTGGTGAGCGGCCCGAGGGCTTGAGACTCGAGGGCGGCGCCGCTCGGAAGGATCGTGGCCATGGTGACCGGGTCGACAAATTCATCGCCGGCGCGACCGTCCCAGAACAGCGTGTCCGAATAGCCGGCGTTGATCGTCGACATCGCCCGCCGGTCCGTGGGCTGCTCCGTCAGGCCGAAATGGGTCGTGAAGAGATACAGGCCGTTCACGTCATTGCGCGGCACGCCGGGGGAGCCGAAAATATCGTCGGCGTTACCGAATGTGCCGTCCACGCCCGGGTGGATCGCCAGCGGCGAGGTCAGCGAGCGAGGATCCGCGCCGCCGGCGGACGGGATATGGCACGTGCCGCACGAGATGGTCCGCGTCGAAGAGAGCTGCTCATCCCAGAAAAGCAGCTTGCCGAGGTTCGCCTTGTCCACCGTCAGCGGATTGCCCGGCGGCGCCACCGGCGGCGGCAGCTGGGCGACGGCCGGCGCGACCGTCAGGAGGGCGAGAAGGGCGGCGGCAAAATGGCGAAACGGTGGCATAGCACTCCTTCGGGATCGTCGGGCAGCGGGGCAAGATCAGGGGAAAAAAGATGATCTGGACGAAACCAGAAGAGGGGACCCGACGAAGTATAACGCGACGAAATTTAGCAACCCCCGCAGTCCGTCCCGGAACCGTCCGCATCCACGTCAGTCAGACGCGGACTCGGGAATCTTCGATAAGACCTCCTCGGCTTCAGCCCGACGGCCCTGGTCGCGGAGGAAATCGGCGTACTCCCTGCGGGTGCGAATCAGCTCCGGATGGTCGGCTTCGAGACCCGCCCAGATATCCAGCGCCTTCTTGAAACGATGCTCGGCGGCGTCTGGACGATCCGTCAGGGCTAGGAGCACGGCGTAGCCTCGATTCGCGTTGCCGCCTTTGAGGGCGGCATTGCCTTCTCCGATGATCGCGATCGCCTCGAGATAGAGCGCCTCCGCCTCCTCCAAGCGGCCAAGCTCCACGTGGGTATCTGCGATGTTGGCAATCGTGGTGGCCGCGCTGGCGCTGCCGGGTCCCAGGATCTGATTCTTCAGCTCGAGGGCCTCCCGATAGCACTCGAGGGCCTCCTCGAGTCGCCCTTGACGATAGCGGACGACGCCGAAATTGTTCCAAGCGTCCGCCGTCTGCAGTGAGTCTTGGTTTGTCTCCTTGCCAATAGCGATGGCTTTCTGAAAGCGCTCGGCGGCGACGTCGAACCGTTTCGTTTGAACTGCAATGGCCCCCAGGGCGTTGTAGCTGCCGACCATCTCAGGAGCCATAGGGCCGATCTGCGAGCTTTGAAAGTCGAGTAGGTCCTGATAGCGGCGCTCGGCCTCCTCAAACCGCCCTCGGGAATATGAAAGATTGGCCCGGAGGCCCAAGAGACTGCCGGTCGCTCTGGCATCGATGAAATGCGTTCTGTTCTGCCGGATTCGGAAAGCCTCGTTCAGCCGGGCCTCGGCTTCTTCCCAGCGGCTTTCCTGCATATAAACCAGGGCGAGGTACATCGAAGGTCGAATGGCTTGCGGTTGCTCGGCACCGTGGATGGACTCAACCTGGCGAAGCGCGAGCTTGAAGGATTGCTCCGCATCCACGAGGTTTCCGATCCGACTGTGGGCGAAACCAGCCATCGTCAGGGTTCGATGGGCGAGGGGGGGATTGTGGGGCCAGCTCCCGGCGTGAATCTGTTC
>JBCDKB010000581.1:0-5136 GCA_038747035.1 Acidobacteriota bacterium | reverse complement strand
GCTCGGCATCAAGTAGTCGAGCGTCATGCCCGCCGAACCGGATATTCAGCTCCCGGACTTCCGCCTCCCTGACTTCGAGGCGCTGCCCGACATCCATTCGCGCGTTGACGACATGACGGTGCTCGTTGACCGCGCGGATCGGGACGGCGTCTTGCCGGCCCTACCCGGGCACAGCGGTGAAGTGCAGAAAGAGCAGCTGCTGGCGTCGCGGATTGTCACGATCCGCACTCGGCTTTTCTTGCTCGGCTACCTGCGGCGGGACAATAAGCGCCGCCGACTCGACGGCAGGCTTGAGCGCGCGATCGCCGAGTTTCAAACGGAGGCCGGCCTGACGGTCGATCGCTGGGTCGGCGCGGAGTCATGGACGGCCCTGCAGGAGCTCGTGGATTTCGAGACGCCCCTCGACGTCGCCCGCTGGACCCGCCCGGAAGTCCAGCCGGTTCTTTTCCGGGCGGCGCGGTTGCGCCTATTTGTACTCGGCTGCTTCGGCAGTCGACGCCTCCGCGGCATCGAGAAGCTCGAACCCGGGCTCGAGCTCTTCACCGAGCTCTTGTGGCGGCTGCGCTTCACCGAAAACCGGCTGCCGTCCCGATTGGAACCGGAGACCCTCGCCGCGCTCTTTGACCAAGACGGTCTGGTGGCGTCGCTCGCCTCTCCGACCCTCAAGTTTCCTGTCCGTTCACTCGCCGGATCGCAGGAGTCGGACGTGTCGACAGCGGAGGAACTCGCCCGGCGGTTCCTCGTCTCGGTGGCCCGGGTCGAGCTGTGGCTGCTCGGCTACGACCTGCCGCTCAACGGGCGCGGCGCCTTCAAGGTGCCCCGCCGGTTTCCTTACCAGCGGGGTCGGTTTCAGTTCTTTTATGCCCTCGAGCAGTTCTGGCGCTCGCGCGGCCGTTCAATCGCCGAGGCTCGGCGGCTGTCGAAGACGCTTCGCCTGTCGTTCTTCTCCGAGCTCGAAGCCATCGGTCGCGAGGCGGAACGCGCCGACGGCGAACAGAGTGACGCCATCTATCGGGAGATCTCGGAGCTTAGCCCGCGCTCCCAGCGCTCGGTCTGGAGCCATGTGCAGAGCGTCGGCAGTCGGATTTGGGACGGCGTTAAGCGCGTCTGGCGCTGGTTCAAGACGGTGATAGGCCGCGGCCGGCGAATCATCCACAAGGTCTTCGAGTGGACCAAGAACCTGGCGCGTTTCGCCTATCGCTACGCGCTCCAGAGCTTCGCCGTCGTCAAGCTGGCCGCCCAGCAAACGGTGAAGTCCGTCTCGTTTCTGCTCAAGGACATCGTGCCGGGCTCCGACGTCAATCACGTGATCATGCGCCGAGAGCCGGGCCTCGACTACATGCTTGTGGTCAACCCGGGGCGCGATCCGGCGACGATCCTCGACGTCACGGGAAATTTCGCCCACATGGCGGCCGTCTTTAGCACCAGTGTGCAGGTCCTGACCCGCTTGGTGTCTTTCCTCATCCGCGTCGTGAAGACTTTCACCTGGCCGACGGGATGGTTCGGATTCGTCATGGCCTTGGTCCGACTCTTCCGATTCATCCGCACGCTGGTGAATTTCCAAGGCGACGACCTGGAGCTGCTCGCCACGGCCTAGGCGGCGAACGCCTCCACAGAGGACCGGGACCGCGGTGCCGCCCGACGTCCGGCCCGGATTCTTGGGGTAGTCTCCGGCGGTGACCTACCAAGCAACAGAAAACGCCAGCCGGCACCGTCGAGTTCGCTGTCGACACGGCGACGAGTGCGGGGCCTGTTCTGGACTCGGATTCGAGTACGGCGCCCAGCTCGCGCGCAAGCAGCGCCTATTGACCACCGCTTTGGGTCGGTACCGGTCGCTCGCCAAGACGGCGGTGCTGCCGTGTTTGCCGTCACCGAAGATCAAGCGCTATCGAAATCGCGCCAAGATGGCGGTGGGCATGTCGAAGTTTGACCCGACGAAGCTCGGCTACTTCGGTTCGGGGACCCGCAATATCGTCGATGCGCCGGAGTGCCAGGTGCTCGAGCCCGAGCTGGCTGAGACGGTCGTGGCGCTGCGGTCTTTGCTCCGGTCGGGGCCGCGCTTCCCGCGCGAGCTGCGCCATATCGACCTGCGCTGCGGCACCGAGCCCCGGCGGCAGCACCTGACCTTGGTCATCCGCAGCCGGGAGATGCCGAAACTGCCCCTCGACGCCGTGCGCAAAGCGTGTCGCTGGGTCAACGGTATTTCCGTGAACTTGAATCCCAGCGGCGGTCCGCAGGTGATCCGCGGGCCGATCGAGCACCAGTGGGGCGCCCGGGAAGTGTTCGTCGAGGTGGCGGAGATGGAGCTGCGGGTTTCGGCCAACTCCTTTTTTCAAGTCAACTTCTCGATGCTCGAGGAGATCCAGGACCAGATGGGGAGCTTCCTCGGGCGGGGGGACTCGCTGCTCGATCTCTACTCCGGCGTCGGCACCCACGGTCTGGCGCTGGCCCGCCGGTTCCGTCGGGTCACCGCCATTGAAGGCGTGCGGAGTTCCGTCGCGGATGCCCGGTCGACGATCAAGCGCTACGGCCTCCGCCACGTGTCGGTGGTGCCGAAGCCGGTCGAACGCTCGCTCAAGGCAGTCGCCGCCGCCGAAGCTGACGCGGTGATTCTGAACCCCTCCCGCGCCGGTGCGAAGGAAGAAGTCCTCGACGCTTTGGCGCTCTCGCCGGCCAAGAAGTTGATCTATCTATCTTGCGAACCGAAGACCTTGAGTCGCGACCTCGACCGCCTGGTGGCGAATGGCTTCCGGCTCGTTTCCGTCCGGCCGATCGACATGATGCCGCAGACGCACCAGGTCGAAGCGATGGCGCTGCTGCGTCGGTAGGCCGGCCGAGTCGCCGCGCGGAGACGCCCTATGTCGTCGATCGATCTTCAGGCCGCCCTGGCCGAGCATTTCGCCTTCGAGCACTTCAAGCCGGGCCAGGAAGAGGTGATCGGCCACCTGCTCCACGGACACTCCGCGGCGGCGGTCTTCCCGACCGGCGGCGGCAAGTCGCTGTGCTACCAGCTGACGGCGTTGGAGCTGCCGGGTTTGACCCTGGTGGTCTCGCCGCTGATCGCTTTGATGAAAGATCAGATCGACGCCCTGCAAGCCCGGGGAATCGCGGCGGCGCGGCTCGATTCGTCCCTCGACGCCGACGGCTACCGCCGGGTGATGGCGCAGCTGCGCTCGGGCGAGCTGAAGCTGCTCTACACCGCTCCGGAGCGCTTCAATAACGAACGTTTCAGGGCCACGATGGCACAGCAGCGCCTCTCGCTGCTCGCCGTCGACGAGGCGCACTGCATTTCAGAGTGGGGCCACAACTTCCGCCCGGACTACCTGAAGCTCGCAGGATACGCCGAACGCTTCGGCGTCGAGCGCGTCCTGGCGCTGACCGCGACCGCGCCGCCGCAGGTCCTCGACGATATCCGCAGGGGCTTCGACATCGCCCCGGAACACGCCGTGCGCACCGGCTTCTACCGGCCGAATTTGGCGCTGCTCACCACGCCGGTCACGGCCGAGGATCGCGACGCCGCCCTCGTCGAGCGCCTCGGGGGACGGGAGTCGGGGGCCGCCATCGTCTACGTGACGCTGCAAAAAACGGCTGTCGCCGTGGCTGAACGGCTGCGCGCCGCCGGATTTCAGGCGGCCCCCTACCACGCCGGGCTCGAATCGGAGGAGCGGGAGCGCATCCAAGAGAATTTCCTCGCCTCGGACGACGCGATCGTCGTCGCCACGATCGCCTTTGGCATGGGTATCGACAAGAGCAATATCCGCTCGGTCTACCACTACAACCTGCCGAAGAGCCTCGAGAACTATGCCCAGGAAATCGGCCGCGCAGGCCGCGACGGTGAGATCTCGATTTGCGAAGTGCTGGCCAATCCGGCGGACCTCGACGTCTTGCGGAACTTCGCCCACGGCGACACCCCGGACCGGGGCGCGGTCCAGGCGCTGGTGGACGCCATCTTCGGCGGCGGCGACGACGCCCTTTCTTTGAACCTCAACGGACTGTCGGCCGGGTGCGACTTGCGGATTTTGGTCGTGCGCACGCTCTTGACGTACCTCGAGCTCGGCGGCTGGATCGAAGCCGGAACGCCGACCTACTCGGTCTACCGTTTCCAGCCCAGCGCGCCGTCGGCAGAAATCCTCGGGCGCTTCGAAGGCGAGCGCCGCGATTTCCTGCGGGATCTCTTCCGGCAGGCGAAGAAGGCGAGGACCTGGTTCGACATCGATCTCGAGGCCGCGTCCGAGCGCCTCAACCAGCCGCGGGCGCGGCTGGTTTCGGCCCTTGATTTCCTCGCCGAACAGCAGCTGCTAACCCTGAAGCCGTCCGGCGTCCGCCACGCCTACCGGGTGCTGCGTCGGCCGGAAGATCCCGGGGCGCTGGCTTCCGAGCTCTACGACCGCGCTCTGGCCCTCGAGTCCCGGGAGCTCGAGCGTCTCGACCAGGTCCTCGAGCTCACGAGTCTCGACGACTGCCGCTGGCGCTATTTGAGTCGCCACTTCGGCGAAGAGCTCGACGGCGAGTGCGGCCACTGCTCCTGGTGTCTCGACGGCGGCGCCGAACCGCTGCCGGAGGTGATCCCCGCCGAGATTGACGACGCGCTCTGGGCCCGCGCCGGCGCGCTCCGGAACCGCGAAGCCGCCCTAGCGCCGCCGCGGGCTTTTACGCGCTTCCTCGTCGGCCTGACCTCGCCCAAGCTCACCCGCGCCAAGCTTAGCCGGCACGAGCTTTTCGGTTGCCTCGGCGCCGTGCCTTTCCTACAGGTGCTCGAGCGGGTGGACGCGGAGGCGCCGGGGGCCTAACCGGGCCTCTCGTCAACGGGCCTACGGACCGCGTCGGCGCGACTGTGGGAGAATCTGCGCCATGTCCCGCCAGAAGTCTTCGCGCCTCGTCTATTCCACCGACCAGCCGACGGAATCGGGCGGTCAGACGCGCCCCAAGCCCAAGCATCGCGGCGGCAAAAAGGGCGGTAAGGGCTCGAACGCACCGCTCGGAGTCCCGGACGACGGCATCGTCCGCGTGTGGCGTCAAACCCGGGGGCGCAAGGGCAAAGGCGTGACGGTGGTGACGGGCCTCGATCTGGAGCCGGCGGAGCTGGCCAAGCTGGGGGGCGAGCTCAAGAAGGCGTGCGGTTCCGGCGGCACGGTG
>JBCDKB010000580.1:0-5153 GCA_038747035.1 Acidobacteriota bacterium | reverse complement strand
GCGGAGAAGGCGTAGGTCGACTTGTAGAGATTCCAGATCTGGAAGTTGGCGCCGGCGCGGCTCTTCTCGGCGCGCATCGAGCGCACCACGCTGCGCTGCATGTTGGCGATGTCCGCGCGCATGTCCTGCTCCAGGGCGCGGTTGGCGAAGGCCCGTGTCATCGCGTCTTGGCTCTTGAACTGGCGGTTCTCGAGCTCGATGATCACGCGGTAGATCGGCGCCGCCTGGCCGTCGAGGGCCTTGCTGGCGGCGTCTTGGCCGAGCTGCTCAAGCAGATCCGGGTGGATCTTGGCGAGCGGGTTCGCCTTCTCGGTATTCCGCATCATTTCATTGGCGAAGGCCGGGACGGCCAGCAGACTCATCATCAACAGGATACAAAAAAGCTTCTTCACGATGCCTCCGTTTTTCGAGCTCTCGCTCGAGTCACAAGACGACACTCCAGGGGATCCAGGAGATGCCGGACGCCCCGGTATCGGGGCTGGTGGGGGGGACTTGCTCCCCTAGGGTGACTCGGAAGGCCGTTTGATAGAGGTCGGTGAATATTTTTTGATTTTTTTGAATCCAAATCCCACAAGCGCTTTCAGCGCCGAGTCTCGTGCACGTGTCCTTCGGCGTACTCGATCAAATCCCAGCGGTTGCCGTAGAGATCCTCAAAGACGGCCACGGTGCCGTAGGGCTGCTGCGCGGGCGGCCGCACAAATCGGATGCCGCGCTCGACCATCTCGCGGTAGTCCCGCCAGAAATCATCGGTGGCGAGGAAGAGAAAGACCCGGCCACCGGCCTGGTCGCCGATGAAAGGCTCCTGCACCGGCTTCGAGGCCCGGGCTAAGAGCAGGGTGCAGCCTCCGGAGCCGGGTGGGGCGACGACCACCCAACGCTTGTCCTGTTCCGGCTGGTAGATATCCTCGACGAGGGTGAACCTGAGCTTCTGCGTGAAAAACTCGATGGCCTCATCGTAGTCCCTCACCACCAGAGCCACGTGCACGAGTGCTTGTCTCATGGCGCGATTCTGTCACCCTAGTCATCCACGCCCCCTCGATCTCGAAAGGACCTTCCATGCCCGTTCTCGTTCTCGTCGAAGCCCGAACTCGACCCGAGCACACCGACACCATGATCCAGGGCCTCGCCCGGGGACTGCCCGGAACCCGCCGGGCGGAGGGCTGCCGCAGCATCGATGTCTACCTCGAAGAGGACGGCAGGACGGTGGTCGCCGTCGAGTCATGGGACTCGAAGGATCACTACCAGAGCTACCTCAAGTGGCGAGAGGAATCCGGCGCGCTCAAGGCCATGGATGCCCTGCTCGAAGCGCCTCTGCACATCCGATTCCTCAGCGCCCTCGACGTCTAGCCCCCGTGGCCAGGACCCGTCAGTCGTCCAGGCTGAGGGCGACGGACTTTCCCTGGGCGCCCACCAGCCGACCGTCCACGAAGTAAATCTTCGCCGGCAGGGTGGAGTGCTTCCGACGGAAGGTGATCACGAACTCCGTCTTCATACCGCGGTCAGTGCGCAGGAGCCAGGTCTCGTGGACCTTACCGTCGATCTCCTCGACCTCGACGTGCTGGGGCTCCCCGGAGATATAGAACGCCTGCCGCTTCGTCATGCCGTCGAGGAAGTGGCGGTCGGCGATGGCTTCTTTGACGTCCCCCGGCCAATCGTCGTGGTGCTCTTGCAGCGGGCGGCGTGAGAAAGCCAGCTCGAAGGCGCGCTCAAAATCATGCAGCGTGCGGATCCCGACGAGGGCGATGATCGTCTTTTCGCCCTTGGCGCCCTCGACGCCTTCCAGCTCGATCTCGACGGTCGCTTCGTCGGAGTCGTAGTGCAGCTCGTCAAATTCGACCGGGTCATTGATGCGAATGCCCCAGTAGGTCGAAGAGGTATGAAAGAGCCCCACGTGCAGCGTTTGCCCATCGGCGATATCGACCGCCCGCGTCGAAACCTTGACCAGCGGCCGCACGAATTGACCGAAGTCATGTCGTCCGGTGATGCACGGCGCGTCCGTACGCATGTAGAGCGTGTCCGCCTTGAGTACTTTCTTGATGACTTTCCGATCCGCCCGCGAAAGCTCCGCGGCGGCAGAGCCCGGCAGTAGCCACGCTAGCGTCAGCAGGGTCATGAGCAATGTCGTCGACGATTTCATAGGTCTTCCTTCACAAATTAAGGTCAGCGTCATGGCTTCATCGCAGGAAGGCGCAGCGCGCCCTCGCATTCCCTCATCGCGCCCCCCCGGGCCCCGTCGACGGCGGGAGGCCCTGCGGTCTCGCCCCTGAAACTCGCGTTCTACAACGGACCCCGTCCGCTGCGCCCGCCTACTCCCTCCCCTACAGATCCAGCATCCAGGAGCCACCACCATGCTTGAGCCGTCCGCCCTTTCCTACCGCCGCCCGCTCTTTGCCGCAGCGCTCGCCCTCGGCCTCGGCCTCGCGGCGCCGGCCGACGCCACCTGGTCGATCGTCGCCGTCGACAGCGAGACCCAGGAGGTGGCGATCAGCTCGGCGACCTGCGTCACCGGCATCGACCTGGCGGCGCTTTCACCCGCCATCATCGTCGGGCGCGGCGCCGGCGCCGCCCAGTCCTTCGTCGACGGCTCGGGCCAGCGCCGACAGATCATGGCCGACGGCTTTCTAAACGGCACCGCCGCGTCGACGATCATGGACCAGCTGATCGCCGTTTCCGGGAGCGCCAACCATCAAAACGGCATCGCCACCGCGCTCGGCGAAGCCGCCACATTCTCCGGCGGCTCCACCTTCGCCCACTCCTCCGGTCTCACCGGCAGCCTCGGCACCCTCCACTACGCCATCCAAGGCAATATCTTGACCGGGCGTCCGGTCGTTGAGATGGCGGAGGCGGCCCTGCGCGACACCCCGGGCGACCTGCCGGCCAAGGTGATGGCCGCGATGGAAGCGGCGCGGTTGATGGGCGGAGACGGACGCTGCTCCTGCCCGGCCTCGATCACCGGCTGCGGCTCGCCGCCGCCGAGTTTCACCAAGACCGCCGACGTCGGCTACTTCATCATCACCCGCTACGGCGACACCGACGATACCGCCTGCAACGCCTCGGGCTGCGCCGACGGCGACTACTTCCTGACGCTCAACGTCGCCAACGCGTCGAGCGGCGACCCCGATGCGGTGTTCCAGCTGCGCGACCAATTCGACATCGAAAGAACAGCGCTCGAAGGCCGCCCCGACGCCATCGCCTCCGACGTCGAGTACCGCTTCGACGCCGCGCCGGTCATGCGCATCCAGCTCCGGGACTGGCGGGGGCTCGCGGCGACCGCGCCGATCACGTCGGTCACCGCCGCACACGCTCCGGGCTCCGCCGGCGTCGCGTCGATCGGCGCCGCCGTGGACGTGGGCGGCGGCGTCTACGAGATCGAGCTCGCGGGCGCCGTGGAAGCCGACCGCTTCGAAGTCACCGTCGACGACGGCGTCCGGCCGGTGGTCCTGCCGCCCGCCCGCACCGCCGGTCCGACGGCCCTGGTCTTCCAAGACGGATTCGAGAGCGGCGACGCCGGCGCCTGGGGCGCCACCGTGCCGTGACCGGATCTCCGTCGGCAGACGGTCAGACCCGGGGACGTCTTTTCACTCCACAGGCGGGGTATTTAGCGGATCCCAAATAAGGCGCGGAGGCCCCCAGTGTTCGGTGGCCCTACCGAACTCGGCCAGCAGCGGCCGCAGGAAGGAGTCGGCTTGACCTGAATCTCGGGCGTTCAGCTGCACATAGAGGCGCGCGATGGCGTTGAGCGCCAACAGCGCACTCAGGTCAGGCTCGGCGGCATCCAGGCAGCGGTCGCAGATGGGCTCCGTTCCAAAGTAGCCCACCGGCCCTTCCCCCGTTCGAGCTGGGCAAAGGGAACACACACAGCCCGGGCGATCGTTGATTTGCAGCGAATAGCGTTTGCCGAGCTCGCCACCACCGCGCCGAGGCATATCGTGGCCCGCCCCGGCCGTGTTCGACCCGCCGACCGGCCGGCCCGACTCCGACTCAGTACCCGCTACGTTCAGCATCCAGTACCACTCAGCGACCGTCGAGGCGGCTTGCATCCGATCGCCCCGTCACGACCCGGCGGCCGTCATCTATCCTCCGCCGGGGCCTGTCCGATGGCCGCTTCGAGCAGCGAAGAACGGACGCCGTCCTCGAGCTCTATGACCCCGGTGTCCTCGCCGCCGGTAATGCGCTCAATCGGCTTCAACACATGGACAAGTTCGTCCAAAGCCAGGCTCGCGGCGCTTCGGATACGCGCCTCTTCATCCAGGGGTCGGTCCGTATTGGCACCGAAGTTGCCCTCAAGGTGGTGGTCGATACGGAAGAGCTGACGCTGAATTTCAAGTAGCGCCAGCCGAATGATGAGCAGCTCCGCGAGAGCTTCACTGGCCTGCATAGGTCGTCCTTTAAAAAAAGCGCCCCGCTTTGGGGGCTGCGGGGCTCGGGAACGCCGAAGGAGCGATGCGGTGTCCAGCCGCACCTGAAGCGGTGAGGCCACCGCTCTCCACGCTGCCTGGCAGTGAGCAGGGGTTACAAATCACCCAGGGCAGGGATCCTGCCCCTGCCAGACAGCGTGCAAAGCAGTGACGGGGCGCAGTGTGCGGAACGACTCCAAGATGAGCAAGCGCAGTGACTTCGTGGGGCCAATTTGTCTACCTGGCAAGTCACCCGTCGACGCTATGGCTCCATCTTGCGGGATCCGCAATCCTTGGTGACATAGTGTCTACACTTCATACTCGCAGCTAACGAAGCCACCACCGGCATGGTGCCGGCAGTGGTGCACTTAGAGAGGACTGCGACATGAAAACATCATGCCTACTGATTCTGATTCTTGCCCTCGTCATACCAGGGGCCTCTTACGGCGATCCTGCTGCCGAAACTGGCGCCAGTCTCTGGCACGACATTTCCCTCTGGTTCGAGTCCCTGATAGCGGACGTATTCGGCGGCGAAGTCCCGAACGCCGCTGAAGAGGATGAGGATCCGTTTATGGCTGGGATCTACGGAGGAACGGATCCGGCCGGTTGAAGCCGCCTACCGGCCTGGCACCGGCGTCTTGGACGACTGGATAAAACGGCGGTGCCAACGTTTCCATTCATCCCGTCGCAACGAACGCTGGAGCGTCTGCTGAAGTAAGTCTTGTGCGAGTCGGACCATAGGCGCAGGCATATTCG
>JBCDKB010000579.1:0-5168 GCA_038747035.1 Acidobacteriota bacterium | reverse complement strand
CAAAAGAATAGACCCCCACTAGATTGTGGGGGTTGCACGGTTCATATTACCGTTCCAGTTATATTTTACGAATAAATGCGCCTTTCGGTTGAGGATCATCTATTTACCCATTGCGATAATTTTTCCATACTTGTCTCCTCGGAAAGTACCCATTCGAGGGCCTGTAAGCGGTAACAATCCCAACCGGCTCTTTCCAATACCAACTGTTTCTCAAGATTATCTGCTGATCCCTTCATGACATCCAGGAAGATGGCTTTCTTCTTTCCGTCCTTGATCAGTGGTTTGGGGCAGCGCTTCGATGAAAGGAAAAACGACCGGCGCCGCGAGCGCAAAGACCAAAAGACCGACCGCGACGGCCGTCAGCACAGCGCGCTTGACGTCCGGAGACTTGGGGAGCTCGGTCAAGAAAAAGAGCCCGCCGAGCACCGTCACGTGCAGGACCGACTCCGGATGCCCGCCGACTAGGGCCAGCGCCCAAGCGATGAAGGCCACCGCCGGGCCGCGGCGGTCACCGCGGGCGATCCAGCGCAGTCCCAGAAGCAGGAATGGCGCGGTCACCACCACGGACACCAGCGACCACGTGATGTAGAAGTCCAGGAAGCCGCAGGTCATAAAGATTGCGCCGGCGAAGACCGCCGCCAAGTCGCTGGCGCCCAAATCCCTCGCCAGTAGGAAGGTGAAGAACGCGGCCTGGAAGAAAACGAAGGCGCAGGCGAAAGTCACCGCAGAGGCCAGCGGCAGCAGGAATCCGATCCAAACCTTCGGATCAAAGGGAGCGGGCTGCGAACCGCCGAGCAGCGGATCTCCGCCGCTCGAAAATCGATTCAAGAACGGCGCGTGTCCGTTCTTCACCAGCTCGCGCACGGCCTTGCGCCACGGCACGACCTGGAAGATCTGGTCCGCTAGGGGTCCGTTGCTGTACTCGCCGTAGTGCGGCAGCTCTTCGGCGTGGGCGTGCAGGGGTGCGGTGTTGTACGAGAGATTGAGCGCACCGTAAAACCCTCCCTGCCAGAAGGCGGCGGCGGTGCTCACCAGCGGCAGGAGCAGGAGCACCGCGGCGATCGGGCCGCGGATTTTCCCTAGGAATCGATGGGCAAGCCACAGGCAAATGCCGCAGGTGGCTGCGTACACAACAAAGAGGCGCAGGGCTTCAGGCAAGGGAATCCTCTATCCGACAGGGATCTCAGCATCCAACAGGAATCTCGGGGGGCATGATGGCATCATAGCATTAAAAACCTGGCCGGCTCCGCCGCGATCGCCTTTGGGACGCCGCCGCGGAGTGTGTGAGAATCTTCGCATGAAGCGCAAAGAATTGATCAAACTCGGCTTCGGAAGTCGGGAATTTGTCGACCTCGCCATCGAGGGCGTCAAGAAAGCCCCGCAAGAAGGCCTCAAGAAGGCTGCCCTCCGGCAGCGGCTCCAAGCCCTGAGCGAGAATCCGGAGCGTTTCCTGAAGGATCCCCACTTCGCGGACCTCGCCCGCAAGGTGGCGGTCCAGGACCGTACGGAAGGCCGCTACGTGCCGCGGAAGGTCCCGGCGACCTATCAGCAATGGGGCCACGACATCGACCAGAAGGCGATCCAGCAGATGCAGAACGCCTGCCGATTGCCGGTCGCCGCCCGCGGCGCCCTCATGCCGGACGCACACCTCGGCTACGGCCTGCCGATCGGCGGCGTGCTCGCCACCCGCGGCGCCGTCATCCCATACGCCGTCGGCGTCGATATCGCCTGCCGCATGAAACTCACCGTGCTCGACCTGCCGGCCCACGCCCTTGACGGGCAGCGGGATCGGCTGGCCAAGACGCTCGAGCGCGAAACGCGCTTCGGCATCGGCGCCGAGTTCAGGGACCGGCGCCAGCACGACGTGCTCGACGACGACTGGTCCGTGTCGCCGGTGACCCAAAGGCTCAAAGACAAGGCGTGGAAGCAGCTCGGCACCAGCGGCAGCGGCAATCACTTCGTGGAATTCGGCGAGCTCGAGGTCTTCCCCGATCCGGCGGCTGACGCGGCCGCCGTGCCCCGCGGCCCCGGGCGCGCCCGGGGCAAGGCCGAGGCCGAGGCCATGACCTCCATCGACCTCGAGCCCGGACGCTACCTGGCCCTGCTTTCCCACAGCGGCAGTCGCGGCACGGGGGCGCAGGTCTGCGGCCACTACAGCAAGCTCGCCCAGGCCCGGCACCGCGACCTGCCTAAAGAGCTCTTCCACCTCGCCTGGCTCGACCTCGACGATGAAGTCGGCCAGGAGTACTGGCGGGCGATGAATCTCATGGGGCGCTACGCGGCGGCCAATCACGCCGTGATCCACCGCCACATCGCCAAGGCCCTCGGCTCTAAGGTCCTGCTCGACGTCGAGAATCACCACAATTTCGCCTGGCTCGAAGAGCACGACGGCGAGCAGGTCGTGGTCCACCGCAAAGGCGCCACGCCGGCGGGCCTCGGTGACCTCGGCATCATCCCGGGGTCGATGGCGAGCCCGGCCTATATCGTCCGCGGCCGCGGTTCCCAGGCATCCCTCAGCTCCGCCTCCCACGGCGCCGGCCGGGTGATGAGCCGCAAGAAAGCCAAGGAGTCCTTCACCTGGTCGGAAACCAAGAAGCTACTCCGCGAGCGGCGCGTTGAAGTGCTGTCGGCGGGCCTCGACGAGGTGCCGATGGCTTACCGCGATATCGACGCGGTGATGGCGGCCCAGGACGACCTCGTCGAGCCCCTCGCTCGGTTCTTTCCGCGGTTGGTCAAAATGGCGCCCGCCGGCGAACGCCCGGAGGACTAAAGCATGCCGTCGCCGCGCAGCATAGAGAAGCCAGGCGGGTCTCCACCGAGGGCTCCGCATGTTTGAGTGGCTCAAGGGCGACGCCAAGAAACCCGCCGATGCCGGCGACGTCGTGGTCGCCGACTCGGAATACGCCGTGATCGAGCTGACGCCGAGCTGGGGGCTGCTCTCGATCGCCCTCGGACTCTTCAGTCTTCCGTTCTACAGGGCAGCCCGATACTTACCGTGGCATCCGACGCACCACTGGTTCCGTCCCGGCGAAATGGTCTTGGCGATGGCGGCCGTCGCCACCGCCGGGATTTTCTTCGGCTGGCTCGGCGTCCGGTCGAAGCGTTCGCAGACCCTCTCCAAGATCGGTCTCTTCCTGAACGTGACGATTGTCGGCGTCCTGGCCCTCTTCGTCTCGGTGCTGCTCATCTATTTCCGCCTCCGCTGAGGCACCGCGACCTCGCACTCCCTCGCTCGCCGTTCACACGACGAAGCGCCGGGGCGCGGAGCACCCCGACCTCAATCGCCTCCTGGCTGAGACCGATGACCGAGACCGCCTGGCCGGAACCGCCTGAGCTGCCCGGACCGGAGCCTACGAAGCGCCGGAAAAAGGCTCGATGGCCGACACCGTGAAGCTGCCGGTCGGCAGCTCCACCGCGTCGCCGATCTTGCAGCCGAGCAGCCGTTTCGCCAGGTCGGACTCGTTCGAGAGGATGTTGCGGTCCGGGTCGCTTTCCCAGGGTCCGAGGATGTGGAAGGTCGCCTCACCGGCGCCTTCAGCCGCGCTGAATTGAACCGTCGAACCGATGGCCACCTCGTCGCCGCGCACGGCTTTCGGGTCGATGAGCCGAACCTTGCGCAGGTCGGTATCGAGCTTGGTCGCCCGCGCCGACAGGTACTCGTGGCGACGTCGGGCCGCATGATATTCGAAGTTCTCCCGCAGATCGCCCAGCTCGCGGGCCGACTCAATCGCTTCCCGGTTTTCAGGCAGCTCGACCTCGGCCAGGTTTTTCAGCTCGGCCCGCTTCTCCGCGATCGAAGCCTCCGTCGCATAGAGCCCCACTTCCTTTTCCTTGTGAAGGTCCGGGAAGCGCAGCTGCACGGCGGTGATCAGCGGCTCACGTTGATAGTCCTCGAGCGCCGGGGTCTTCTTCATCGCTTCGATGGCCGACACGGCCTGGTCGGCGTCGAGGTGGTCGATCAGACGCGGCAGCGTGCCGCCGGACTCGGTGAGCGGCACCAGGCGCGCCGCCCGGTAGGACGCGAAGTCCGGGTGGGTGAGCGCAAAGAAAAGCTGCTGCATCAAGCGGGTCGGGTTGCGCGACATCCAGTCCGCCCGGTTGGCCGCCCGCTCGATCAGCCAGGTGAAGGCGGCGGCGGCGCGGTGGGGCTGGCTGACCAGCTGGTCATAGAAGCTGTCGAAGCGCTCTTTGGCCATGCCTTCGAGGGCTTCGGCGAGGCCGTCGAGGGCCCGCGAATCGGTCTCGAGCCACATGAGCTGGGCAAAGACCTCGGTCCAGTCGTCGCGCTCGCGGCGCACCAGCGCGTAGACGGTCTCGCGGATGCCGCGATCTCGGATCGAGGCCAGCAGCGGACGCAGGTCTTCGTGTTTGGCGACCAGCGCTGAAGGGCGCCACGGCACGTCGCTGGGCGGCGTCACGCCGCTGCGCTCGAGGTAGTAGTAGATCTCGCAGGCCAGGCCCGGGTCCTTCTCGAGCACGTCCTGGGCGCGTTGCCAGAGGGCGACGGACATGCGCTTCTTGAGCCCCTCGTCGCGCTCGGCGTCGCGCTTGAGCAGCGTCATCTGGTCGCGGACCTTGGCGCGCCCGAAGGCTTCCCACACCGCGCCGTGGGCGTCCTCGCTCGAGGCGACCCACAGGTAAGCCCTTTTATTCTTGGGATCCGCCAGCACCTGGGGATGCTTGCGCGCCTGATTCCAGAAGCTATTCCACTTCTGGGGCGACACGATGCCCTTCAGGATCTGCTTGATCTCGGCGCCCTGGAGGGAGCGGTCCTCGCCCTCGAGCACCAGGCGCAGGAGCCCGCTGGCATCCTTGTCGCGCAGCTTCTTCAGCGTCTCCGGATCTTCGAGCTTGCGACGCAGGATATGCCCCGGCGGTAGCGGCTTGAGAAGCTTCGCGGCGCCGCCGAAGCCAACCCGCAGCTCCAGGCCGCCTTCGAAGTCGACCTTGAAGCTCTCGAGCGCCATATTGACTTCCGTGATGCGCCCGGCCCCTTTGTCCTTCATCGCCACGATCGACCCGATGTCGAATGCCATCAGCTGCTCGAGCCGATCGGCCTTTTGCCAGGTCTTGGCGATGTCTTCCTTGGCCTTATCGAGCCCGACCTTTTCGAAGAGCGCGTCGTAATGGCTGCGCTCGCCGTGCAGATGCTTGAGGGTAGAAACGAT
>JBCDKB010000578.1:0-5188 GCA_038747035.1 Acidobacteriota bacterium | reverse complement strand
GGCGTTCGAGGGTCCCCACGGTCGCGGCGAATTCTTCGTCCCGGCGGAAGACCTTGACCCGTTCGTGGATGAAGACGTCGCCGGAGAAGAGCCACCCCTGCTCGGCGACGTAGAAAACGCGCTGGTCCACGGCATGACCCGGCGCGGGCAGGACCTGGGCTTCATAATCACCCAGTCGCACCGTCTCCGAGCGATCCGGCTCAATCTGAATCGGCCGCGTCCGCCCCCAGGCCAGGTGCTGATAGAAGGGCAACGGCAGGTCGTGGGCTAGAAGCCGACAGGTCAACTCCCCCGCCGACACCTCGAGGCCGGCGCCGGCCAGCGCCGCGACGCCGCCGGCGTGGTCTTCGTGGTGGTGCGTCAGAGCCACCCGGCGAACGCCGAAGCGGCGGGCGATATCGAGCAGGGCCCCCGAAGCAGACGGGAAACCCGTATCGATGAAGGTGTCACCCAGGACGTAGCAGTGGGTCGCCATCATGCGCCGCCCGAAATAGCTGCGGCACAGGCGAAACCGTCGCACCGGGCCGAATTGGGCTTCGGCGATGACCGGACGGTCCGGCCACGGAAAGCGTGACCACAGCGGGTCGAGGCGGTGGTAGAGCGCCATGGGGGCGACTCTACTCGATGGCCCGTCGTCGCCGTCGCCGACGCCCGGCCACGGCCGAACTAGCCGCTATCGTCGTCCCGGCCTCCGCCGTCACCGCCGGCCGCCCCAGGACCGCCGCCGCCGTCCGGAGGCGGCCACCGCCCGGCTTGCTTCAGCGCACGCTTGATCAAAAACTCGATCTGCCCATTGACGCTCCGCAACTCATCGTCGGCCCAGCGGCGAAGCTGGACGTAGACCTTCGGGTCGAGGCGGAGTGGATAGGACTTGCGTGACGGCATTTTTCAAGCTCGGGCAGGTTTTCTCAGATCTTGGGTTGGCTCGAACGTGGTTTCGACCGGACTTTCGATCGGACTTTCGATCGAACTTAGGTGTAGATCGATCCGGTATTGATCACCGGCTGAGTATGGCGGTCGCTGCACAGCACCACCAGCAGGTTGCTCACCATCGACGCTTTGCGTTCATCGTCGAGGGGAACCACGTCTTTTTCGGCGATGGCGTCGAGCGCATCTTCGACCATGCCGACGGCGCCTTCGACGATCTTCTGACGAGCCGCCACCACGGCGCTCGCCTGCTGGCGCTGCAACATGGCGGCGGCGATCTCGGGGGCGTAGGCCAGGTGGCTGATCCGGGTCTCGATCACTTCGATTCCGGCCTTCTCGAGCCGCTGCTGCACTTCGACGCACAGCTGGTCCGAAATTTCGCCGGTATCGCCGGATAGCGACTGTTCGCCCTCTTCGTGGGCATCGTACGGAAAGCCGGTGGCGAGGGAGCGCAGCGCCGCTTCACTTTGCACTTCGACGTAATTACCGAAGTCTTCGACGTTGAAGATGGCTTCAGCCGAGTCCACCACCCGCCACACGATGACCGCTGCGATCTCCACCGGATTGCCGGAGCTATCGTTTACTTTCAGCTTACCGGTCTCGAAATTCCGCGTGCGCAGCGAAATCTTGGCCTTTGTATAGAACGGATTGGCCCAGCGAAGCCCGGCGATCCGGTCGCTGCCGCGGTAGGCGCCGAAGAGCTGGAGAACGCGGGCCTGGTTCGGCTGCACCGTATAGAGCCCCGCCAGGGCCAAGACGCAAAAGACGACGAGCCCCAAGCAGCTCAGTATCCATGGAGCGCTCTTGGTTTGCGCGAAGCCGATCAGCGCCGCCAGCGCCGCGAAACCGGCGAAGATACCGAGGATGAGCATCATCAAACCATGGAGTGATTTTGCTTTTTCTTCGAGATGCATCATGTCTTCCTTCACAGAGTAGAGAGTGGGTGCCAAGCAGCTCGGCGGATCCACAGGGACCGTCGAGGTGGCGCCATGGATCGCGCGCCGTGCCGCAACATCATCTCGATACCAAGATGATATCACATCGATACTACGAAGATACCTTCGGTCTATTCACGCCCTGAACGTGAGGTTTTAACCCGTTGCCGACGAACACTTCTTGTGAAAGCCTTACGCGCCTCCTGGAATGCCATGAAAAAAGCCCTTCGCCCCGCGCCGCCGTGCCGGCTCCAACTCCCTAGCCCGCACGGGCCCGGGGGTCGGGGATGAGCCTCGATACCCGGCAAGAGCGCGAAACTCCCGAAGGCGTGACGCTTACCTTCCCCGTCGCCGGACCGCCGATCCGGATGATGGCCTGGCTCTTCGACACTTTCATCGTGCTCCTTTGCCAAACCGTGATCGGCGTGATCGTCGCCTTGTTGGGCACCGTCGGCACCGGGCTCTACCTCCTGGTGGCGTTCTTGCTGACCTGGTTCTACTCGGTCTACTTCGAGGTTTTCCGCGACGGTTCGACCCCCGGCAAAAGCCGCATGGGCCTCCAGGTGGTGATGGACGACGGGACGCCCGTCACCCCTATGGCGTCGGTGCTGAGAAACTTATTGAGGACCGCCGACTTTTTGCCGTTCGCCAACGCCGCCGGATTGATCACGATGAGCGTTGACCGAGACTTTCGCCGACTCGGCGACTTGGCGGCGGGGACCCTGGTGATTCACCGTCGACACCACGCCGAGGCGGACCCGGTACCCCCTGAGAATCCGGTCGTGCCGCCGGTCGCGCTCACCAGCGAGGAGCGGCGGCGGCTGGTGGACTACGCGTCCCGCCTGCCCCGCTGGAACGCGGCCAGGGCGCAAGAGCTCGCCGGCTACCTCTATCCGCTCACCGGCGTCACCGGCGTCCCGGCCGTGCGCCGACTGGTGGGCATCGCCAACTGGACGCTCGGGCGGGCGGAACTGCCGGCGCCGCCGCCCCGGGTCGCCCCCGCCGCCCCGGCCGACCGACTTCCCCCCGAAGCGGCCGCCGCGGCCGGGGAACCGCCGACGGCCACGGGCGCGCCGGAGGTCAGCGCATGAACCAAGACCTCTTCGTCGCCCACAACGAGGCCACTTGGCGGCGGGCGGAATCCGTGCTCGAAAAGCTCGAGAGTCGGACGGAGTGGGACGTCGAGCTCGCCGAGCTGCCGACGCTTTACCGCCGCGTTTGCCACCACCTTTCCCTGGTGCGCCAGCGCCACTACGGCGCCGGCCTCGAGCAGCGTCTGCACGACATTGCGCTCCGCGGCTATCGCCAGCTCTACGGCAAGCGCCCGTGGCACTGGCGGCGGGCGGCGAATCTGCTCTTCGACTTCCCCGCCCTGGTGCGGGCCCGCGCCGGTCTTTTTTGGCTGGCCACCGCGCTTTTCGACCTCCCGACCTTGGCCATGGGTGGTCTGGTGCTGGCGGAGCCGGACGCCATTTACTCCCTCGTCTCCCCCGAGCAGGTCGCCGAGTACGAGTCGATGTACCGCACGCGCGATACCGAGGAGCGGGGCGCGGCGGCGGACTTCGCGATGTTCGGGTTCTATATCTACAACAACATCTCGATCGCTTTTCGCACCTTCGCCTCCGGGCTCTTCGCCGGCCTGGGGACGCTTTTTATTCTCGTCTTCAACGGCCTCTTCCTCGGCGGGCTCATGGCCCACATGGTGCACGCCGAATCGGCGGTCAACCTCACCAGCTTCGTGATCACCCACGGCGCCTTTGAACTGACCGCGATCGTGCTCGCCGGCGTCGCCGGCCTCAGGCTCGGGGGCGCGGTGATCGCCCCGGGGCGCTACTCCCGCGGCGAAGCCCTCCGGCGGGCCGGAGGCGATTGCGCATACCTCATCGGCGGCGTCACCGTGATGTTGGTCATCGCCGCGGTGATCGAAGCCTTTTGGTCATCGAGTGCGTGGATACCCCCGGCGGGTAAGTACGCCTCCGGCGCCCTGGCCTGGGCGGCGGTCTTCCTCTACCTCGGCCTCGCAGGACGCGGTCGCGAAGGTCGCTTCCGAGACCGTGGGGATCCAACCGTTGAACCTTGACCGACTGGCCGTACGACTCCGGCCGCGCACCGACTGGGAGGCGGTGGACCTGGGGTTCGCCATGGTCCGCGCCTGGGCACCGTCCGTCTACGGCGCCTGGTTGACGTTCACGCTGCCGGCGGCCGCGGTCTTGATCCTCGCCTTCGGGGGCTGGGGCCTGGTCATTTTCTGGTGGCTCCTGCCGCTCTTCGAAGCCACCACGCTGCGCGTGCTTTCCCGGACCGTCTTCGGCGACGCCCCGCCGCGGAGTCAAGTGATCCAAGAAGCGCCGCGGGAGTGGCCGCGATTCTTCGCCGACATCACCTGGCGACGCTTCGATCCCAACCGCTCTTTCCACATGCCGGTGACGTCCCTCGAACGTTCGACCGGCGCCGAGCGGCGAAAGCGCCTGCAGGTGCTGGCGAGCCGGTCCAGCGATGCGTCGTCGTGGATCGGCCTGGTTTTTTGGTGCTTCGGCCTCGGCCTCGCGGCGGCCGCACTCGCGGCGATCATCGTGCTGACGCCGCCCTGGTTTGGCATCGACTGGAACCTGCTGTCTGAGAAGCTCCAGTCCGGCCAAGCGCCGTGGGCGGCTAAAGGTCTCTACGGCCTGTGGGCCCTGGCGATCATCGCGGTCGACCCGATCTACACCGCCTGCGGCTTCTGCCTCTACCTGAGCCGCCGCACGGACCTCGAAGGGTGGGACCTCGAGATCGCTTTCCGCTCGATGGCCCGCCGCGTCCGGGGGATCCAGCGCAAGGCCCGTCGAGCCGACCCCAGCACGCCGGCCGCGGTGATCTTGGCCATCGCGCTATCCCTTATCGGCTCCTTTTTTAGCCCGGCGGTCGACGCCCAGATCGACGAGGACACCGAGGCGAAGACACCTTCCGAGGTAGTCAGCGAGGTGATGGCGCGCGACGAATTGCGCACCGAAGTCGAGATCGAGCGCTGGCAGCTGCGCAGCGATCTCGATTGGTTCCAGGACCGAGAGCCTTCCAGTCCTCGGTCTGCGGGGATCTTGGCGGGACTTCTCGGGGGCGCGGCGTTCTTTATCGAGGCCCTGCTTTGGCTCGCCCTGGGACTCGCCGTGCTGCTCATCCTGCGGGAGCTGCTGCGGGGCACGCCCACGCTGAAGGCCCCGGCCGTCCGCGTCGAGGTGCGGAGTCCGGAGCGCATCGCGGGGCTCGACGTGCGCCGCGAATCCTTACCCCGAGACGTCGCCGCCGCCGCGCTCGCCCTGTGGTGGGAAGGTCAGCGACTCGACGCC
>JBCDKB010000577.1:0-5191 GCA_038747035.1 Acidobacteriota bacterium | reverse complement strand
GCGACCGATGACGCCCGGGTCGGCGCCGTATCGCTGCGCCCAGATGCGGTGGCCGATCAGCGCGACCGAGTCGGCCCCGGGTTCGGCGTCCTCCGGACGGAAGCCGCGTCCCAGGGCGGGCTGTAGACGCAGCAGGTCGAGGAAGTTCGTAGAGATCCACGCTCCAGAATAGCGTTCCGGCAGCTCCGCGGCGTCCGAGAGGTTCATGGTGCCGAGGTGGAAGCCGGCCAGGCCCTCGAAGGCCTCCTGCTGCTCGATCCAGACGGCGAAGTCGGGTCCGGAGACCGGAAGCTCGTCGATGCCGTCCTGGAGCTGGGAGGAGCTGAGGCGAACCAGGCTCTTCTCGTCTTCGAAGGGCAGGCCCTGGAAGAGCATCACATCGATCAAGGTATACGTGGCCGCCGTCAACCCGATGCCCAAGGCCATAGTGAGCACGGCGACGACGTTTGAACCGCGATTCTTTCTAAGGCGCCTGACGGCGAGGCGGAGGGCTTGGAAGATAGACGACAAGGTTGTTCTCCGATCTAGCGTACGAGAGCGGGTGACGGGCCTTGGATCGAGACAGAGGTCTTTCTCGAGCTCGCGGACCCTCGGGGGCATCGGGGCTGGTGCTGTAGTCGCCATCACTACGCCAAGCCCATCGGCTTTGTTACACGCTAGCTCGGCTTGAAGCGAGTGAGGCGGCGGTCGTGGCTGTGGCTAGGAGGAATCTGGAGACTGCCGGAGTATGATTGCGAGAGATTTTCGAATGCTCCGACTCTAGAGGGCCGGGCCGCAATCGGCCTGGTGTCGGCTCGGCGCTAGTTTCAAAATTGGGAGGACGCCGCCCTCGGTCGTCCGTAGTGGAGGTTTGATGGCTTTTCGAGGAATACGAGTCTTATTTTTGATGAGCTTGTTCTGCCTGGGTGAGATAGCTCTACTTTTGAATCCTGTTCAGGCCTATGAACAACAAGTAGAGGTGCTCTCAGGGGAGCTTGCTCTAAGCATCTCGGCAGAGGGCAAAAAGGCGGTGGCTGTTGTAGATTTCTCAGATCTTCAAGGAGACATCACCGAGCTTGGCAGATTCCTAGCTGAGGAATTCTCTTCGGCTTTGGCGAATTCGGATCTCCAATTTGAGATCATTGATCGGACCCATCTAAGGACCGTGCTTGAAGAGCACAAACTTTCTACCAGGGGTTTAATTGATCCTAGCTCCGTAAGGGAATTGGGAGAGCTTGCAGGGGTCGAAGCATTAGTCACGGGTACAATCACGCCGCTTGGCGACACTGTGCGAATTGCGGCTAAGATTCTTGATGTGAATACCGCAAGGGTGATTGGTTCTGTGCGAGGAAATATTGCCAAGACGCAACCCATTGCAGAACTCTTGAAGGTAGGTTTAGCGGAGGGAACCAGCGCAAGTGGGGCTTCAGGAAATTCCTCATCTGAAAGTAATAGATCGAGGCGCAGTTCAACGACGCCGTTTGACAGCAGCAAGTTCAGAGTCGACTTCGGATCTTTGAAGAGCCTAGATGGTGGGAAGAGACTTCTTGCGCCGCTTGTAATCGAGAATAAGACCGACAAGTTGCTGCACGTTTGGGTTGAGCAGGCAACTATCGTTGCGATCAATGAATTCGGCGAGCCTAGCTACGCGCATCGAACACACGGTTTGGTTGGTAGGTCTAAATTTGGCTCGGAATTCACCATCGTCAACCCGATGGCTAGGCATCGGGCAAGTGTTGAGCTGATGGGTAGGTCGAATCTAGCAGTTATTGACGGGAGAGAGTTTAGTCTCAATATGGATTTTTATGTTAAGTCTGCGGGTCGGGAATCACGGGTTTCAGTTGCCGTGTCGGGTCTAGAGATAGTCTCGAAGGACCTTGAGTGATTCTGGTCAGGGTGGAGCTAGAAGTAAGAATATACGACTTCTCGTTTGGGGCCCCGGCTGGTTGAACCGGATGCCTTGAGGTGGCGAGACGCTAACAGTCTTCCACGGCTTCCTCACGTGAAATCATCGCGGTGCCGACGCTCGCTCGGTAGGTGCTGTAGGTGCAGGCCCCTTAAAATAAAAAAAGGCCGCCGTCGACGGGTCGCGACGGCGGGGGTGCTTGGCCTGCCGGGGCAAGCCGTTTTGAGACTTGAAGAAGATCGCTCGGATCAGAACGGGGAGGTCGGGCCGGGCCGACCCGGGCAGACGCGGCTGGAGAGGGTCGTGGACTGTCCGCCCGGCGCGACGACCGTCACCGTCACTTGGCCGGTTTGCTCGAGCAGGGGCAGGCAGCCGACCGTGGCGACTGGCGAGGTGACAGGCGTCGGGCTGGAGATGAAGGCGTTGCCTTGGGCTCGGTAGAAGTATTGGGCGCCGGCGATTTCCGGGAAGACCTCGCAGGTGCCGCCGAGGATGGGGCAGTTCAGGCTCACCGAGACGGAGTTCGCCTGGGCGGCGTCGGGCGAGATGAAGAAGAAGGCCGCGGAGGCGAGGATCAAAAGGAGGGCCGTGGAGACGTATGGTGCTTTGAGTTTCATGGCTATTTCCAATCGGGATCTATGGGTGTTTAAACGATCGGCGTCGTGGGCCGGGGCCGCGGCGCCGTGCGGTGAAGAGAGCATCGCAGCGGGCAGATACTTGAGTCTTCAAGGCGACTTCACAGACTTTTCAATCCTCTGGCCTAGAGATCATCGGCGCCGCGGGGCGACTCGGACTCTGGACGTCCAGCGGGTAAGATCCGTCCAGATGACGAAGCCCCTGGATGATTTGCCTCCGGCTGATGTGCGTCCGGATGATGTGAACCCGGATCGTTCGCCCCTGGAGGCTCTGCGCTTTGGCGATTTTCAGATCGACGTCGGGAACCAGCTCCTGCTCCGTCACGGCGAGCCCGTTTCGCTGACGCCGAAGGCCTTCGAGACGCTCTACGCCCTGGTCCAAAGGGCCGGCCACGTGCTCTCCAAAGAAGAGCTGCTCGAGCGGGTCTGGCCCGATAGCTTCGTCAGCGAAGCGACCTTGAGCCAGAATATTTATCTGCTGCGCAAGGTCCTCGGCCAGCGCGACGGGCGGCCATGGATCAAGACGTTGCCGCGTCGGGGCTATCGATTCGAAGGCAACGTCGAGGCGATGAGGGCCGACCCGGAAGCGAAGATTGGGGCCAAAACGGAGGAAGCCGCGCCGCCGCGGGACTTGGCGGTGCTGCCTTTCCGGCGCCTCGCTGACGACGAGGAGACCTTCTTCCTCGGCCTTGGCATGGCGGACGCCATCATCACCAGCCTGTCGAATGTCCGCCAGCTGAGCGTCCGACCGACGAGCGCGATCCTTCGCTACGTCGACGAGGACAATTTGGACGCCGCTGAGGTTGGTCGCGAGCTCGGGGTCGACGGCGTGCTCGAAGGCAGTATCCAGCGCTCGGGGAAAAATCTGCGGGTCACGGTCCAGCTGATCCACGTCGGCCGGGGCGTGCCGCTGTGGGCGGAGAGCCTGGGCGGCGCCTACGGGGACCTCTTCGCCGCCCAGGACGGCATCGCCCGGGACCTGGTCGATCGCCTGCGCCTGCGCCTGACTCGGCGGGAGGCGTCGGGCCTCAGCCGGCGGCCGGCCCAGA
Source organism: Acidobacteriota bacterium (assembly GCA_038747035.1). Lineage (GTDB taxonomy): Bacteria > Acidobacteriota > Thermoanaerobaculia > Multivoradales > J023 > JAUIJL01. The sequence continues at coordinate 1,622 of JBCDKB010000577.1, read as the reverse complement.
ACCTGGAGGCCCACCGCTTCTACGTCCGGGGGCGCTACACCTGGAATCGGCGGACCGCCGGCGATCTCCAGCAGGCGATCGACCTCTTCCGGCGGGCGGTGGCGCTCGACCCGACTTTCGGCCGCGCCTACTCCGGACTCGCCGACGCCCTGATCCTGCTGCCGTTCTACGGCTCCGCGCGCCCCCTCGACGCGTTCCGACAGGCGCGGGAAGCGGCGCGCCGGGCGCTGCAGCTCGAGGAAGGGCTCGCCGAGGCCCACACCTCCCACGCCTATACGGACTTTGTCTACTCCCGCGATTGGGCCGCCGCCGAACGGGGATTCCTCCGCGCTTTGGAGCTCGACGCGAACTACGCCACGGCCCACCACTGGTACGCCTTTTTACTGTCGGCCCTCGGCCGGCACGACGAAGCTATCGAGCTCGCCGTCGACGCGCAGCGCCTCGATCCCCTGTCGCTGGTGATCAGCTCGGACCTCGGGCTGATCATGTATTTCGCCCGCCGATTCGAAGAGTCGCGTGAGCACCTGCGCGGCGTGCTCGAGGTGGCGCCGGGCTTCGGCTACGCCCACTTCGGCCTCTGCATGTGCCATAGCGCGCTCGGCGACCATGGGGACGCGATCGCGGCGGCCCGCGAAGCCTTAGGGCTGCTGGACAGCAACTTCGCCCGCGCCGGCCTCGGCTACTGCCTGGCGCGGGCGGGGGAGCACGACGAAGCGCGGCAGATGCTCGCGGCGATGGGGGAGCGGCCCGACGGTGGAGCCAGCTACCGGGCTTTGGTTCTAGCGGCCCTCGGCGACCACGGGGAGGCCCTCGAAGCGCTTGAAGTGGGGCTCGAGGACCGCTCCCGGTTCGGCGCCTTCATCGGCGTGTGGCCCGCGTTTGACGGTCTGCGCGGCGACCCCCGCTTCGACGGGCTGCTTGACCGCCACGGCCTGCCGCATCCCGCGGGTTGATCCCGCCGGCCGGCTAACCGGCTAGTTCGTAACCGGGGCCCGCAAGACTCGGGGCCTGGGAGGCGTGGGCGTTTTAAAAGGTTTTGAGGAGTCTTTGAGGGGGCTTTGAAGACTGTGAAGGAGGCGGCTCCATAGAGTTCTCGAGTCGACGGCGAACGGTTCGCCGTCACTTCGAACGAACTTCACTTCAAAGCAGATACCCCATGAAAAATAATATTTTCCGTCAGATATGCCTCGCCGTCGCCTTGACCGGCGCGGGTCTCCTCTCGGGCCTCGTGCCGGCCCACGCCCAGGGCAGTCCCCTGCTGCTCGACGACTGGTTCCAAGAGTCTTACGAAGCCGCTCCGGGCTCCTCGGGTCCGTTGTGGCAGCGGATGGGCACCCAGGCGACCCAGCTCGGCAATACGCCGTCGCCGACGTTCCTCCACAGCCCATTCGACGTCTTCCAGCACCGGATCGTCGCCGAGATCTCGGTCGGCACCGCCACCGACAACGACTGGATCGGCTTCGCGATCGGATTTGACTCGGGGGAAACCCGCCGCCTCGACCTCGACCCGGAATACCTCTATATCGACTGGAAGAAGAGCGTAGACCAGGCCGGAGAGACCAGCGCCCCGGCGGGCCTTGCCATCTCCCGCGTGTTCGGCATCCCGTCCGTCGCCGACTTCG
>JBCDKB010000576.1:0-5206 GCA_038747035.1 Acidobacteriota bacterium | reverse complement strand
GAGGTGACGTTGTCCGCAAGCCAGTCGATGCCCATGAAGGCCAGCGCAACACCCGGGGCGAGGGCGACCGCGAGACCGACGAAGAACGTCTCCACCCGGGCCGGGTCTTTCGCGCGCTCGTCGAGCTGGGTACGCAGCTCGGACAGCTCGGCCCGCAGCGCCACGAGCTCGTTATTCCTTTCACTTTCTCCGCCGTCTTCGGGCTCGGCTTCTTTTCCGATAAGAACCTCGTCTCCCACTGATATTCCTCCGGTTGCCTAGAGGGTATCGGAAGACCACAGCAGCTTGCTCAGCCGTCCTTCGGCAGATGGCGCAGCGACGCTATCGCTTGACGTCGAAGCTCTCAGACTGAGCCGTGCCGTCGAGGGACGCGACTTCGATGGAGAAGGTGTCGCTCTTCGGGCGGTGCTCGACGGTCACTCGGTGGAGTCGCGGGTGTTCGAGCACTTCGTAGGTCGCCTCGAGCTCGCCGTCGGGGGTGAAGAAAACGTCGCCGGTGAAGCGGTAGGTGTCGCCAGTCTTAGTGGTCACGCTGCCGGTGGTTGGGCCGGCGTGGCTGTAGTGGATGCTGCGGGAGGCGAGCAGGGCGACGGTGGGCGACTTGAAGGTCGACGTGATGGTGTCGAGGTCGTCGGCGCGGGCGGCGAAGACGAAGGTGCGGGGGTCGTAGTCGGGCGCCTGGGAGGTGCTGCACAGGCGCATGCAGCCGTCGCCGCTGCAGAAGGTGCGGCTGGTGCAGCTCGGGAAGGCTGCGGTGGGCGAGGCGCTTTCTTCGCACTCGGCTTGGGTGTGACCGCAGACGTAGGCGGAATCGGCCGACGTGGGGACGGTCGGGCCGAGTAGGGACGCGAAGGCGGCGACGAGAAGTGCTCTATGAAACATCCAATCTCCCATGCATGACTCAAGAGGTTCTTAAAACCCTGGGTAGTTAGCAAGACTATCGCGGTTCCGGATTTTTTCCTGGGAACTGTCGGTGGAGCCGATTTCTTGGTTCTGGCGGTCTGTCGTCGACTCTGGGCGATGGCGAGGCCGCCCGTCACTCGGTACTTGACGGGGATGGCCTGCGGTTCGTATACCGGTAGTGTGAATCGCTATGTGCCTTTTGTCCTGGTCTGCGTGGTCCTCGCCATCCTCGGCGGCGTCGCTTGGATTTCGCACCATCCCCACTCGGCGCCGGTTCGCTGGGGGGAGTGGCTGCCGGGGATCGGACCCTATCTGACGGAGTTTCGGCGGGCTAACCTGCCGCCTCGGGCGCCGAAGGAGCCAGAGGTTTCGGAGCCGCTGCACCTGACAGAGGTCCAGATCACGCGGGCGGGGCCGCCGTGGAAAGGCGTGCCGGAGTTTTTATGGGTGCTCGAGGGCACCCAGATTTTGGAGTCGCCGTCGAGTCGGGCGGCGCCGATCCGGCGTTTGGACGCGATCACTAACCTGGCGCGCTTGGAGCGACGGGGGGATTGGTTCCGCGTCTGGTACGTCGGGCAGGAGGGCTGGGTGCACATGCCGGGGTACCGCGACGACGTGCCGCCCCTCGGCTCGGATCCGGACCCGGTGCTACCGCTGCCGCCCCGGGACCCGGATCCGGATCGCCTGCACAAGGCGTTGGCGCTGCTGAGCGAGGATGTTCAAGAGTTTCGCTGGGCCGGCTACCGCGTCTATACCGATTCCTGGGATGCGGACCTGCTCGACAAGCTGGCGCGGGTGCTGCGGGGTCTCGAGCCGTTTTATCGGGATCGCTATGGCCTCGACCTCATGGGGAACGCCCGTGGAGCGATCGTCGTCTACCAGCGACAGCAGGACCTCGAGGAGCTGCAGCGGCTGGAAGGGCTCGCCGGTCTGCCGGCGACCGGCCACGCGTCGCGGGGCGTGGCGGCGCTGACGGTCGGACCTCGGCCGGATCACGAGGTCGTATCGACCCTGGTGCACGAAATCGCCCACTTAATGAATCGACGGTCCCTCGGACCGGCCCTACCGCCGTGGCTGGATGAGGGACTGAGCGACGAGATCGCAAATCTGTACGTGGCGCTCGACGGCACTTTGTCGCACGGGGGGTGGAGCGGCCGGAGGGTGGAGGAAAACGACCGCATTACCTATGAGGGGGCCCCCGCATCGCTGCGGGCGAGCGTGCGGGCGGTGCACGGCGGATACGCGCCGTCACTGACGGACCTCCTGTCTTACGATTGGGAGCAATTCGTCGTCTCGCCCCGGTCGCGGCTGCACTACGACCTCTCCGCCTTCTTCATACGCTTCTTGCTCGAGGATCCGGCCCGCGCTCGGGCTTTTCGCACGTTTCTGCTCGGCTCCTCCCGGGGCGAGCCGATCAATCCCGAGGCGCTTCGCCTGCGGCTGGATCGTCCGTGGCCGGAGATTGAGCGCGACTTCCAGGAGTGGCTGGTGGTGAAGGCGGGGCAGACGGCGTTCGGGACCGAGCCCATGCCCGCCACTTCGACGCTACGTACCGTTTCGGAAGTAGCGGGCTAAAGGAGCCGTCCGCCCGGACAGCGAAGGGTGTCCAGGTTTTCCAGTCGGGATGCCAGGTCACCAGTCCGGCCCACTTCAGGCGTCCTTCGAGTTGGCCATGGGGCCAGAGGTGGATCCGGCTGCGGACGCGGCCGCGGTCGTCGGTGAACACCACTTCGTGAAGGGTGTCGTCGCCGATGACCCAGCCGCCGACGCGGGCCACCCGCGGGTTTGCGGTGACGGTGAGCTCGACGAACTCTCCGACCTCGGCGCCGCCCCCGGTCGCCAGGCTCGGGTCGAGGGCGCGGCCACTCAGGGCCTCCATCGGCCGGTCCCACGGGATGTGGCCGAGGGAGCGAAAGAAGCTGCGAGGTTCGGAGGCGATAAGAGCCTGCGGAGAGTCGGTCACGGCGAGACGCAGTAGGTCGGCGTCCCACGCGCCGTGACGGAGCTGGGTCTCGACGAGGCGCTGCCAGCGTGCGGACTCGCGGAAGCTCTGTGAGCTGTGGAACCCGCGGTCGACCGCGCCGGCGAGGGAGAGCGCCGCCACCGCTGCGACGGCGAGCAGCCGCGCGGCGTCGGCGGCGGGGCGAAGCCGGGGGTGCAGGGCGAGTGCCAGGAGGCTGACCCAGAAAAGAGAGGGAAAGAAGATGTAGCGGATCGCCAGGGCTTCTTCGGGACCCGCGTGACCCCGTCCGACGCCGACGAGCACGCCGTTGCCGACGGCGTACGTGGCGGCCATCAGCCAGAAGGCAATGTCGGCGGGCACGGGCTCGTCGACGTTCTGGCCGGGGCGCAGCGACCTCCAGGTGGCGGCGCCGAGGGCTGCCGTGAAGATCAAAAGTCCGACGGCGCCGACCGCCTGGGCGACCGCGGCGTCGGGGTGTGGCAGCGCGCCGAGGAAGGCGAGCAGATACTCGATCAGCTGTCCCGCCGCCGGTAGCTCGCCGCCTGGGGTTTGCCCTTGGCGGAAAAGTAGGACCGCGATGATAGCGCCGCCGGCCACGGCGGCGGCGTCCCCCGGGGATCGCCGTCGCCACAGGACGCCGAGGGCGAGCGCCGGCCAGAGCGCGAGGGAGGAGCCGAAGGTCAGAATCCCCAGGACGCCGAGTGCTACGGCCGAGGCCCGTCGACGCCACGGGGTCTCGAGGCGGAGTAGCGCGGCTATGGCGGCGAGGCTCAGCGCGGCGGCGAGGACGTCGGGGACGCCGCCGAAGGACCTGGCGAGGCGGTCGGTGAGGTGGGGGCCGGCGAGGAACCAGGCCAGCAGGACCGTCACGGCCCAGCCTTCGGGGGACCGGGGCCGCGGCACGAACCGGCGGCCGAGGGCCACCAGTCCGACGAGCAGCGCCAGCGCCAGGGAGGCCGTGGCGCGATTGTCGCCGCCGGTGAGCGCCGCGTTGCCGCGCCAGATCAAGGCCGGGAGGGCGATTCGGTGCCCTTGGCTGCGGGCGTTCCAGTATGACGAGAAGGAATCGTCGAATTGGACGCCGTCGCGACTGAGCTGGAGGAGCACGCCGTAGTACCCGTCCCGCTGGAGGCGGCCGTACTCGGCGAGGTGGACGGCGTGGAAGAGGATCGGCGCGAGGGTCAGCGCGAAGGCTGCGACCGCGAGCAGGCGCCGACGATGCGGCGGGGCCTGCGGGGCGACGGGGCTCATCGTCGGCAAGGCGCTGGGACGAGCCGTCGGGGGTCACCCGCCGGCGGGGGCCAGGGGCTCTTCCTCGCGCCAGGCCACGTCGCCGTCGGCGTAGTGCTCGCGTTTCCAGATCGGCACTTCCTTCTTCAGGCGCTCGAGGGCCGTGCGGCTGGCGTCGTAGGCGGCTTCCCTATGGGGCGACGCGACGGCGATCACCACGCTGGGCTCGCCCACGGGTACGTCCCCGAGGCGGTGCACGATCGTGACGTAAACCCGCTGGGCGTCCGCCGACGCGTCTTCGAGCTCGCGGCAAATGCGCTGGATCTGCCGACGGGCCATGGACTCATAGGCCGAGTAGGTCAGCAGAGCGACGCCGCGCCCGCGGTGATGGTTGCGCACCGCGCCGACGAAGAGCAGCACGGCGCCGCAGTCCGGGCGGGCCACCGAACGCTCGGCGGCGGCGAGGTCGATCAGGCCGTGGGTCAGCTCGTCAATCGCGGCTTGCCTCGGCGCGTCGGCGACGTCCGGCGCGCCGCCGGAGACCGGCGGCAGCAGGGCGATTTCGATGCCGTCGCGCAGGGGGGTGGCGAGGTCGGTGACCAACTCGCCGTCGACAGCCACGGCGAGGCGCGGCCAGAGCGCCTCGAGCCGAGGGTGACTCTCGAGCAGTGTCGCCTTGAGCTCGCCGAGGGTGGCGCCGTCGGCGAGCTCGACGGTCTGGGGCCCTTGGCCGATGAGGTCACTGGCGGTGGCGAAGGCGACGACGGTTAGGCGCACGGCATGATCCGCTGTTCCATGGGCTCCATGGTCGGATGCTAGCTCGAAAGGACGGTGAAGTCACCCGGCGGCGCCTCGGCGTTTCCGCGGACTCTAGCGCTCCGGCTTGCCGGCGCAGTGGGGTCGATGGGAAGACCGGGAAGCTCCGGGGTCGTGGATGAAGCTTCCCCTCGTCTGACGTCAGAGCCCGGGCCGCTGCGACTCCTGAGTCCACTCTAGAGTCTCGCCCCGTTGACTCAGCGTCCGCAGTCGCTGCCGCTGCGCGGTCGGGGACAAGCCCCGACCCTACGCCGGAGAGGGCCGGGGATTTGAGACCTCAGGAGGACTCCGGCG
>JBCDKB010000575.1:0-5215 GCA_038747035.1 Acidobacteriota bacterium | reverse complement strand
GGTCATGTGGCCCGCCGTCAAGGCCCTCAACAAGCTCAACGGAATTTCCGGCAAAGTCTTGAATGACGCCAGCCTGGTGCTCACCGTCGGCGGCCTGATCCCCGGGCCGGGCGGGGTCATCGCCACCGCCGCGGCGACGGCGGCCTTCGTCTACAAGACGTCCCAAGAGCTGAAGGCCTACGGCAACCCGACGCGCTTTACCCGCCTCGACGTCAAGATGTCCACCGACCGCTTCTCCTACGAAGACTCGCCCCACAAGCTCGCTATCGAAAAAATCACCGCCGACGTCGCCAGCGAGCCCTGGAACGTCACCCTCAAGGTCTTCGACACCGTCCGCGCCGGCAAGCCCGGCGGCTTGACCCTCAACGGCCTGCAGAAGATCGGCATGAAGCTCGACGCTCGATCCGCCCGGTTCCTGGCGTGGCTCGGCCTCGGCGGCACGGCCTCGGACGCGGCGTCGAACGTCGCGGACCGGCCCGGCCACGCCGTGCCGAAAGTGCTGGTGATCCCCGCCCACCACTGGCGGGATATCGACATGTTCGACAAGAACTACCTCAAGGTCGAGATCCTGAGCGCCGCCGGCCGGCCGCCGGCGGTGATTCCAACGGCATACGACTGGAATGAAGTCGAAGCGGCGAACGCCGGCTGGAGCGATATCCACGTCACCGCCCCGCGCCCCATTTTCGGCGACGAGGCGCTCGACAAGGTTCGAATCCACGTGCCGACGATCGCCATCACCGCCAAGTCCGCGGCCGCCAACCCCCATCGCGTGCCGGCCCACCAGAGCGCCGAGCTGTGCTTTCTGGTCGACATCGAGAAGGCCAAAGACAAGACGGTGAAAGCCACCATGACCGGCCCCGGGCGATCCTCCGATTCCATCCTCGCCGTCGCCGACGGCGAGGGCCTCAACTGCTTCTCGGTCGAACCGATCCCGAACGCGGGGCGCTACGAGAATTGCCAGGCGCCGCCGGAAGAGATCCGGCAAAGCTACGAATTCGCCGCCGTCGCCCTCGCCTCCAAGGGCGCCCGCCGGCCCAACCACCCCCAGGTCGAGCGGCCGCGGCGGCGGGGCTCGACGATCCATCCGCTGGTCCGCCCCGTCGAGCAGAGGGATCCCGAGCCGGAGGAGTGCGAGGAACGGGACCTGGTGGCCAACTGGACCTGGACCTTCGCCAACGGCACGCTCAACTGCCGGAAGCTGCCTTTCGCCGTCACGCTGCCGGGCTTTTCGTCACCGGTCCAGCTCGAAGAGCTCGACGACGGCACCCTCAGCATCACAGGCGCCGCCACCGGTGACAACCTCCGCGTCAAGCCGTTGGGTCTGCAAGGCGACGCCGGGCATGAGGTCGAGACCTACCGCGGGCGGGTCAGCGCCCCCGAATCCCTCGGACTCGGCGGCGACCTCCAGGCCGACTACACGCTCTATGTCACCTCATCGGAACTGCTGACGGGCTCCATGGAGCTCAAGGACGCCCCTTACGAAGGCGACGTCTGCTCCATCTCCTGGCCGTTCTCGATGAGCCCCCGCAACTGAGGCTTTCCCTCGGCTGGGGATCGTTGAACGGGGTTCATGCGCTATCGGATATGCTCTCGGCACACCGACGAATCACCCCGCGAGAGAAGATGTTTTCAAGCGAGAATCACGCCGGCCGCCTGGTTGAGCTCCGGGTCTCTACGCCGACCGACGCGGACGAGATCGAAGAGCTCAAGCGCGTCCACATCAAGGTCATGCTGGCCGTCGACGGTCAGTGCATCGTCGCCGTCGACATGCGCGGCGCCATGGTCTTCCCGCCGGGCATCGCCGACCACTTCATCAAGCTCATGTCGACCGCGAACCCCAAGGTCCTGCGCTCGGCGATCTTGGTCAGCGAAAGCGCGGTGCTGGGCCTCCAGGCGGAGCGCGCCATCCAGGAAGCGGGCGGCGCGGACCGCAAGGTCTTCCGCCAGACCGCCGAGCTCGAGGCCTGGCTCGACGAAGTGCTCGATGCGCAGGAGATGTCGGCTTTGCGCCGGTTCTTAGACGCTCAGCCCTAAGCGCGGAGCCTTAGACGCTCGGCCTGCGCCGCCGCTATTCGATCTTGAAGTCGACCAGTTCCACCGGCGTCACCAGGTTGCCGCCGATGCGGAAGACCGCATTGCGCCCTCCGACGTCGGTAAGACCCATGCCCGTATTCGGCGCCACGGTTTGCGGTTCATTGATGGTCACCAAGTTCAATCCCTGGCCGCCGACGCTATTCGTGTCGACGCCGATGGCCGTCGACATGACGTTGAATTGCCAGATGCCGGCCAAGAACGGGCCATTCTGGTAGACGTTATCCGTCACCGTCGGGTTGACGGTGAAGGAATTGAGGCCGGGCGCGACCGGGATGATCACCGAGTCGACCTGCACCGCCGAGGTGCCCATGATGTCGCTGTACAGGCTCCAGGTCACCGTCGAAAAGAACGTACGCACCATGTCGAAGGTCAGCATGGTGATGGTTCCGGTCTGCTCGACCGGCACCAGCGCCGTACCCGCCCCGTTCAGCGCGGAGGAGTAGCGGTTGCCGACAAAACGTCCGAGGGCGGCGGCGGTAAAGGTGCCGGTGACCACTCCGCTGTCGTATTGGATTGTGGTCCCCGCAACCTTGGCCTGCCGGTCATCCACCCGCCGCGGTTCCGGTAAAGCCTGGTAGCCCTGCTCTTCGACCCGCCGATCCCGAGAGAAAGCGCGGTACGCCTTGCGCTCGCTCCGGTCCATCGAGTTGAGCACGGCGACGCGGTCGTCGCGGTCCATGGCGCGAATCGCCGAATATCGATCCTCCGGGGCCATCGTTTTCAGCGCTTCGAGGTTAGGGGTCGTCGCGGACCCGGCCTGGGGCTGTCCGTCGAGATTCATGGCCGCGGCGGCCAGCACGACGGCGAGGATGAGGACGGTCAATGCTCCGAGCTTTGTGGGCATGGGGTTTCTCCAAGCGGTGGAGTCACGGTCTGAAGTGGATAGTCGCATCTTAATTGCTATCTTTGAGTGTGGCGTAGTTTCGTGGAAAAGGAAGAAGCCATTCTGGCTTAGGAGAAGTCTCCGCCCGCCGACGACCCCGGGGAAGGATCCGCAGCGAGCGCGTCGGCCGGCGCGAGGGGTAAGGCCGGGTCACCCAGCAGGTTGTAGAGCGAGGAGACCTCGAGACGCCCGAGCTCCCGCTTGGTCGCCGAGAGCGCCTCACCGACGCTTTCCCCGGCCAGAATTTTTCGAATGATCGACTCGCCGAATTTGGGGACCGTGTAGAGGCGCGACGAGGCGCCGATAAAAGCGGCGGCCCCCCGGCCTTCGGTCAAGAGCATGACTTCACCGAGCGACGTCGCCGCCGGATGGTCGAAGGGTGCTGTCGTGCACGACACGCTGAGCGCCACCGGCAAGCGCGCCGTCGGCGCCAGCCGGCCGACGTCGTCGCGGTCGAAGAAGGCTTCGAGCCCCAGAGTATGGGAAGCGCCGAGCTGCCAGTGGTGACGACTGCCGTGGCCGTTGAAGTGCACGACGGCCGGCGCCGGGTCAAGGGCCGTGATCAGGGCGTCGTCGAGGGGTCTGTCCCCGCGGAGGTCGGGGACGCGGAACGTGGCCGGCAGGTCGGAAAGACGCCCGCGCGACAGCTCCCGACGCCGCACGGAGTGGGGGGAACGGTCGCTGACCAGCAGCACCGAGGGGAGCGCCGTCGGTCGGGGTGCGTCCAGCTGACGGAGCAGCTTCTCCACCACCCGCTCGAGCTCCGCCACATCGCCGACCGGCAAGCGTCCCACCGCAAAGCGCGGTGCAGCCGGCGTCGCGACGTCGGCGACCAGACCGTGGTCCGACGCCGCCGGCCCGAACGGCGAGATGAACTGCCCGGTCGGCACCAGCCCGCGCCCTCCGCGGCGGTCGACGCCTCCGCGCGGGGCCCGGGACCGATCTGCGTCCCCCACCAGCAGGACGTAGCGAAGCTCCGGGGAGCCCGCGGCCACGCGGTCGATGGAGCGACGGATCGCATCCGGCGTTAGGTATCCGTAGCCGTCCAGATCCGCAATTCTCGCCGTCGACAGCGCGCCCACGCGCAGGCCGCGCCGTCGGTGCCGATCCGCCAGCGGCTCGACCGCGGACATGAGGTCTGGCGGCACAATCATCAAATAATCCAGCGACGCCCCCGGCGGGCCATTCGGCGGGTTATTCCCGGGGGAACAGTCGCCGACCGCCTCGACCGGCGATCTGCGTTCGGGGTCGGGGACTCCCCTCTCCGCGCTCCGCCAGACCTCGGTCTCGACCTCCCGCACCGGCAGCCGCCAGCCGCCCCGGGGGTCCGGCGCCGCGGACCACCCGGCCTCGGCGTCGAGGCGGTGCCCCGGCCGCCGGTCGGCGTCCGGCAGCCGGGCCGCCTCGCCGGCGTCGAGCAGCCATGGCCCGCGGCCCTGCTCGAGCCGGGCGACCCGGTAGCGAATCTCGACCCAGTCGACATAGACCACGTCGACCACCGGAGTGCCGTCGGCCCCCGGGCGAGGCACCACGCGCAGCTCGAGCCGCGGCGACGGATCTGGGGTCGGGGGAGCCAGGACCTCCGCCGGCACGCCGCGGAGGTGGAAATCGTAGACGTCTTGGCCGTCCCACCGCGCTTCGCCGAGCCGGCGGCCGCCGAGCGAGACCGCGACGACGTGGTCCGACTCGCCCGTCGGCAGCTCCGGGTCCGACCAGCCCAGCAGCCGAACCCGAATCTCCAGATCCCGATGGGCGTCGACCGCGCCGTCGGAGAGATCTCCGATATCGACGGCGAATTTCGACGACGCCAGCTGGCTGATGGGCGTCCAAAACCAAAGCGAATCCAGTGTCCGGGCGAGGACCTGACTGGCCACCGGCGCACGGACGCGATCCTCTTCTAAGACCAAACGACGCCGCGGCGCCACGACCTCTTCGACGGAGGGTCGGACTTCCGGCGCGGCCCGCGTCGCCGAGCCGGCGGCCCCGTCGGCTCGGGGCTCGTCCAGCTCGAGCCGGAGCACGGCCTGCGGACCGTCCCGTTCGAAGTCGCGCGGCCACAGCCGGTCAAGCGCCGCGATGAAACGCACCCCGTCACCGGCGCCGAGCTCTCCGTCACCGCCGTCGCGGATCCACATCGGGACCGATTCGCCGCGGTGCGACAGGCCCAGGCCCGACGAAGGAAGCCCGCGTCCACCGAGGTCAGCTTCCTCAGCGATGCGCTCGAACGGCACTTCGTAG
>JBCDKB010000574.1:0-5244 GCA_038747035.1 Acidobacteriota bacterium | reverse complement strand
GCGCCGATACCAACGTGATCGATGCGTCCGTCGTCGTGCAGTATCGGATCGGCTCGGTCGGTAGTTTTCTCTTCAAGACCGAGGACCCTACCCAGCTCCTGCGCCAGGTGGTTCGGGCGGCGCTGGTGGAAGAGATGGCGTCCACCCCGGTCGACGACGTGTTGACCTCGGCCAAGAACTCCATCCAAGCTCGGGTCCGTCGGAGCGCCCAGCGACGTCTCGATCGCCACGGCAGCGGCTTGGTGGTGATGTCGGTCAGCCTCCAGTCGGTGCAGCCGCCGAGGGAAGTCGCCGACGCCTTCCGCCAAGTCAGTGACGCCCGGGCCGAGTCGGCCCAGGCGGTTGACAAGGCGGAAGGGGAACGCGGACGTCGCCTCCGGCTGACCCGCGGACACGCCGAGCAGATCGTGGAGACGGCGCGGACGGATGCCGAGGCCCGCCGTCAAGAGGCGCGGGGCGCGGCGGAGCGCTTCCTGGCGCTGCTCGAGAGCCACCGCGCGTCGCCCGGCCAAACCCGAACCGCGCTTTATCTGGGGACGCTGACGGAGGTTTTGCCTCGAACGCGGCTGATTCTCCTGGCCCCTGGGGAAACGCCCAACGTGGATGTGCACCTGCTGGAATCGGGGGTCCCGGCCCAGCCGAATCCGCCGGATTTGGGGCCCTCGCACTAAGGGGGGGCGGGGCTGTCTGACTGACCGCCGAAGGCCGACCTCGCGGCAGGCCGAGATCGCCCGGCCCGCCCTTCGCCGGCCCCGCTGGAGGGCCGGCGGGTTCTACCGGCCGCTCCGGGCCCTGTGCTCCGTATGCATGGCGTGAGTTGCCGCGCCGTCGGGCCTGGTCTATGATCCACGGACGCCACGGGCTGGCGGGGTCGATCCATCGATTTCGCTTCCGCAGCCGTCTTTTCCTTCGGATCTAGAAAGGGACCGCGCGCGCCGCCTTCCACGGTTCGAGCCGGGCGCTGGTCTTGAAGCGTCTTCGTCCTCCGCGAGCCGAGTCCATTCCAGGGGCCCCGCGGAGTTCCAAGGCCAAAAATTGAGCTCCCGCCGAACGCTGGCCGAACTCCTGCTCGGTCCGTCGGGGTGAGTCGCTCGAAAACCCGATGCGGACCCCAGGGGTTCCGAGTCCTGACGACTAGCTTTCGACCCTCCGGTCGAGGCCGTGATGTCAGCCAGGCGACTGGACCTCCGGAAGGCTCCGCCGGATCCTAGAAGGCTTTCGAAGGACGGCGCGGACGAAGGTCTCGACGGTTGGCAACGTCAGTCCCCGGCATCGACGCAAGAAGACTTTGGCATCGGTCATCCAGGCGCAGATTCCTGGGGCTCCCCCCGCGCCGGTTCTACCTCAGCTGGGGATGACGCCGACGTCTCACTATTCGATATGTCCACGGATTTCCGCTAGGAGAAGTTGCACCATGAAAAAGAATCTACGAGATCTGGCGAGTGTCCTCGCGGCGCTCCTCTTTGCTTTCTTGACGGCCCCCCAACTCGCTGCGCAGACCGATGACTCCGAGTCCGGCAGCGCCGAGCTCACGGAAGCGGCCAAGGAGCATCACTTCCACCACGGTGATGACGGCCACGCGAGCGAGCATGAGCACCACCACGGCAATGACGGGCACGCGAACGAGCACGAGCACCACCACGGTGATGACGGCCACGCCAATGAGCATGAGCACCACCATGGCAATGACGGCCACAAGAGCGAGTACGAGCATCACCACGCCGCCGGCGATTCCCACGCCAAGCACCACGCTGAGGACGGCCACACCAATCTGCACGACCACCACCACGGCGCCGATGGCCATGCGAATGAGCACGAGCATCACCACGGTGATGACGGCCACGCGAACGAGCACGAGCACCACCACGGCGATGACGGCCACGCGAATGAGCATGAGCATCACCACGGCAACGACGGGCACGCCACCGAACACGAGCATCACCACGGTGCCGACGACCACGGTGAGCACCCGCACCATCATCCGGAAGATCGCCACCAGAATGAGCATGACCACCACCACGGCAAGGACGGTCACTTAAACGAGCACGAGCATCACCACGGTAACGACGGGCATGCGAATGAGCATGAGCATCACCACGGCAACGATGGCCACGCGAATGAGCACGAGCACCACCATGGCGATGACGGGCATGCGAATGAGCACGAGCATCACCACGGTGACGATGCGTCCTCCGGCGACAGCCACCATCACCACCATGTGGGCGATGAAGGCTCGGCCGACGAGCATCACCATCACCACAAAGAAGGCTAGGCCTGGACGGGACGACTCCCTCGGCACGACCTGACCCCAAGGAGCCCCGCGGAAGCGGGGCTTTTTTCTGGCTCGTCGGCTCTGCGCGGAGTGCTTTGGTGTGACGCCGCTTGGGCGCTACGCCGCGTGGCGAAGCGCCGCGATAGCGCTCATCATCCGGTCGCCGGCCCGCCGGGCGCCCGCGATGTTCCGAGAGACGGGGCCGAGCTCGAGCTCGGCGAGCGGCCCTGTGACCTGAATTCGCGGGTGCCAACGCAGCCACGGGTCGACGACCGGATAGCCACACGACGCGCAGGGGAGATCAAATTCCGCCGCCAGTCGGTCGAGCATCTCGCCGCCGGGCCGGCGGCCTGCGAAACCGGTCGCCAGGACGAGGCGGTCACCTTTGAGCTCTTGGCCTGACGCCAAGGCCAGCTCCACGGCGTCGTCGTGTGTCCGTAAGGCGACGACGTCTTCCTCGTGGATGTGCACCCGGCCCGAAGAGACGGCGGCTTTGAGGGCCCGGTGGACCTCTGGAGTCACCGACCCCCGATACCTGGCGCGCTGCAGAATCTGTCGACGCCTTGTCGGGCATCGCTCCTGCCGAAACCCCGGCATCAGCTTGGGGCCGAGCCATCCCGGGTCGCTATCGAAATCATGCACGCGGCTGGGGTGCCGGCGTACCAGGTCCACCGTCCGGCCGCCGACGGCGAGGCGCAGGGCAAGCTGCGCCGCCGAGATGCCGCCTCCGACCACCAGGATGTTCTCCTCTGGGGCGGAATCGCCCCCATCTTCGGCGGGCGACGGCTCGCCGAAGATGTGGCTGATTCGAGACTGGCCCCTCGGCGCCCATTCGGGCCATTCCGGTCGGCAACTGGCGCCGATCGCCAGCACCAGCTGGCTGGTCTGGACGACCTCGCCACTTCGCATAGTGACTCGCACACCGTCGGACAGGGGCTCTATGGCAAGAGCTTCAGCGCGCAGGTGGCGGGAGTCGAGGCCGAATCGCTGGATGACCCAATCACAGTGGGCGTTGAAGATCTCGAGGGACGGCCGATTGTAAATTCCGCGGAGCACGCCCCGGCGCCTGCTGCGTCGATTGCCGGCGAACTTGATGAGGGAAGAGGACTCGACGTCGAGGTGGTGGACCCCCGGTGAGCGCAGGTGGGACATGCCGGTCTCGGCCGTGAAACGACGCCAGCGGGCGAGCAAGCGATCGCCGGGATCGATGATCCGTATCCGGGCCTGCTCCACGCCCGCCTCGCCGATGAGCCGTGCGCCCACATGGACTCCGTGGAGACCGCCGCCAAGAATCAACCAGTCGACATCATTCATCCAGTCGTTTTCCTGCGAAGGGGCTGAGGAGTTGAAGAGTGACGGGGAGCAAGAAAGTTTGTCGGTTTGAAGGGCTGATCCGGGGTGGCCGCCGTAGAAAAAAAGTGGACCAGGCCGTCCGTTGGCGGCGTGTCAAAGACTCGCTTGACGGACGGCCCGGTCTGCCACGGACCGGTAAAATATGAGCTTGTTTGGGGGCGAATCGGTGTCGCCGAGCGCGACCGTTAAGGGGCGCTGCCGTGGCGCGGGCGAGCTGCTTCCCGGCATCGGGACCGGTTGGTAGCCCAGCGTCAACGCGCTGAATGGCGACGGATGGCCGGCGGCGGAGGTCGAGCTCGGGATCTTGCCGTCAGCGCATGGTCAATCCACTGGCGCGTCAGCGCGGCAACGGATCAGAACTCACTGCGGGCACTTCGTTCGGAGGGCTTGGCCGACGGTCAGCGGAAGCTGGGTGCCATGATTTGGCACGCGACTCATTCGCTTCGGGACCTTGCGCCTAAGTGCGCACGTCGGTCGGCTTGCCGGGCCGCTCTACGAACTGGAGGCTCGGGCTCGACGGTCAAGCGAGCGGCGGCGCGCGGGCGGCGCCGTGGCGACCCGGAGGACCGGGCGGGACCACTCGGGGAGACTCCCCGAAACGCTCAGCGACCAACTCGCCAGCCGCCGAAGCGAGCGGCTGGTCGAGGCTTCCGAAAGACAGGACTTTGGCGCAAAGGTCGCAGAAGTCCTTGTGTTCGGGTTCTTGCGTCTCGAGCTGCGGTGTGTCCGTCAGCTCCGCACCGTGGTGACAGTGCTGGTGCTCCGACTCCTCACCGTGGTGGTGGTGATGGAGTGCGGGGGCCATCGTGGCGACGAGCCAGAGTAGGGCCGAAGCCGCGGCGATAGGCCGCAAGCTGGGACCGAATAGGGATTGGCCACGTGTACGCATCACGCTGATGGTACATCCGGAAGCTCTGTGGCTCAAGTCGGAGAGCGGAAAAAATGGTGCCAGCGGACGGGCGGAGCGGTGAAAAGACGCTCGGCGGGTCGCGTCGGAGAGCTGGGGAGGGGGCGAAACCTATTTGGGATGGAGCCGTAGACTACTTTGTATACTTCGATCGTTTCACTCGTCATGAGAGCTTCAGCACCGCTGACCTCGCTTCCCCGCAAGGATCGCACGCCATGTCCAGTGTCCGAGACTTTGAACTGCTCGTCTTGCTCGCCCTGCTGCGAAGATCAGACGAGCCCTACGCCAACCGCATTCGCGAAGAGCTGGAGCGCGGATCCGGTCGACGCATCACGCGCGGTGCGCTCTATCGGACCCTGGACCGGCTGGAGGCCAAGGGGCTGATCCGCTGGGACCTGGAGGCCTCGGAGGTCCCGGAGCGCGGCGGCCATCCGAGGCGGCGCTTGGCGGTGACCGACCCTGGCCTCGAAGCCGTTCGCGTCCGGCGCGATGTCTTGCGTCATTTTTTCGCCGGCCTTGAGCCGATTCTCGACGGCCATGACTGAAGCGAAAGAGCCCCCGGGGCCGAGGCCACACGAGCCGGGCGCTCCTCGGGCGCCCCTGTGGCTCCTCCGCCGGGCCCTCTCCCACCATCCGGCGGGTTCCAGCATGGTGGGCGACCTGCTCGAGGACTTCCACGCCAGGGCGCGTGGTGCCCGGTCCTCCGTAGGCG
>JBCDKB010000573.1:0-5247 GCA_038747035.1 Acidobacteriota bacterium | reverse complement strand
CTTCCGCGCTCCTCGACGTACAGCAAGTACGCCTGCGTCGCGCGTAAGACCCAAGCCTTGCACTACCAGGCATTTACAGCCTCTCACGACGATTTCTCGTGATCCAACCGGGCTAGCGGACGTCCACTCCCACCTGGCTAAAGAGAAACGCCGCCTCGAGCGACATGTCGTTCACGGCCTTGGATAGCGGCTTGCCGCCGGCGTGGCCGGCTTGGGTGTCGTAGAGCAGGAAGACGGGCCGCCCTGATGAGGTCGCCGCCTGCAGACGGGCCGTCATCTTGCGCGCTTGGAGCGGGGGCACGCGGGTGTCGCCGTCGCCGGAGGTCAGCATCACCGCCGGGTAGGCGACGCCGTCGGTCACCTTTTGGTAAGGCGAGTAGGCGTGGAGGAACTTGAATTGCTCGGGATCGCTGGCGTCGCCGTATTCGAGCAGGGCCGGCGGATTGTTGTTTTCGAATTGCCAGTAGCGGACCATGTCGAGGTCGGGGAATTGGCAGAGCACGGCGCGGAAGAGCTCCGGGCGCTGGGTCATCGCCGCGCCGACCAGCAAACCGCCGTTGCTGCCGCCTTGGATCGCCAGCCGCTCGGGCCGGGTGTAGTCGTTGGCGATCAGCCACTCGGCGGCGGCGATGAAATCATCAAAGACGTTTTGTTTGTTTTCGAGCATGCCGGCTTTATGCCACGCGTCGCCGAATTCACCGCCGCCGCGCAGGTTGGCCACGGCGTAGACGCCGCCGTGCTCGATCCAGACGGCGGCGAAGGAACGGAATCCGGGCGTCAGGCTGGAGTTGAAGCCGCCGTAGCCGTAGAGCAGCGTCGGACGATCGCCGTCGCGCGGCAGGTCCTTGCGGTGGATGAGGAACATCGGCACGCGGGTGCCGTCCTTGGAGGTGATCCAGACTTGCTCGGTGGTGAAGTCGGTGGCGTCGAAGGGCACATCCGGCTGATTCCACGCCTCGCCGGTGCCGGAGGCGACGTCGAAACGGTAGATGGAATAGGGCGTCGTGTAGGAGGTGAAGCCGTAAAAGACGGACTCGCCCGTCCAGGATCCGGTCGGAGTGCGGGCGGTGCCGACGCCGGGAAGCTCCAGCTCGCCTTTGGACGTCCCGTCGAGCTCGAAGCGCTCGATGTGGGAGATCACGTTTCGCAGCGTGCGCACGAAAAGCTGGCCGGCGGCGGCGCTGAAGCCTTGGATGGCGTGCTCGCCTTCGGGGATCACGTCCTTCCACGAGGCGGGACCGCCGGCTAGAGAAGCCCGGTCGACCGGGTCGAGGTCGATTTCGAGGATTCGGCCGTTTGACGCCCGCCAGTTGGTCTGCACGAAGAGGCGATCTCCGGCGAAAGTGCCGCCGAAGGAGGCGTCGATATCGTCGACGAGGGCGACCGAGGGGCCGCCTGCTTCGAGGTCTTGCAGATGGAGCTCGGTCCGGTCCCAGCCGTGGGACACGGTGAAGAGCAGGAAGCGGCCGCTTTCGGAGAGCTCGGCCCAGATCCACTCGCTGGGGCCGTAGCCCTCGCCGAAGACCACCGGATCGTCGGCGGGGTCGGTGCCCAGCTCGTGGTAGCGCACGCGGATGCCGGTTTCCCGATCCTGCAGGTTGTAGTAGAAGCCGGAGCCGTCCGGCGACATCTCGACCCCTCGGTAAAGCGCGGTGGGGAATCGGTCCGGCAGGTCGTCGCCGCTTTCGACGTCCAGGATGCGCAGCTCGGTCTCGTCGGTGCCGCCGCGTCGGATGCCGTAGACCACGAGCTCACCGTCGGCGCTGACGGCGTTGACGCTGATGTTGGTGCTGTGGTCGTCGGAGAGCTCATGCGGATCGAGGAGCGCACGGTCCCCGCCGTCGAGGCTTTCCCGGACGTAGTAGATCCAGAGATCGTCGTCGGCGCGCTTCTTCCATAAGAAGTAACGATCGCCGCGCTGGGTGGGCTGGCCGACCTCGTCGACCCGCATCAGCCCGTCGAGCCGACGCTCAATCACGGCGCGCTCGGGCCGGTCCGCGAGGGCGGACTCGGTATAAGCGTTCTGCGACTCGATCCACGCCCGGGTCTCTGGACTGTCCTGGTCCTCGAGCCAGCGGTAATCGTCCGCGATCTCCACGCCGTGGAAGGTGTCGACGACCGTGTCGACCCGGGTCGGCGGCGGCGCATGGTGTGAATCATCCGAGGCGTCGCCCGGTGGGTTGCCGGTGCAGCCGATCGATAGAAGCGTCAACAGGAGGGGGACGAGAGTGCGCATGGACTGGCTCCTCAATCGGCGTCGGCCGCGTCTGGCGGGTTATTCTCTTGGCTTGGAGTCCGGCTCGCTCGAGCGAGGGGGCCAATATTGGGAGACACTGAAGCGGGGACATTGAAGCGTGGGGATTAGAGTACGACACATGCTGCCGATTCTCGAGACTCTCCGCCTTGAAGACCTAAGGTCGTCGATTGACGTGTCTTTCCGTCGCGGCCCCTCCTCGACGAAGCCCCAACTCGATATTTTGATCGTTTCCTACCGTGGCCGCTACCCGTTCGGTTCCTCTGGAAACACCGACGCCGAATACATGCACGCCATGGGCCTCGCGGCTGTCCATGCGTTCTCGCCCTCTGGGTTGATCATCGACATGTCGGATCTCCACTACGAGTGGGGCGATCGGCTCGAGAAGGTCTTCGATATTGGATACGATCCGGTCTATGACGAGCGCCTTCCGACGGCCGCCGTGGTCGGTCCCGAGTGCCGGGATGCGGTGCGCTCTTTGATCGTTGGGACGGCGAGTGAAGACTTTGCTGGAGAGGCGGAATGGGTTTTTGAATCCCTCGAGTCTGCCTGGAGCTTCGTCGACGCCTTGATGAATCAGAAGGATTAATGGCGCCTTCTTACGGAGCTGATCACACCGACGGGTGCCGGTCGCCTGGAGGCCGTCAGCGCCGTTGAGGCGTCCGCGTGCTTGAATTGGCGATTGGATTTTTCGGGGCAGCTCAGACCGGAGAGCTGAACGGCTACCGCAAGCCGAGGGGGACGCTGCGCGCGCAGGCGCAGGTAAAAAGACTAGGCCTGAAGGTATCGTCGGTGACGGCTCCTGCGCATGTATTGATGGAGGCCTGACCGGGTCTCCTATTTCTTCTCTCGCGTCAGGACCACGAATTTCGCAGTCCCGGATGACCGTTGGTGAACCGGGGCGGGCGTTCTACCTGAAAGGTCTCGCCATGAAGTCCACACCGATGCACTCCGATTCGCTACGCCCGATACCGCAGGCTCTCGCCCGCCTCGCCGACTCCGACCTGTTGAGATCGTGGCGCGCGGGTTCCTTGATCGCGCTGCTCCTCCTCGCCGGACTCTTCACCGCCGCCCCAAGCTTCGGCGGTGGATCTGAATTCAACTGCGAGACCACTTCGTTCTTCACGCGGAATCGCGCCACGACCGTCATCGTTGGAGTCGGATCGAATAACGATGATGGCGTCCAGATCGCAGCCCAACTCTTCGAGACCCCGGAGCCCATCACACTGCGCGGCTTCAGCTTCTATGGCGCCATGCCCATGGGAGGAAATCCCGTGGACGTGACGGCGTCGGTCTATCTCCCCGACGCCGACGGATTCCCCACCGGTTCGCCGCTGGCGTCGACCACGGTCACGGTGGACGACGTCTTCATGACCTTGGCCGATGTGCTCCAGCAAGCGGTATTCGACGAGCCGGTTCAGGTGAGCGAGCCCTACCTTCTGGTCTTGGAAAACGACTCTGCGGACACCTACCTCCTGGGATTTAATGATTTCCAGGTGAACGACGGCCAAGGCGAAGGTCTCTCCCGCATGTTCTTCAACAACCTATGGAGAAACGGACTGGACGTCACCTTCGGCGGCCTACCCTTCGACGCGGACTTCATTCTTCTCCCCGACTACTCCGTTGACCTCGAAGTCGAGCTATCGACGGTCGACGCCTGCCTGGATGGGCCGGGGAGCCTCGAATTTCAGGCCTCCGGCTCGCCGATCTTGACCAACCGCTTCTACAACTTTGGCTTCGATCAACCTTTCCAGTGGACTTTCGGCGACGGGTCGCCGCTGGGCAGCGGTGAGACAGTGACCCATGACTACGCCTCTGTCGGTCCCTGGGAAGCCGTGCTCTTCGGGGTGTTGAGCGCCGGCGACGGCACGGGATGCATCGTTGAAGACGGGGGATTCGTGGGCAGGGTCCCTCGGAACCTCGGCCTCGATTTCACCGAAGACTTCAATGCGCTTTCCGTGCAGTACACGGCTACGGCCACCGGGGCCGACGCCTGGTCCTGGGATTTCGGCGACGGCGGATCTTCCACTGAGCAGAATCCAAACCACACCTACGGCAGTCTCGGCCTCTTCACGGCCTGCGTCACGGCGAGCAACCTCTGCGGCGAGACCGAGGCGCCGGGGGTGTGCGCCGACGTCCTGTCGCCCTTTGCCGACCTCGCGCTGGGGCTGGGCTCGAACGCGAGCCTCATCGACCCCGGATCGACGGTGACTTACACCGTCACGGTGATGAATACGAGCGGCGTCCAGTCCGGGGCCCAGACCGTCTCGCACACGGTCCCCTCGAACCTCACCGGGGCCACGTGGACCTGCGTCGTCACCGGCGTCGGCAGCTGCACCAACGCGGGCACAGGCTCGATCGACGAGACGATTCTGCTCGACCCGGGTTCGTCCCTCGTCTACACGGTGGAGGGCGTCTTTGATCCGGTTGGCCTCGAGTCTCTGACCTTGGCCGCCGAAGCCTCCATCCCCACGGGTGATGCGACCGCGGACAACTCCGCGGAGCTGGTGCTGCTTTCTTCAGCGGCGGTGATCTTCACGGACGGCTTCGAGTCCGGTTCCACGGACGCATGGTCCGGTCTCGTGCAGATCGACCCCTGATCCGCCCGGTCTAGGAACCTTGGATCCACCTCCCCGCCGTCCGCAGAAGCCGGACGAGCGGGGAGTTGTCGTCTTCAAGATGATCTAAGATGACGGCAGGTCGAGAGCGAAGGCGTGAATAAAAGCCGTTGGGCCGGATGGATGCCTAGCGGGTGGGTCGACGGCGAGTGTGAGTCTGAAGGGCTGGAGCTGGAGATCGACCGTTTAGAGGCCTAGATCGTCATGAAAATCGTTGACTACAGCCCCGAACTTAAAGAGCACTGCATCGACATCCTCAAAAGCAACGTCGGGACCTACATGGTGGCGCCGGAGATCGACGACTACGCGGGGTTTCTTGACGGCGAAGCCCGAGAAGAGCCGTATTTTGTGATCTTCGACGGCGAACGCGCCGTG
>JBCDKB010000572.1:0-5251 GCA_038747035.1 Acidobacteriota bacterium | reverse complement strand
GTGCAAAGGGGGCGGGCGAGTTCATGGTTCCTGGCCCGCGCGGTCGCGGTCACCGCGCTGGCCCTCGCGGCGGTACTGACGGTGGTCGGGGTCGCCGTCGTGCGGGCGGGGGCCTTCACCCAGGACAGTCTGGAGCTGGTGGCGGCCGCAGTGCTCTATACGGTGCTGTGGACAGGGCTGCTGACCGCAACGGCTGTTGCGGCGCGCACCCGTCGGGAAGCCGCGCTCGCCTACGGTGGCGCCTGGGTGGTTCTCGTCATCCTGGTCCCGACCTTGATGGCGGAGCGGGCGCTGAGCTCCTCGGCGTCCGGCGTCACGTTGACTTCGGCCCTGGAGCAGCGGGCTGAGCAATACGAAGGCTACGCCGAAGACGCTTCGGCCCTGGTGGGCCAGCTCTATGCTGCGCGGCCCGGCTTGAAGGAGCTCCCCGCGGCTTCGCTTGAAACCTTGCCGCCTGAGATTGAGCGCCATGTCTACGATTGGAGCCGCGTCCAAGGCCTGGTGGCCGAAGACCAGGAGCGATCGGCCGCCGAGCGTCAAAGCATCGCCGCCGCTGAGCGGACGATGGCCTGGTCGCCGGCCGTTGTACTGACCCTGGCCTTCGAGCGACTGGCGGGACGCGATCTGCAGGCCGCCCTGGTTTACCGACAGGCGGTGGTGCAGGCCGTGGCCGAGAGGGCCGACTGGGTCGTCGAGCGTGCCTGGCAGACGGCTCCGCTCTCGCTCGCGGATTTTGAGTCCTTGGTGGCTCTTCAGCCTGAGCCGCACCGGGCGGCGTCCACCGGCATCGCGCCCCATCTCATTGTGCTGCTGGTCTGGGCGGCCGCAGCGTGGGGCGTCGGGGTGCTCCGGGTGCGTCGGCTAGAGCTCGATTTCTGAAGCCGGACGGATCATTTCAGGCGGCCGATCGAAAATTCCGAACTTTTCCCTGCGCCGCATCCATTCGCAAGTGACTTGCGAAAAAAGGGGAACAAAACAGTCCTCTTTCCTGGCTTTTCAGTTGCTCGCGCTTGAGATGACGCCGCGCGAGCGGCGACACACTCAGGGCCAGGTCTAAGGACCGTTTGTCAGTCCCCGACTTCACTGCCCGCCTTCCCGGCCCCTGGCAGTGGGGAAGTGAAACGAAACACTGGAGGTTAGATCATGAAGTCTTTGACCGTTCTCATTGTTACCGGTTTGCTCCTGGGTCTTACACCTGTTTATGCAGATAGCTTCTCCGTCGGCTTCCTGCCCGACGGCCCTGCGATTAGTGTCGATGACGTCGCCAAGGCGCAGAAGATGTGGGGCGACGCCGTCGTCGCCATCGGCGCCGCGGGCGACAACGCGCCGGCCGTCGCCGAAGAAGCCGCCCGGACCGCCTACGCTTTCGACCTCGGCCCGATCCAGTTCAAGCCCACCCTGGCCTCTGAGGCGCCGTTCCGCCCCGACATGGAAGGCACGCTCAGCTACTTCGTCTCTGGCAATAAGAAATTCGCGGAAGACAAGGGTTTCGCGCTGCGCCCGTGGTCCAAGGTGCGCTTCGATAACGACACCGTCAAGATGCAAGGCAATATCGCCATCGCGATGGGCCACTACTACTTCACGGGCCCCGACGGCACCGAGACCAAAGTCGAATACACCAAGGGTTACGTGAAGACCCCGGACGGCCGCGTGCTGCTCTTCCTCCAGGATTCGTCGCTGCCGTACTCTCCGTAGGCGAGCGACTCTCCCGCCCGCTTGGGTTAGGAGTCTCAAAAGACCCGTGGCCGGCTCACCGGCCGCGGGTCTTTTTGCATCTGTGCGGGATTCGGTGCCTTCCGACGGGCCCACTTCTCGATTCGAAGCGCCCTGCCTGGACCCCATGGAGCCCGCGGCGCGGCCGTGTCGCATCGGGCTTGACAGGGTCTCGCTTGTTAATGAGAATTAGTTATCATCTGCGGCCGCCGAGCCTTCCGGCGCCCGTCAACCCGAGCCGCTGGGGATCCTCGGCGCTTCGCTGACCGCGGGGCTCTTTGGACGATGAAATCGGCTGCTTTCTTCTCCGGCCGCGCCGTCTCCAAGCACGGACTCGACGCGATACGGACCCCGCATCTTTCCCAAGAGGTTTCCGATGAGCTCGACACGGTCCATCGCCAGGACTCCCGGCCGTCTACCCGATACCGCCGGGGCCGTAGCTCATGCGAGCTGATCGGCTGGACTTCGAGGTCGCCGTCGGATCTCCCGGGGCGCGTCCATGGATCTAGAGTGGCTCATCATCGGCGGCGGCATCCACGGCGCGCACCTCGCCGCCCGACTCCTGGGGGACGCTGGGGTCGGGCCCGAGAGGCTCCGGGTCATCGACCCCGCCGATCGGCTGCTTTCTCGGTGGCGGACCTGTACCGCGACGACCGGGATGGATTACCTGCGCTCGTCGGCGGTCCACCATATCGACTTGAAGCCGTTTTCGTTGCAGCACTTCGCCAGTTCCCGCAACGGACGGAAGTCTGGCCTCTTTGAAGCTCCTTTCGATCGACCGGCCCTCGACCTATTCAACGACCACTGCGATCGGGTGATCGAAAGGTTCCAGCTAGCGGACCTGCACATACAGGCGCGGGCCCAGGCCTGCACGGTCGATTGCGAAAGCGCCGCCGTCCAGCTGTCGGACGGAAGCGAGCTCGAAGCCGAGCATCTGGTGCTGGCTATCGGAGCGGCGGAACAAGCCGCCTGGCCCGAATGGGCGCCGCGAAACGAGCCTCGGGTCCGTCACGTTTTCGCACCGGGCTTCGATAGTTGGCCGACTGCAAAGGAAACCGTGATCGTCGTCGGCGGCGGCATCTCTGCGGGACAGATTGCCCTCAGGCTGCTCGGAGAAGGGCACCGGGTTCACCTCGTCTCGCGACACCCCCTGCGGCAGCACCTATTTGACAGCGATCCCGGCTGGCTCGGGCCGAATCAGATGACGAGCTTTAGCCGGGAGCGCGACCACGACCGTCGACGATCCTTGATCACTATGGCCCGGCACAGGGGGTCGGTGACGCCCAGCGTGTGGCGCAGGCTGAGGGCGGCGACCGCGGGGGGCGGGCTGGGGTGGCATGAAGCGCGGGTCGAGCAGCTCGACGTGGAAGCCGAAGGCCTTGCGGTTCGCCTCTCGACCGACGCGGTGCTCGGGGCCGATCGGATGCTGCTGGCGACCGGTTTTTCCCCGAGTCGTCCCGGCGCAAAGATGCTGGACGACTTGGTCGACTCGGCCGGCTTGCCGTGCGCCCGCTGCGGCTACCCCATCGTTGACTCGGCGCTGCGATGGCATCCCCGGGTCCATGTGACGGGTCCGCTCGCGGAGCTCGAGCTGGGGCCCGTGTCGAGGAATATCGCCGGCGCTCGCCGGGCCGGCGATCGGCTCATCGACGCGGTGCAGGGCTAGGGCGCGGCTCCACCTTCGAAAGATCCGGAGCGGCACAAGCCTCATCCGGTCAGAGATTTACCGAGTATTACGTAGGCCTGTCTGGACTTTTTCTGAGAAAGTCCGGGCGAACTGTAAGGATCCTCGGGCGGGTCCCGTCTGCCGGAGTGAAGCCCCACCAACGGGGCACCACTTTTAAGGAGACACCCATGACCCAGACTTGTAATTGCGCCTGCATCAACTGCCCGGACACCTGCAACTGCACCTGCGTTGAAGCCACCGCCGGCGCCTGCTGCTGCGGCGAGACCTGCACCTGCAACGGACGCTGCAACTGCGATGCGTCTTGCGGCTGCCCGGCCTGATGAGCTACTTTGGGGCCATGGGTAGCGACCGCGAACAAATGATCTCTTCGCCGATGATGGGCGAGGTCCTCGGCCAACACTCCGGCCGACTGCGTGCGTTCGTCGCTGCCCGGGTTCCGTCGGATCAAGTGGACGACGTTCTCCAGGCCGCCGCGCTGCGGGCCATCGAAAGAGCCTCCACCTTGCGCGATCCGAATAAGGCCTTGCCTTGGCTCTACCGCATCCACCGCAATACGATCGTCGATCAGTGGCGCCAGCGGGCGGGTCTTGAAAGCTTGAATGAGAGCGAAGAAGAAGTGGCCGCCGAGCCCGCTGAGCTCTCGGAACCGTCGTGCGATTGCGGCATCGTCCAAGCCACCAAGCTACGGCCCGCCTACGCGTCGATCCTCGCGCTGATCGATGCCGGAGACGCGACGCTGGCCGAGGCGGCCGAGACCCTCGGAATCTCGGTCAATAACGCCACCGTCCGCCTCCATCGCGCCCGCCGGGCGCTGCGTGACGCCATGCGAGACCACTGCGGCGTCGACAACGTGCGCGACTGTTTCGAGTGTCGCTGCGTTTACGACGGCTGCTGCGTCGCTTAGGTCTATCTTCGAAGCTCTGCCGGCGGAGCCTCGGGTGACGGTGCGCCTGAACGGCGTTCGCTTGTCGTCATCTCGAGAAGCGCGCAGAGCTCTTGCCTCGCGGATCGCTGGGCGTTGTGGTCGGTGTCCAGCTGCTCGACCGACCAGCCCTTGGCCGCTGCGCGCCGGGCGAACGGCTCGAAAGGATCAGACGCGGCCCCGGGGTCGACGGTCAGGATATAGGTCGTAGGGATGGTGTTGCGCAGCGGATTGCTCAATGCGATCGGCTGGGTGAACGTCCTTAGCGGGTGCGGCACGTCGGTCGGCGGAGCGGCGCCCGGCTCGACCCAGGCGGGAATAATGACGTCCCCCTGGACCCCGCGGAGCGGTTGACCTCCGTTGAGCGACACCACGCTCTCGCCATCTTCCGGCACGAAGGCGTCGAGGTAGACCACCCTCGCCAGGCGATCGGGTATGCGGTCCGCGACGCCGGTGATCACCATGCCGCCGTAGCTGTGGCCGACCAGCGTCACGCTCTTGAGATCCTCAAAGAGAATCGTGTTGACGACATCGGTGATGTGGGTCTCCAGATCCACCGAGGGAGAAGCGAGGTGTCGGCGCTCTCCGAGTCCGGTGAGCGTGACGCGGACAGCACGGTGGCCGCGGGACGTCAAGATGTCGCTCACCGGACGCCAGTCCCAACCGCCGCCCCAGGCTCCGTGCACGATGACAAAACTAAGCGGCGCGGGTTGCGGGCCGGCTTCCTGGAGGGCTCGGTGTCCGCGCTCTCCGGGGGATGTGGGGGGCTGGGCACAAACGCCGGCGGCGCCGAGTCCCAGCAGGGTCAAGATGAGCGGTAATCGCGACATGGGGCTCCTTTTCGGGCCGCTATCCTAGCGAAAGGGGTGAGTCTGCCCCCCGCAGAGGCACGAACCTCGCTAAATCTGCGGATTGATGGCCTTTCAGCC
>JBCDKB010000571.1:0-5255 GCA_038747035.1 Acidobacteriota bacterium | reverse complement strand
TGGTTGTCGGTATAAAAGCCCCACTCCCAGTCTTTATCCTCTTCATCCCAGCCCGCATACTCGTCGAAAAAGCGAACGCCTTCGATATAGCCGCCGCCCAAGGGCTTGGAACGCTGACGTCCGGCGCGGCATTCTTCATCATTCGGCCACGGGTCGCCGACGTTGAAGTTCTGCCAGCAGTCCTCCTCCTCCATATTGACCGCTGCCACGAGGCCGGCCGCGGCCTGCGCCGCGCCCAGGTCGAAGTCGGGCGGGAAGAGCACCGGCGTAAAGCCGTCGACGGTCGGGTTGGGATCAAAGCTGTCCACGTCGCAGAGGTCGTTATTGACGTCTCGACAGCGCTCGTGGTGTTTGTAGGACCACGTGTAGTACTCGAAGAGCTTCGGGACCGAGGAGAGATCGAAATCACTCATCGAAGAGCCCGGAGCCGGAACCGCGTCGATGATCGGGAAAACGGCGTCTCTATTGGGCGCGCCGCCGTTGAAGCAGCCCGTCTCCGAACCGGAGTGGTAGGGATTTAGGCAGACGGCGGCGTTGGCGTTGACCGTCGCGCCGACGCCGGTCCAGAAACGCCACCACAAGAAACCCCGGTTGATATCGACACTGAGGGAGTCCCCGGAAACTGAGACAAACTGACCGTAGTCTTTCGTCAGCACACAGTCGTTGAAGATCCCGTCCGGGCACATCGCCGCCATCAGCTCGCCGCTGCGTCGGCTTTGGATCGACTCGCATTCGAAATAGTAGGCGTCGGGGCTTCCCAAACCGTGCTGGCTCACCAGACCGTCGACGATCTGCGTGCACGTCTGGGCGCCGGACTCGTAATCGCTCACCGTGGTCATGATCGTCTGCGCATTGCTCGACCACAGACGCTCACCGGTGATGTTGCCGTAGATGTCTTCGATCCAGAAACCCCGACGGTGGCCGTAGACCAGCACCACGAAGTCCTTCGAGCTGGTATTGCCCGACGCGTCCTGGCAGTAGTACCGCCGAGATTGCAGACCGACGAGCCCCGTATCGACGGCGGGTTCTTCGCTGACCAGGGGCTCAGGGTCGCTATCGTCGGAGCAGCCGACCTCCCGATACGAGACCGTTCCGCCGCGGAGCACGGAGACCGCGTCGGCGAAAGGCGTGAAGTAGATCTTAGGCGCCGTGACGTCATCACTGCCCGCCGGCGGGTCCGTATAGACCTCCACCCGCACGGCGCGGCGCGGCGTGCTGGCTTTGTTGCCGTTGCCGTCCACGCAGCTGTAGATCGGCGTGTAGAAGCCCCGCGCCGACGTGTCGACGGCGCCGACGACGGTCACCGGCAGCGCGCCGCCGACGTCGTCGAGGCAGGTGACCGTGGGTGCCGCGTAGGCGCCGCCGAGCGGCACCCGCACGTCCTGGGTCGCCGGCGAGAGCGTGATCACCGGCGGATTTTCGTCGTATCGATCCGGGTTCTCGCGGAAATACCGCAGGGTATCGAGGTACCACACCGCCGAGACGGTGCTTTCCAAGGGCTCGAAAAGGTCTTGGATCGACTGGTAGCCATAGATGAAGCCGAGATCGTGGATATACCGCTGCATATCCTTCCACAGGCTGAGCGCCTCCCGGCGGAAGTACCCGGCATTGGGGTCGTCCGGGAAAGCGTCGGCGAAATCCATCAGGCCGAGGATCAGGCCCGTGGTCGCTTCGATGTGGTACACCTCGTTCTGGCTCTGGCCCTCATTGAGGATGTAGGCGTCTTCAAAGCTATTCAGGAAGTAGTGCGCCCCGTAGTAGAACTGTCCCTCGATGAAGAATCGCCGCACGAAGCTGCGGATGGTGAAATCGAGGCTGTCGGAGAGCTTGGCCACCATCTCGGGGTGGGACGCCAGCTCTTCGAGGTTGAGGGCAGAGGCGAGCCAGGTGCTGTTGTCGATCGCCACGTGTGGACTGGGCACGCCTTGGTCCGACATGCCGGTGATGAAATGCCGCCCCTCCTCGTTGTAGAGCAGACTGAAGATGGCGTCGCGCAGGTCAAGGCGAATCGCGTTCAGCTCGGCGTAGCTCCGGCTCGGATTCAGGCTGCTGTAGTGCGCGAGGGTGAAGTTGAGCAGATCCAGCAGGTCGATATTGTGCTCGAGCACCACGTTCAGCGACTGCACTTTGTCGAAGTCTGCAGGGCTTAAGTACTCCGCGTAAGCCAGCAGCCGCTGCTCCATCTCCGTCAAGTTGCCGAGCAGGTCATCGTCACGCAGGCGGTCGATGAGGTCATTGAGATCGTCCATCGACTGGACGCCACCCAAGAAGCTCAGCTGCTCGTTATAAGTAAAGTCCGCATAGGCCGACGCGTTCCTGAGCCCCTGGATCGTCCAGCCCGCCGTCACCAGACCGTTGGGCTGCACGTGGTGGAGGATGCCGTCGAGCGCCCGGGAGAAGAAGGCCGGGTCACCGCCGCCTCCGGAAGCGATGGCCTCGGCGACGCCATAGAGCGCCCAGGAGTTGGCGCCGGTCACGTTGCGCGGATCTCGCCAGCTATCGCCCAGTCGCTCCTGATTGATCGAAAACGGCCAGCCCGCGAAAAGGTCCTGACCCGGCACGTCGAGCGAGTTCGCCTGCATCCAACTCGCCCGCGCCCCGGCCGATCCCGTGCCTTCGTTGACCGCAAGACTCAAGGCAATGCCGGCGTCATAAACCCAGACGCGGCCGTACTCCGTGAGCACGCTCGGCTCACCGCCGAGGGGGGTCATATAGCTGGCCTGGGCGCCGGTGGGGGCATGGTAGAGCGCGTTGATCAAAGCCCGGGCGCGGCTGCCGAGGATGTCCTCTAGGGCATGCAGGACGGATCGGTCATTCGATCCGCCGAATTCGGCAAAATTCGCCCCCGCCACGATCGGCGCCGAGAATTCGCTCTCGACGGTCCCGGCGACCGCCGTCACCCAGTAGTAATAAACCACGCCGTCGGATGCGGAGGTGTCGAAGAAAGCACTGGCCGACGGGTCGTCGACCGTCGCCAGCAGGTCACCCGCCAGCGGCGCCTGGTCGTCGGTACGGCGGTAGACCCTGTAGCCCTCGACGCCATCCAGCCCGTCCCAGGCCAGGCCGACCTCGCCGTCGCCGATGAATGACATGAGATTTTGCGGCGTGGACACTGTCGCCGCGCCGGCGAACATCACGTCGTCGACATAGACATCAACATCCGTCGGCCCGGCGCCGTTGTTCTTGACGAAGAACTCCATCGCCGCGAGGGCCGAGAGGTCAAAATTCGCGGTATTCCAGGACGGATCGAAGTTCTCCACCGCCAGCGGCACCGAGAGCGTCGCCCACTGGCCGTTCGACTGGGAGAGCGTCGGCTCGAAAGCCGGCTTCAGGGAGTAGATCGTGCCGTTCTGGAAAACCAGGGCGATATCGAAGCTGCGGACGGCGTCGGCGCTCTGGCTGAAGAAGGACAGCTCGAGGGTGTCGAAGCCCTGGACGTCCGCGGGCTGGTCAAAAGTCTTCCGCGTGCCCATGCCCCACGACGATCCGCCGGCGGCGGTGTGCTTCAAAACGCGGGACTGCGTGCCGCTATTGGCCTGGTCCGCCGTCTCGCTAGAGGCAGCCTGCCCGAGATTATTCTCGCCGAATGTCCAGTAGGACCCGGAGAAGGGCGCGGATTGGTGGCCGTCAAAGTCGTCGACGAGGCCGCCCGGCTGCGCGGAAACGACGCCGCAGAAGACCAGCGCCGTCAGCACCGCCAGCCAGGTTGGTAGGGAGCTTGACCCGGACCGCCGGTGGGGATCTGACCGATCTAAAGACCGGCCGGAGATTCTTCTTTGGGGGGTCCGCCTGCGTCGCTCGATGAGTGCGGGCCGCGGCGACCGATCACCGCAGCGACCGCGGCGACCGCCGGTCGATGGGAAAGGGGGCTCTTTGGACATGGCAGAGACTCCAGCGTTATTAGCGTTGCTAGAGATCTACCTGCGCGAAGGCGTCCAAAGCCCGTACCCAGAGAAGAACTGATAAGAACTGATAAGAACTGATGTCCCGGAAGGGCCTGGGGGCGCGGCACTTACCGGTCGTTCCTCTCCCGAACGACGCCACGGAAGATGCGACCGACCCGCCTTAGACCCAGCGAGCGAACGAAGGCTCTCGCGAGCGTTTCCTCCTCTGCACTGCAGTGCACCGCCTCCGCTGGCCACATCTCCTCAAGCAGAGCCGCAGCGACCCAACGCCCAAAGCCGCGACGTCGGTGACTGGACACCGTGTCGATCGAGATATCGAAGTAACGCCCGGAGCGCCAGAAACAGCAGGCCGTGGCGACCACCTTGTTTTGCTGACGGATGGCGTAGACCGGCCCTAGCGACAGGCCCACCTTGAGGGCAAAGCGCAACCCTTCCGGGGCCGACGAGATCTCGAACGCTGGAGAAAGGCGCTCGACGGCCGCCGAGGGTCTCGAGGACGCTCCAGGGCGGTGCTCGCGGCCCTGGGTTCCCCCGGAGAAGACCGCCAAAGACTGCCAGTGAAAGTTCGGCCAAAACGCGGTGTCGAAGGACTCGGAAACCGCAAAAACAACCCGCGGAGCTAAAGATGGCAGACAGTCTTCGGGCCGGGGAGAGCCCACCAGGGCGAGCGTACCGCGGGCGGCGTCGTGGACCGCGAAGTCGCCGCTGGACGGAGATCCGAGGACCGCACCTTCGCGATGCCGAAGCATGCTCCGCGGAATCACGAATCCTGGGCCGTCCGGCATCTGCCGGAGGACCTCGGCGCGGTCGATCATCGATCCCAGCTGAGGATCAGGCCGCCCCAGATTGGATCCCGCGCGCCCGGTCCCTCCTTGATCTCGCTGGTCTGGAACCGCAAGACGTAGCTGAGACGCGCCTCGGATGAGATTGATCATCCACGGGAATGCCTTCCGGTCTCCCGTCGAAGTCGAGCAGCTGCGGCAGCGTTGAGGCGTAACGCGACGCCTCGGCCCGGTCCCGAAGGCGTTCACAGGCGCTTTCTTCGACCGCCGTCGCTTCAAGACCGATGAGGCAAAGACCGACGACGAGGATCAGCCACCGGACGATCCGCATCCCGTCTCGAGGTTCCGGCCGGCGGGGGACGTCGGATAGGTCAACGCCTTCAAGGATTCTATTTCTGGAGGTTTCCATGGATCAGTTCCTTGCTCTGGATGGATCGTGCGATGGATTCGAGGGCAGGAGCTTTCTTTGTCCAGCAAGAGCTAGTGACACCGTCGTCTAGCACTGGCCGGAATCTCAATCCCCACCCTCAAAACCTGTAGGGTCTGGGTACTCAAGGTCCAGGCTTCG
>JBCDKB010000570.1:0-5260 GCA_038747035.1 Acidobacteriota bacterium | reverse complement strand
GCATGGTCGCCGGCGGCGACACCTGCGTGATCAGCGTCGACATCACGATCACCAGCCCCGGTGACTTCGTGAACGTCGCCGATGATCTGATGAGCAACCTCGGCGCTAGCGCCCCGGGCTCGGCGGTCGCGGCCCTCGCCGGCGGCACGCTGCTCGACATCCCGACGATGTCGCCGCTCGGCCTCATCGGCCTCGCCGGCCTGCTGGCCCTGCTGGCGATTCTGACCATCCGCCGCCGCAGCTGATCAAGGCTAGGCCCGATGGTGGATCAGTCCATCCCAGAGGCACGGTCCGGGACGCCGAGTCCCGGACCGTCGGCTCGTCTTCGGTGGGTGGCCCTCGTCACGGCAGTGACGCTCGGCCTCGCCACCCCCATGACCGCTCAGACATCGTTTACTGAGGTGGCCGCGGCTTCAGGCATCGACGACGTCTATGAGCTCTCGCGGCGCGGATTCGGCGGCGGAGTCGCCGCAGCCGACTTCGACGATGACGGCGACGTGGACCTCTTTTTCGCCACCGACGACGACGTGCCGCACTTGCTCTACCGAAACCTCGGCGACGGCACCTTCGAAGAGATCGCCGCAACCCTCGGGCTCGACCAGCTCGAGCGCGGGCGCTCGGCCCTATGGTTTGACGCCGACGGCGACGGTCGACTCGATCTGGCGATCGGCCGCGATTGCTATGACGTGGAGTGCGATGGCGTCGAGACCTTCTTGAGGCTCTATCGCCAGCAGGCCGACGGCCAATTCGTCGACGTCACCGTCGCGTCCGGACTCATCAGCCCCGGTCATACCGCCGAGCAACACCGCAGCGGACTCGCAGCGGGGGACGTCAACGGCGATGGCCATCTCGATCTGGTTTCGGCGTTTTGGAAAGGGCGACTCCGCTACTTCGAAAACCAAGGCGACGGCACCTTCGTCGACGCCTCGGCGGCGGTCGGCATTTCCGACGAAGTGATCGCGTTCCACCAGCCCGTCGTGCAGGACCTCGACGGCGACGGCCGCCAGGACATCTACTCCACGGTCGATTTCACCGAGAACCGCCTGTGGCTCAATCGGGGCTACACCGTCGAAGGCACGGCGATCCTGCAAGAGCGGGGCGCGGCAGCCAGCTGTGATAACGCCATGAACGATATGGGCATCGCGCTGGGCGACCCCGACGGCGATGGCGACCTCGATTTCTACGTCACCAATATCTTCCGCAACGGCTTCCACAACGTCCTACTGCAGAACGACCTCAGCATCAACGGTTTCTACTATTCGGAGATCTCGTCAGCCGCCGGCGTCCAGAACGGCGGTTGGGGCTGGGGGACGTCGTTCTTTGATGTCGACAATGACCTCGACCTCGACCTCGCGGAGACCAACGGCTGGAATACCAACACGTGGGACTTTCCTCCGCGCTTCTTCGTTCACCAGGGGACCTCGTCGCCCACCTACGTTGACCAGGCGCCGACCTTCGGACTGACCGACATCTCCTGGGGAAGCTCCCTCGTCGCCTTTGACGCCGACCTCGACGGCGACGTCGATATGGTTGAAACGATCGCCGAAAGCGCAGCCACGGGCCCGCGGAATTTGATCCGTCTGCACCGCAACGAGCTCAGCGGCGTCGGCACGACCAACCACTACCTCAACGTGCGCCCGAGGATGGGGGGCCCGAACGCCCGCGCCATCGGCGCCCGGGTCCAGGTCGAGGTCAACGGCGAGACGCTCACCCGCTGGATCCACGCCGGCACCAGCTACCTGGGCCAGGAACCGGCGGAGGCTTTCTTCGGTCTCAACGACAGCCAGATCGTCGACGCGGTGACCGTGTTCTGGCCGGGACTGAGCGGCCAAGCCGTCAAAGTCACGCGGTGGAGCGACGTCGACGCGGACCAGATCCTGATCCTCGATGACTCCGCGATTTTCACCAACGGCTTCGAGTCCGGCGATACCGGCGCGTGGACCGAGACCGTTCCTTAAAAAGACTCTTACCAACGAAGCCTTCCGACCACAGGACGCCGATTCCTCGGACCCAACTGGAGCCCAACCATGCAAAGACTTTTCTTTTCTGCCCTCGCACTGGCCGGCCTTTTCGCGCTCATGGCCGCCGCACCGGCTGAAGCCTGCCGCGACCACGAGGCGGGCCTGCCGGCTTCAGCCTCGGCCGACAGTGCCCTCGCCGAGTATCTGCGCGCCACCGAAGGCATGAATAAGCGCGAGCGCAAGGCCTACCGCCAAAACATGACCGAAGAGCAGCGCCAGGTCCTCGACGCGGAAGTCCGGGCCCTGCCGGTGGAAGAGCGCAAGGCGCTCGCCAAGATGATGCGCATGAACCCCAATAAACTCCGCACCGCTCCCCCAGCCGCCGCGGCGGCGCCAGCGAAGCCGGCGGCTAAGCCGCAGGGCTGAACCGACCGCCCGCGCCGCACCCGATGCAAAGACTCCTTTCCTTCCCCCGCTCCAAGGCGGGGGTTTCACTTTGCGCGGCCGTCCTCTTCGGTGGGCCCGCCGTCGGCCTGCTCCCCGGGGCGCCCGCTTCGGCCCAGATTCAATTCACTGACGTGAGCGCGGCCGCAGGCGTCGACGGTGACCTCTACCGGTCCGACACCGGCCACAGCCTGGGCGTCAACTGGATCGATTTCAACCTCGACGGCTGGCCCGACCTCTTCCTGGTCGGCGGCGACGCCAGTCGGCCGCCGGTGCTCTTCGAGAACGACGGCGACGGCACCTTCACCCGTCGCTCGGACCTGCTCCCCGCGCTGCCGCAGGTTGAGATGTCCGGCTCGCGATTCGCCGACTATGACCGCGACGGCGACCCGGATCTCTTCATCTACACGGACAACGAGCAGTGGACTTTCGGCACCAATAACCTGGCCGACGGCCCGGCGAATCTGCTGCTGCACAATCGCTGGGTCGAGACCGGCGGAGACCTCGGGCCCGGCGAGAAGCTCTTCGAAGAGCGCGCCGCCCAGGCGGGCCTCCAGGGACTGGCGAGTCCACCCTTCGGCGACCTGCCGGCGAGGCGATCGAAGACCGCCACCTTCTTCGACTACGACCGCGACGGCTGCGTTGATCTCTTCGTCGGCCAGCTGGTGATGAACGGCGGCGCGGACCCCGCGACCCGCGACCAGCTCTACCGCAATCGCTGCGACGGCACCTTCGAAGACGTCACCGCCGCAAGCGGCGTCAATCCGGGGACCGACTCGAGCGCCGACCGGGCGGCCCTCGTCTCGGCCGGATTCCACCTCGACGACGACCTGTGGCCCGAGCTCCTGGTGATCAACGTGTCGACGGAACAGGCGAGCCCGTATGTGGACGACTTCTTCTACCGATACGACCCGACGGCACTCGGCGGGGGGCACTTCCAGGAGGTGAGCGGCTCAATGGTCGGCATCGGCGACGATGCCCAGGCCGGCATGGGCGTCGATACCGCCGACGTCGACCTCGACGGCGACTGGGACCTCTACATCTCCGACATCTTCGAAACGACCCTCGACGCCGCGCCCCTCGGCAACGTCTTCTACGCCGGCGACGGCGCCGGCGGCTTCCACGACAATACCGCCGACACCCTCGGCATCGCCGCCCACGACTCGTGGGGCGTGAACTTCTTCGACGCGGACGCCGACGGCTGGGAAGACCTCTTCGTCTCGAAGATCTCGACCGCGGACACTGAATTTCTCTTCCGCAATGACGGCGACGACGGCACCGGCGGCCACGCCGGCTTCACGAACGTCGCCGCCGACGCCGGCCTCGTGACCGGCAACGCCCGCGGCAGCGCCGTCGCCGACTACGACCGGGACGGCGACCTCGACCTTGCGGTCGTCAACCAAAACGGTCCGCTCCAGCTTTTTCGCAACGACACCGCACATAGCGGAAGCTACCTGCTGCTCGAGCTGCGGGGCGTCATGTCCAGCCCGGACGCCATCGGCACCGTCGTCGAGGCCCGGGTCGGGAGCCTCACCCGCCGCCGCCAGGTCAAAGGCGGCTCGAGCGCCCACTCCCAAGACGCCGCCGCCGTGCACTTGGGACTCGGCGACGCGCCCCGGGTGGACGAGCTCCGCATCCGCTGGCCGAGCGGCCACGTCGACGTGCTGCTGGACGTCGAGGTCGACCGCCACCTCCAGGTGGTTGAAGGGGCGATCTTCGGCGACGGCTTCGAGTCCGGCGACCTCTCCGCCTGGAGCGGCGGCGTCTTTTAGCCGACCGCGGCCGATGACAGAATCGCCGCCATGACGCGACAAGAGAAAGCCGAGCGCATCGGCGTGATGCTGGAAGAGCTCTATCCAGAAACGCCGATCCCCCTGGACCACCGCGACGCCTTTACGCTGCTCATCGCCGTCCTGCTGTCGGCCCAAACCACCGACAAGAAAGTGAACGAGGTGACGCCGGCCCTCTTCGACGCCGGCCCGGCGCCGGAAAAGATGGCGGCGCTGCCGGTGGAGGAGATCCGACTGTACATCCGCCAGCTCGGCCTGGCGCCGCAAAAGGCGAAGAACATCAAGCGCCTCTCCGAGATGCTGGTGGAGGCCGGCGGCGAGGTGCCCCGCACTTTCGAGGCGCTGGAAGCGCTACCGGGGGTCGGCCACAAGACCGCGTCGGTGGTGATGGCCCAGGCCTTCGGCGTCCCGGCCTTCCCGGTCGACACCCACATCCACCGACTCGCGGACCGCTGGGGACTCTCCAACGGATCGAGCGTCGCCCGCACCGAGAAGGACCTGAAGAAGATCTTCCCGCGGGAGCGGTGGAACAAGCTTCACCTTCAAATCATCTTCTTCGGCCGCGAGTACTGCCCGGCGCGTTTCCACGACCTGTCGAGCTGCCCGATCTGCTCATTCGCCGCCACGAAGAAGAGGATGCGCGAAGAAAAAGCCGACAACGACGCGCTCCGCCAGCGTCGCAAGCGGAAGTAGACGTCAGGGCCCGGCGCCGCTACAGCTCGAAAGGCTCCCAACCCTCGGAAGTTCCGCGTCGGGGTCTCCACGCCCACGACGGCGGCTGCATGTCGCGAATCCGGGTCAACGAAAACCGCGCCCTGTCGGCCGCTCGGATCTTTCGTAGGGCTTTGATGTCGGCGTCGGTGGTCTCGAGGTCACGCTCGAGATACGGCAGGTCATTCCCGGGATCTGACGCGGGCGAGCAGCTGTCGGTAGAGATCTTCGAATCCATGACGGCTGAATTGTAACTGGATGCTGCCCCGGTCTACTTCAGGGAGGCTGAGAATCTGCTCTAGGTCCGCAAGCTCACCCACCAGACGCTCAGGATCATTTTTCATCGCCGCCAAT
>JBCDKB010000569.1:0-5299 GCA_038747035.1 Acidobacteriota bacterium | reverse complement strand
CCTGGCTGCGTCTCTCGCGGTAGCAGAGGGACTTCCAAGCCCCGACGAACGCTGCGAGCGGAGATTCCGGACCGACACCGATCAATAGATGTACGTGATCCGGCATCAGGCAATACGCCAGAACTGAGTTGCCGTATCGGCCTCTGCATCGAACCAACAGCTCGACGCAGGCCCGGCCGAAGTCGTGGTTGTCAAACACGCTCTGGCGAGGCGAAGTGCCGACAGTCACGGCGAATACTGCGCCCGTCTCCGAGTACAAGGCAGGAGCTAGTCGGATCCGCTGTCGAGCTGGTCTCTTGGGGATTTCTTCGTTTGACATGGTTATGTCACAGCGGTCGCAAAGGCTCTGATTTCAAAGCTCAGCGGGTCAAACGGTATCTTTCTGAAGCGGGCGGGGGCAAGCCCCGCCCCTACCCCGGAGTGGAGGGCAGGCGGGACATCCACCAACACCCGAGGGGAGGGCAGGCGAAATGTCCACCAACCCCCGAGGGGAGGGCAGGCGAGACATACACCAACCCTTGAGGGGAGGGCAGGCGAGACATACACCAACCCCCCCGAGGGGAGGGCAGGCGAGACATACACCAACCCGGAGTGGAGGGCAGGGAACGCCACGCCCAGCCCCCGGGAGGGTTTGCTAAGACATCGACCAAGACTACGTGGCTGGACCCCTTCCTTCTCTCTTGCCCCGTCGGAAGAACCAGGCCCAGCGGGAATCCTGGAAGGCTGAGCGTAATTCGCCCATGTTGGTGACGAGCGCCTCGGGCGGACGCGGGGGGTTGGGCCGGGTCTTCGGGGCGATGGCGTGGGATTTGACACGCAGGAATCGCTGGAGCCGGAGGGCCGTGCGCGGGAAGTGGTCGCGCAGCTGTTCGTAGCTGACTTGCAGGCGGCGGTGGGTCGCGAATCGGCGCCGGAAGTCGGCGAGCTCGGCTTCGTAACGCAGGAATTCTTGGCGAACGACGTCGACGTCGAGCGCGCGCGGCGTCGGCTCGAAGTCTGGGTCGCCGCTTCGGTTGCGCTCGCGCATGATCTGGAAGGAGAGCAGCCGGCGCAGCAGGTCGTCGCGGTGCAGCATCACGACGGAGAGATCCGGGTCGGCGGTGAGGTGATCCCAGATATCGGTCCACGGGCCGAGCGGGGCGCCGCCGCGGTGGACGGCGAAGCCGACGGCCTGGATCACATCGGGCCTCGGCCTGAAGACGTGACGGTCGAGGATCTCGCGGGTCGTCCAGGTCGCGTCGTAGGGCTCCGGGCCGACGAGGTCGGGGTTGAAGGACTCGGCGTAGCAGACCAGATGCGGATGGCTGTTGAGCGCCGTACGCAGCATGTGGGTTCCGCTCCGGGGCGAGCTGACGATGACGAATCGACGCGGCGCCTTCACCGATCAGGCTCCCTATCGCCGTCGGATTCCGGGCCGGCGTAGAGCACGATCTGACTCGGGTTGAGGAAGATGCGGTCAAATCCTTGGCGGCGCAGGCCGTGGTGGAAAGCGACGTGCTCGCACTCCGGACCGGCGTAGCGGGCGCCGCAG
The DNA here is from genome assembly GCA_038747035.1 of Acidobacteriota bacterium. Taxonomy (GTDB): domain Bacteria; phylum Acidobacteriota; class Thermoanaerobaculia; order Multivoradales; family J023; genus JAUIJL01. The sequence continues at coordinate 3,768 of JBCDKB010000569.1, read as the reverse complement.
GTGAAGGCTTCGAAGGTGTAGACCGCGAGGCCGCCGAAACAGGAGACGACCGGGACCCAGGGCTCACCGCGCTCGAACACCAGCGGCGGCGCGTCGGCTTCGGAGGCCTCCGGGCTCGACGTGGACCCGAAGTCTTCCCGGGGACGGTAGGCCCAGGTGTCGAAATACCAGGGGCGCGGCGGCGGCGGACCGGTCGGCGGCACCCACAGGCTATTGCTGCCGACCACGTCCCAGTGCCCCCGGTTGAAAGTGCTCGCCAGCCCGTCGAGGCTGAAGCCCTTGGGGAGATCCAGATCGAGCACGACGACGTGATCGACATCAACAAGCTCGGCGACGGCGTCGAGCACCCGGTTGCGCGCCACGGCCATGGCCGCCATGCGTTCGGTCGACTGGTCTTGACGCCACTTCGGCCAGCCGAAACTCTCGGTATGGACCGCAACTCGGTGGTTGCGCCGGGCCCAGTCCCGGAGGAGATCGACGGTGCCGTCTTCGGAGTCGTTCTCGAAAACCGCGACCCGGTAATCCAGGAAGAGTCGGCCGGCCCGCTCGATATGCCCGATCACCCGCGGCAGCTCGGCCGCGACGTTGCGCGCTAGGCCGCAGAAGACGACGCGCTTCTCCGCCATCGCCTGACGCCCCTCGAGCGCGGCTTTCGATTCGCGAACCCAGGCGTCGGGCGGGGGCGGGTACCAGTGTTCTGGGAACCCTGGATCGGTGCTTGGTGAATGAATATCCGGCGGCGTCCAGCTTTGGGTCCACTTGCGGTTGCCGTCCCAGAGCTCGAGCGGCTCCGGCGGCGCATCGAGGCCGAGCGCGGCGAGCAGGCGATCCTGGGCCTTCGGGTCGGCGACCAGGGCCTCGTAGCTCACCACCGTCGACGTCACGTCGGCCGCTTCGATGTGGCCGAAGATATGACGGTACGCCCGCTCGATATTCGCCGTCGCCTGGGCCCCGTCCTCCACGTGACGCCACTTCAGCTGGGACTGGATCGCCGGGTAGCGCTCGCGGGTCACGACCACCACGTGGACGCGGTAGCCGCGCATTTCAAGGTCGACGGCCATCTTGTGCAAGTCCGGCCAGCGCCTGAGGTGGGGCACGCTCCGTCGCCACACGATCGGGTCTTGGTCCGTCGGCGGAGAGTCGTCCCAGGGCTGGCGGTCGGCGGGACCGGCCGATTCGGAACCGGCGCCGTCGCCGCGCCAGGGACCGTGGTCGCCGGAGTGGCCCTGGCATCCGGCGTGGACGAGGAGGTCGGTGACCAGGTGGGTGCCGTGGCTTTCGGGGCCGACGACGAGGAATGCCCGCTTGGCCGACGGCAGCGTCCGCACGATCCGCCGCCACCAAAAGCCGGGATCGAGCCAGCGGCGGTCCCGGAGCCGCGGCGAGTACTCATGCCACCAGCGTTCCAAATTGCCCGGGGTGATCTCGTCGAGGCTGCGGACTGGAACCACCGGCAAACCGGCATAGGCTTCGCTTAGGGGACCTTCGGGAACGATGGCGATCGAGCCGAGGGCGAGCGTTTCGAAGACGTCGAAGCTCGCAGTGCCGCGTCCCCAGTCGGCCAGGGCGAAGCGACACGCGCTTTGGCGACGCCAGCGCTCGTGGCGACCGCCGAGCTCCGCGGATTCGAACACCCGCAAACGCCCCGCGGCGGACCCCGCTAGGCCTTCGAGTACCAGGCGCTTGTCCGGCGCCGATAGCGGGCTCGGATCCACCAAGAAGACCGTCGGCCGCCGCGCCGTCGCCGGCACCTGCGAAAACTGACCGAGGCGATGGGCCCCGCCCTCCTGGAGAAGATCCGTCGGATGGAGGCCGACCGGCATGGCGCGGACGTCGGCGATGTCGAGGTCTTTGTTCTCGCAAAAGAACGCCCGGATCCGCGGGTCGGGGACGATGCGACTGGCGTCGCCGGCTTCCTGGGAGAGCGGCACGTTGCTATTGCCGACGTAGACCGTCACTGGCTCGTCCAGGCGCGGCATCACCCGGTCCAGGAAAAGCCGCAGGCGCCCGGACTTGCAGAAAACGGTCCGCGGACGCCCGCGGAACTGGGTCAGGACCGTCTCGTCGCCGCTCGAGGGCGGACGGGAAAGCGGCGCGTCGAGCACCCAGTCGAAGCGCGCGTGCCATGGCGCCCCGGCCCGGTCGCCGATCGCTCGGTGGCGGGGCGACGCGAAGCGGGTCGTATGCCAAGCTTCAAGCTCGGGCGACGACGCCGGCGGCGCGTCGAGGCTGATGACTTCGAGCTTCCGGTCGCCGAGGTCTTGATCGTCGCGACTCACTCGGGTCCCCCACCCGTGTCCACGTCCTCACACAGCGCGGCGAATCGAGGCCAGAGGTCCAGGCTTCGACCGTGGGCTTCGAGGAAAGCGCGGGCGTCTTCTTCGACGGCGCCCGCAAAGCGCCGCTGGTCTTCGGGCGTCCAGCCCGGCAGCTCTGCGGGATGGGGCTCGCGCAGGCCGAGCGGCACCACGAGCTGGTCCCGCTCCTCGAGGCTCAGCACGCGGAGCGCCATGGCCCGCTGCGCGTCCTGTTCGACATCGAGCATGGCGCGCAGGGCTTCCGTATCGCGGAGCTTGTCGGCCCCAGGATTGAGCCGGGGTGGGGACGGCGGCACCGGCACGCTCACGTCGACCCCGAGGAAGCGGTAGCACTCCCGCAGGGCCGAGGCGGGATCGCGCAGCAGGTCTTCGAAGAAAAGCACGTGCAGCTGGTCCGGCCGCAGCCGTTCCGCGTAATGCGCGAGGCGCGCTCCGTAGCGGCAGTCTTCCACCAGCACCGGATTGTGCTCGAGGGCGGCCCGCACCTCAAACGGCGGCAGCCGGGCGGCGGTCCGGTGCCACGTATGGTGATTTTCGCGGTAGGCCGACTCGATCCGCGCCAGCGGATCGCGGGCGATGAAGATCAGGCGGATCTCCGGGTAGTGGTAGAGGATCGAGTCCCGGGCCGTGGCCGCGTCGCGCCGGCTGCCGTAGGTGACGCCGCAGATCCCGAGCCGCTGGCCGGGCGTCGCGCGGGCGAAGAAATCGCTGAAATAGCGCGGATTGCCGCCGAGGCCGCCGGCAAAATGCCAGTTCTCTTCCTGGCGAATATAAAGATCGGGGTGGGTTCCGAGCAGTGCGCTGAGACTCGTCGTCCCGCACTTGGCGAAGCCGGCGAGGATGAAGTGCAGGGGCACGCCGGCCACCGGCCCGGGCGCCGGCGTCGGCGCCGAGGCCGGGTCCCGCCGCCGCCGATTGGCGAGGTGGAGCCGCACCAGCTGCTGGCGGAACGCACGCTCGATGTCGACCCGCGTATCGCGCACGCCGGTCTTGCGCAGTCCGGCCGACTCGCGGGCGTCGAAGAAGTCGCGCAGGGAGTGTTCGCAGGCGTCCCTCGAGGTTTGCCGCTCGAGACTCGCCCTCGCCTCCTCGGATATCGAGCGATAGCGCGGCGGGTCTTCCGTCGCCACCCGATAGCTTTCGCGGAAGGCTTCAAAGAGTCCGCGGGCGTCGATGCGGTGCCGCCAGGTCTTGAGCTCGGCCGTCGGGTCGTGGGGAAAGCTCGCCGGCTCCAGCGAGGAGTCGACGCAAAAAGCGTTTGACGGATCCAGGTAGTCGGCCATGCCGGTGTGCGGCGGCGCCACCGCCGGGCGACCGGCGGCCATCGACTCCATCAGCGGCAGGCACTGCCCTTCTCCGCGCGACGCGTTGACGCCGTAGGTCGCCCCCCGCAGCAGGCGCCGGTAGGTCGCGTCGTCGAGGAAGCCGTCGAGCAGGATAATCCGGCACT
>JBCDKB010000568.1:0-5301 GCA_038747035.1 Acidobacteriota bacterium | reverse complement strand
GGCGACGGCAGGCCGATCTGGCCGAGCGCTGGTATATCCTGCGGCTAGCCCATGGAACCGGCCGTAGACTCTTCCCCCGACGAGCCTGAATACGGCGAGATCCTCGCCCGCCTAGAGCGCGTTATGGGTCGGGTCTGTCCGCCTTGGCTCGCCGATCAGCGCGAGGATCTGGTGCAGTTGGCGGCGCTCAAGGTGATGGAAATCCATCGCTCCCGCGGTCCCGAAACGGAGCTGAGCCTCTCCTATTTCTGGCGCGTCGCCCATAGCGTTGTGATCGACGAAGTGCGCCGGGCCCGCCGACGGCGGGAGGCGCCGCTGGAATCGGAGCCCGGCCGGCCGCAGGCGCCCAGCCAGCGGCCCGACGCCGACCCGGAGCGCCGGGCGCGCTCCGGCCAACTGGCGACGGAAATCTGGGACTGCCTCGGCCGGCTCGTCGAACCCAGACGGCTCGCCGTGACCCTACATCTCCAAGGCTTAGCGGCGGCGGAGTCGGCGGCCCGCCTGGGCTTCAAGACGAAGAAGGTCTACAACCTGGTCCACCGTGGCCTGGACGATTTGCGCCATTGCCTGCGGCAAAAGGAGCTGGCGCCGTGAGCGATAGGGACAGAAAGAATCCCGGAGACCGGCGCCGGGCGCTAGGGGCCTTGGGCGACGACGAGTTGCGCCGGGCATTTAGACAGATGGAGCCCCGAGGGACGACTTCTGCGGCGTCGTCCGACAACGTCACCCCCGACGAGCTTTGGGCGCTTGCGGAGGACCGGCTCCCCGCCGAGCGGGCCCGCGCCGTCGTCGACCAGATGTCCCGGTCCCCCGCCCTCGCTGAAGAGTTTCGTCTCACCCTCGCCATGTTCCAGGAAGCCGCCGGTACGGCCGACGTTTCACGGGACAAGGCTCCGGGGGAAGCGCAGAAAGGGTCCCTGGTGTCCTTCCCGGCTTCGTCGGCGACGCCCCCCAAGCCTCAACGGCCGCGTCGGGTGACCGCGTGGCTGGCCCTCGCAGCTTCGATGCTGGTGGCCGCGGGCGTCGCCCTGCTCGTGCAGCGGCCGCCGCCGAGCGATCCCCCCTACCGCCGTCTGCCCGCCGGGGAGCCTCGGATCGAGTCCCGCCTGCACAGCGACACTTGGCGGCACGGATCAGCACTCGAGCTCGAGTGGACCGAGATCGCCGGGGCCCGCTACGACGTGGTCGTCACCACGGAGTCCCTGGATATCCTCAGGGAGGAGCTGGGGCTGGCGACTCCGTCCTTGCGCGTCGAGCCCGCAGAGATCGACGCGATGGCCGACGGTGACGCCGTGCTCTGGCACGTTGAAGCCATTCTGGCCGACGGTCGGCGGGTGTCTTCACCGGTTTTTCGGGTCGTTGTGCGCCGGAGTGAGTAAACGCCAGCCGGAATGACGTTATCTCCGCATCGCTCAATGCTGAGCGGAAACCAGGAGACAAACCATGGACTTAGCCCCCATCGCCCTATTCGTTTTGATGTCGGTCGCCGGCGGCGGAGCGGCCGGCCACGGCGCTGAAACTTCGGAGCCCACGAACGCCGACCCGCTCTACGTCGCCGCGTGGCGGGAAGGAGCGCCGGAGACCCGTTTCACGCCCGGCGTCGACCCTAGCGATGTGCGGCCGCCGGCCGGCTTCCGCCTCGAAGACGTCGACGTCACCCGGATCCAAGGCCAGACCCACTACGCCGGCGTGTTTCGTCGCGGAGACGCCGCCAGCAGCCGACTCCTACAACCCCATTCACCGACCGCCTTCGAAGGCATTGTGCACGCCCAGGCGAGCGAGCACGGCCGGTGCCTGCTCGGCTTCGAGGCGTGGAGCCACGGGGGAGAAGCTTTCTTCGCCGGCGTATTCGCCGACGGCTGCGCAGGGGCCATTTTTCGGTCGCAGCTGGGGATCGTCGAGTTCACCGAGCTCGCCCATGAGCTCAGCGGCAGCCACCATCTCGTCGACCTCGAGTCGCTCGTTATCGATGGCCGCCCCACCTTCAGCGCCGTCTGGCACTCCGGCACGAAGGGCCGAGAGTGGCGGCTGCTAAGCGTTGGCGAGGATAGCTTCCACGATCTGACCCACGATTTGACGGCGGAGGGCTATCGCCTCGTGGACCTCGACGTGCAGAAGGACCCCCTCAGTCACCACCACCTCGCGGAGCTAGAACCCGCGAGCGCCGCCCGCGTTCGCCCAGCGGAAGGCCGAGACACTCGAAAGCTGAGGCACGGCGACTGGCTTCTCTCCGGTATGAAGTTCTCCGCCGTCTGGCGCCGGGCCGGCGGTGCGGACTGGCTCGGCTACGCCTACCACGGCGACCAGCTGGGGTGCGCCCATGCCCTACTGACGAAAGGCCACGCCCAGAGCGGCATCGCCAAAGACGGCGCCGTGCTCTGCGACCCTGGATGGATCGCCCCGGCGCCGACGGAGGCCCCCAAGGGTTTGGTTTTCGTTGAGTCCCTCGCCGTCTCTTTTCCCCCCGACGCCACCCACGGCGGTCCGCTACACGATAGCGGCACCGCCGGGGACCCGTAACCGCGGGGCTCAAAGCGCGATGCACCGCAGCTTCGCAGCCCGACGCAGGGGCGGCTGGTCCACCGCACCGTGGACCCTGGTCGCCCTGCTGGTTGGAGCGGCGGTCTATGGGGACGGCCCTGCGCCCTCCCCCGACCCGGCGGATCCTTTCCTCCGCTGCGCCGAAGAGCTGGCCGCCGATCCGGGTGGATGGAACGCCTGTAGCTGCTACTACACCGTCGGCCGTGACGGGCCCCGGCGACTGGCGATCGAGCACCTCGAGGCCCTGCGCTCCGACGCCGCAAGCGGCGTCTGCGCGGGCTTTTACCTCGGCCGCCTGCTTCTGCTCTCCGGCCCAGAGGCTCGCGTTGGGTTACCGAGCGCCTTCGACCTCTTGACCGAAGCGGCGGAGCACTACCGGCGAGACGGGGAAGCTCGGGGACAGGTCTACGCCCATCTGAATGCGAGCCACGCCGCCCGGCGGGCAGGCTCCGTCGACGGGGCCACCCGGCAACTCGACCTCGCCCGCCGCGCCGCCGCCGCCGCGGGAGATCCGCTGCTCGACGCCCAGGCGGCGCTGCAGCAGGCCCGGTTCGCCCTGTCCCGCGGGGACGACCTCGCCAGAATCGAGCGCCAGCTGGCCGCTATCGAAAAGGAGTCCGGGTCTCTCACCTCGCCGTCCCTGTGGCGGGACCTCCTCCAGGCGCGCGGCAACGTTCGCTTTCTAAGGGGGCGCTTCGACGAGGCGGAGAGCTTCTACCGGCGCATGGCCGGGCGATGCATCGCCGCCGGGGACAAGTATTGCGAAGCGACCGCACGGCTCAATCAAGTGATCGCCAGGTCGGCCCCGGGGCGCGGCCCCGGGCGCCGCGGGGCCCTCCGCGAGCTGCTCCACGACGCCCTGGCGGCCGCCGTCGCGGCGGGTCAGGGCTATGCCGAAGCCGAAGCCCGCCTGCGTCTCGCCATGCTGCCGGAGGTCGACGGCCCCGGCGACGACGCCCCCGGGCACGACGTCGCCGGCTTGCACCGCGCCCTTGACATCGCGCGCTCCATCGGCTCCCGCGATATTGAGGTTAGGGCCACCGCCGCCCTCGCTGCGGCGATCCTTGCCGACGATCCTGGGCGGGCGTCAAAGCTGGCGGCGGATTCTCTTCAGCTGGCGCTCGAGTCCCCGCTCTACGGTTCGACGGTCCACGGCTGGATGGGGCGGCTCGACGTCGCGTGGCGGACCCTGGCCTTCGAGCAGGCCGTGACCTACGGCCTCGAAGAGCTCGCTCGCCTCGACACCATCCGGGGGCGCCAGAGGGCCGCGGGAGAGCGCGCGGAGGTCTTCGCCGCCTGGACCGAGGTCTTCTATGCGCTGGCGGGGCGCATCCTGGAGAACGGCGCCCAGTCCGCCGACGTCGAGTCCGGGGCCTTCGAGGCCGCTTTCGACGTCATTGAGCGGATGCGGGCCCGCGTCCTGCTGGAGACCCTTCAGGGCCCGGGCATCCGAGGCGACCTGGGACACCGGGGCGAGCAGCCCGGCGCCGTGCCGGGCGACGAATTCGCCGCAGCCGCCGCTCCGCCTCGCCTCGCCGAGCTTCAGCGGTCCCTGGGGGACGGCGAGGCCCTGCTCTCTTTTCACCTCGCGCCGAGGGAGGACGTCTATGGCCACTTCACCGGCGGATCCTGGCTGCTGGTACTCACCCGGGAGGCGCGGCGAGCCTATCGGCTGCCGGCCCGCGACGTCTTGGCCAGCCGGGTTCGGGTCTTCCGGGGACTTATGGAAAGCCGCCCCGGCACCGCTCGTTCCGCCGGCCGCGTCGCCGCCAGGCGCCTCCACGGCGACCTGCTCGAGGTTGCGCTCCGTGACCTAGACCACGACCTCCCCCTCAGCTCGACGGGCGCCCGCCGCCATCTGATTATCATCCCCGACGGTGACCTCTTCCGCCTGCCCTTCGCCGCCTTGCTCGATGCGGAGAACCGTCCCCTGATCGCGGCCCACCAGCTGTCGGTGGTTCCGTCGGCGAGTCTTTGGCACCGCTGGCGCCGGGCTTCAGCCGCCTCGCCCCCAAAGACTCCCCGGGAACCCGTCCGACTCCTGGCCCTCGCCGCTCCGGACCTCGGCGCCGATTCAGAGCTCCGGCCCCTTCCGGGCGCGACGCGGGAGGCCCGCCACGCCGGTCGCCTCTTCCCGGGCCGGATCCTGACGGGCGCTGAGGCCAGCGCCAGCGCGCTCAAAGCGCTTGAAATCAACCGCTTCGACATCCTGCACCTGGCCACCCACGCCGTGGTCGACAGCTTTCAACCGGAGGCCTCAGCGGTCATGCTGGCGCCCGGCGGAGAGTCCGGCCGGCTGCGCCCCGAGGAGATCTCGTCCCTCCAGCTCGACGGCGCCTTGGTGGTCCTTTCCGCCTGCCAAAGCGCCGACGGCCAGGTCCTGGCCGGCGAAGGGCCCATGAGCCTCGCCCGGGCCTTCTTCCGCGCCGGATCCCCGACGGTGCTCGCCAGCCTATGGCCCCAAAGGGATGACGACGCCGCCTCGCTGGTGACCCATTTCCACCGTTCGCTCGCGCGAGGTGACACCGTCGCCGCCGCCCTCGCCGAGGCCCAGCGCCACGGCGTCGAAGGCGGCGAGCCGCCGGCGGCGTGGGCCGGTTTTATGGTGTTCGGAGACGGCCAGCGCACCTATCCCTCCGATCGCCGAGCTGTCCGTCGACTGGGCTGGGCTTCTTTGGCGCTGACCGCACTTGTGCTCCTCGGTTCTTGGGGAGCGTGGGCCCGCTTCAGTCGGTGAAGACCAGCGCCGGGCCGCCCTTT
>JBCDKB010000567.1:0-5311 GCA_038747035.1 Acidobacteriota bacterium | reverse complement strand
CGTCCGCCGGCCGGGCCTTCGGGCCGATTCAAAGATCGAATGGCTCCGAATAAAGCGCTCGACTCTCGAGTAAAGCGAGGAAACCTTCCCATCGGCTGCGCGCCGCCGGCAGTCAGGTCCCGGAGATTCCTCGATGATGCATCGAAACCTTCGCCAGCCGTCCCGCTGGCCCCGACTCTTTGTGCTCCTCTCGGGCTTCGCCGTCCTCATGGCGGCAGCAGGCCCGTCCCTCGCTGAAACGTCGGACAGTGAGGCCAACTTCTCGCTCGCCGGTACCTGGGACGGAGCGCTGACCGTGCCCGGCGGCCGCCTCCGCCTTGCGTTTCACTTTGTCGAGGCGGACGGCGGCTGGTCGGCGACCCTCGACAGCCTCGACCAGGGGGCGATGGGGATTCCGGCGGGCGGGGTCAGCTTCGAAGACGGTCGGTTGAAAGTCTCAGTGCCGGCGATCTCCGGCCAGTACGACGGGGCCTTCGAGTCCGCCGACGCGATCGACGGCGCCTGGTTCCAAGGGGGCGCCCGTCTAGAGCTCGACCTGGAGCGTCGGGTGGAAGACTCGGCGCCGGCGTCCGACGGAGGCCCCGAGCGTCCACAGGATCCGGAGCCGCCGTATCCATACCTCGTCCAGGGGGTGGACTTCCCCAGCCACGCCGACGACGTGACCCTCGCCGGCACCCTGACGGTGCCCGAGGGCGCCGGGCCCTTTCCGGCGGTGGCCTTGATCAGCGGGTCCGGGCCCCAGGACCGCGATAGCTTCGTGCTCGGGCACCGGCCGTTCCTCGTGCTGGCGGACTATTTGACGCGGCGGGGCGTCGCGGTGCTGCGCTACGACGACCGGGGGATCGGCGAGTCCACGGGGGACTTCGCGGCCGCGACAACCCGTGATTTTGCCCTTGACGCCGCCGGCGCCGCCGCTTTCCTCGCCGGCCGCGACCGGATCGCCGCCGTCGGCCTCGTCGGCCATAGCGAAGGCGGTATCGTCGCGCCGCTGGTCGCCGCCGACGGTGGCGCCGTGGACTTCGTGGTGCTGCTCGCGCCGCCGGCCGTCACCGGGCGGGAGACGCTGGTGGACCAGGGCGCTGCGATCTTCACCGCGGCCGGGCGGCCTCCGGAGTGGGTTGCTGAGCACCGCAAAATTCACGACGCCCTCTTCGAAGCCATCGTGACCGACCAGACCGACGCCGAGATCGACAAGGCGATCGGGGCGCTGATCGACTACCAAGGCGGCGTCGGCGACGCCGCGGCGCGCCAGCAGCAGGTCGAAGCCCAGCGTCGGGGTCTGACGGGCCCGTGGTTTCGCGAGATGCTGACCTACGACCCCGCGCCGACGTTGTCAAAGGTGGGGCAGCCGGTCCTGGCGCTTTTCGGCGCGAAGGACACCCAGGTGACGCCCGCGCTGCATCGACCGGCGCTCGAAAAGGCGCTGGCGCAGAACGACCGCGCTGACGTCGAAACGCTCGCCGGGCTTAACCACCTCTTTCAGACCGCCGGCTCCGGCCTGGTGGTGGAGTACTCCCAAATCGACGAGACGTTTGCGCCGGCGGCCCTGGACCGCATCGCGACCTGGATACTCGAGCAGCGTCCCCAAGCCTCGGAGGCGGCGAACGAGTAGCCAGCCCCGCGGAGCCCGGGACAGTGGGAAGGAGCTTGTCGCAGAGTCATCCTGGTCCACGGCGGATGAATTCCGCGCATGTCTTGACGAGGGCTGTCGCTTGGGGAGCCGCTGTGGCCCCCCGGGTCAGCGGCGGCATCCGTTCGATGGCCGCGTCCGACGTGTGCGACTTCGCCGAGATTCGAAGTGGCAAGTGCCCCTTTCCCTAGCCCCTGGAGGCTCGAAGTATGGCCGAAGCTTCGACTGGTTACCGCCTGAGCGTATCCGTGCTCTGCTCGCTCTCGATCATGTTCTCACCGACCGGGCCCGCCGTCGCGGATCCGGGTGTCGCCCTTCTCGACGGTGAGTTTCAGGTGAACACCTTCACCAGCCAGAACCAGTCGTTCCCCGACGTCGCCATGGCGGGGGACGGCTCGGCGGTCATCGTCTGGGAGAGCGTCGGCCAAGACGACGACGGCGACGCCGTCATCGCCCGCCGGTATGACGTCGATGGCGACCCCATCGGCGATGAGTTCATCGTCAATACCTACACCGTGAGCCACCAAAGCCAAGCGTCGATCGAGATGGCGCCGGACGGTTCTTTCATCGTCTTGTGGCGCAGCACGCAGCAGGACGGCGACGGGTGGGGCTCCTACGGTCAGCGCTTCGACGCCGCGGGAAGCCGCGTCGGCGGCGAGTTCCTGGTCAACGAAGAAACGGATGAGAACCAGGAGATGGCCTTCGCCGCTTTCGACGACGGGGGCCACATGATGGTGGTGTGGGAGGGCTCTGACGGTAGTTCCGGCGGCATCTTCGGCCGGGCCTACGACGCCGCCGGAGTCGCCGGGGACGAGTTTCGGGTAAACACCACCACCGCCGGCTGGCAAAACGACGTCGAGGTGGCCGGCTTACCGACCGGATTCGTCGCCACGTGGGAAAGCCTCAACGTGGACGATGATTTCCGCGGCGTCGTGTACCGGCGCTATGGGTCGGACGGCACGCCGCTTGCGGGAGAGCAGCTGGCCAACGTGACGGAAGCTGGGAATCAGAACAATGCGGTGGTCGCCTCCCAGCCCGACGGCACATTCATCATCGTCTGGGAGAGCGACGGCCAGGACGGTTCCGAAGCCACGGTGATCGCGCGTCTCTTCGCGTCAGATGGGACGCCGACCAGCGGCGAGATCCAGCTGAATCAAACCACCCCCGGCGATCAAGAGCACTTGAGCATCGCCGCCGACGGTTTGGGCGGCTACGTCGTGATCTGGGACGGAGAAGCGGCGTCCGGCGGGAGCTTCGACGAGATCTGGGGTCGACGTATTCTCGCCAACGGCACGCTCTTCGGTGATGAATTCCAGGTCAACACCAGCACCTCGAACCGGCAGGTCTATCCGGCCCTCGCCGCCGGCGACGACGGGGTCCTCTTGGCGGTCTGGCACTCGTGGACCGGCGACGGAAGCGGCACCCGCAGCGTCGGCCAGCGGCTGTGGGTGACCGGTCTCTTCGCCGACGGGTTCGAGTCCGGAGACGTCTCCGGCTGGTCGGCTGAGGTGCCCTAACGGCACACGGACGGCGCTAAGGATCGGGACGCAAGAAGCCCCTGTCGGCCGACGCTACCTTCGGTCGCGTTAACGAATCGCGGAGGCCTTGCGACCACAGCACTTCTTATACTTGCGGCCGTTGCCGCATGGGCAAGGGTCGTTGCGGCCGATTTTTGGACGGTCGCGGACCATCGGCTGTTGCGGACAGCAGCCGCAGGCCGCCATGGCGGGTGTCGGTTTGCCGTTGTCGAAGCCTGTTGTCTTTCGGATCACGCTGTCTCTCTCATCAGGTCAGGCGCCGGATGGTGCCCGGCGCAGCCATTCTAAGGCGGACGACCGAGGCGTCAAGCCGGCCTCGGCCCATTGCAGGATGTGCGGGGTGAGTCGACCCCGCGTATTCCCGCTCCCGTTGATCACGGCAATCGTTGTCCAATGATGGGAAGACTGTGGCGCCGGAGGTAGGCGACCGTCAAGCTGAGGACGAACACGGTGACCGCCATGCCAAAGAGCAGGCCGCCGTCGCCGAGGACCTCGATACCGAGGGGCGTGAAGAGGTGGGAGCCGATGGCGCCCACCATGACGCCTGCGGCCGTGACGGCGCCGATAGCGGCGGTCGACGGGATGAGCAGGAGGACGGAGGCGATGAGCTCCGCAATACCGCTCCCGATCCGGCCGACGGGTTCCAAGCCGAGGGTTTCGAAGATATGCACGGACTCTTGGGCGCCGGTGAATTTGAAGAAGAGGGTTTGGATCAGAATCACGGCCACCACGATTTGGGCGGTCCATGCGATGCGATTCGGGGTCTTTGCGAGCTCAGTCATGGGGATTCTCCGGTCGGGATGAAATGTGATGGTAGGTCTTGACTCTATCGGTGGGCCTTTCAATCGGCGGACCCACACTGCGCTACGGACGCTGGGGCGACTCGGATCATTGGCTCCGTCCGAGGGTCGGCAGCTCGGACCGCCTTCGGTTGATGGATTGACATGCAAGCGAAGACTTGCCTATCATCTCAATACGATGAGTTAAAACCGCGTGGGCCCCATGGACGACCTATACCGCGCCTTGTCTGACCCGACCAGAAGGGCGATCCTCGATGAGCTGGTTGAGCGCGACGGGCAGTCGCTTTTTGAGATCTGCGGCCGCTTGATCATGAAGCATGGCATCAGTTCCTCTCGGCAGGCGATCTCCCAGCATCTGGAGGTTTTGGAAAAGGCCGGCCTGGTCACGGCGAAGCGCGAAGGGCGGTACAAATTTCACTGGTTCGACGGCAAACCCCTGGAGGCGATCGCCGAGCGATGGCCGACGCACAGAGTGAGGAGTCCTAGCGCGATGAGAATCAGCGGCGTGAGCGTCATGGTGGATGACCAGCAGAAGGCCTTCGATTTCTATACGGAGACGCTCGGTTTCCAGAAGAAGCACGATATTCCGCTGGGCAAGCACCGGTGGATCATCCTCGTATCTCCCGAGGATCCGGGCGGCGCGGAGCTGGGTCTCGAGCCCGACGAGCACCCCGCCGCCAAGCCGTTCAAGTCCGCCCTTGTCGAAGACGGCATTCCCTTCACCTCATTCGCCGTCGCCGATGTCAACGCCGAGCACGGGCGGCTCGAAGGGCTTGGCGTTCGATTTACCCAGCCGCCCACCGACTACGGAACGGTGATCACCGCCGTCTTCGACGACACGTGTGGCAATCTCCTCCAAATCGCCCAAGAAACCGGCAAAGCCCAAGAAGAAGGTGGGTCATGAAGACAACTTTCAATAGCGTCGCGTTCCTGTTTTTCGGCCTCGTTCTGGCCTTCGCTTCGAGTCCTTCGGCGCTGCACGCTTCGGATCATGAAAACACTTCGCCCATGGAGAATGGATCTTTGAAAATCTTTTATCTCGAAATCGTCACCGCGGCCGCCGACGAGACGGTCAACGCCCTTGAAAAGACGCACGGCGTCACCTTCGGCGACGCCGTCCCCGAATTGGGGAATGCGCGCACGGCCGATTTGAAAGACGGCGGAAAGATCTCCGTCCGGGCGCCGCTCCGAGACGATGAAGGGCCGGTGGTGCGTCCTTACATACTTGTCGAAGACATCCAGGGAGCCATCAAGGCCGCTGAAGAGGCCGGCGCTACGGTGGCGCTTCCGCCGATGGAGATTCCGGGCCAAGGCCTGTTCGCCATCTACATCCTCGGCGGCAT
>JBCDKB010000566.1:0-5316 GCA_038747035.1 Acidobacteriota bacterium | reverse complement strand
GAGCTGGTGCGGGGACTTTCGAGCGTGATCCGCGAAGAGATCCCGATCACCGGCGGCCTCGCCGGCGACGCCGACCGATTCGAGACGACCTATGTCGCCTGCAACGGCGCCCCGGAGTCCCACCTCGTCGCCGGCATCGGCTTCTATGGCGACGCCGTCGACATCGGCTTCGGCTCCTTCGGCGGCTGGGATGCCTTCGGCCCAACTCGGCGAATCACCAAGGCCGAGGACAACGTGCTCTACGAGCTCGACGGCAAGCCGGCCCTATCTCTCTACAAACAATACCTGGGCGATCAGGCTGACCACCTCCCCGGCAGCGCCCTCCTCTTTCCGCTCTCTATCTACCGGGACGGGGAGGAAGATCGCCAACTCGTCCGCACCATTCTTTCAATCGACGAGGACGAGCAAAGCATGACCTTCGCCGGAGATATCCCGGTCGGACACTCGGCCCAGCTGATGATGGCGAATTTCGATCGACTGGTCGACGGAGCCTCCGAAGCCGCCCGACGGATCACGCGATCTGAGCAAGAGCGCACGCAGCTGGCGGTGCTGATCAGCTGCGTCGGACGAAAAATCGTCCTGGGCCAACGGACCTGCGACGAAGTTGAGAACGTGCAAGAGGTGCTCGGAGAAGGCACCCATCAGATCGGATTTTATTCCTATGGGGAGATATCGCCCCAACGCACGATGGGCCATTGTGAGCTGCACAATCAGACCATGACGATCACACTCCTCTCCGAAGCCTGAATCGCGTTTCCCGGCCCCCCCGATCGAAATATTTCTAAACCGGTCAACGTCTCGGCACGGAGCCACGCGCTCAAGACTCTTAGCCATGAATAGACTTCTGGAACGTCAGTTACGAAAGGCCAGACGGCGTAGCCCGGACGGCCAGGTCGATCTCGAGATCCTGACTCGATTGGTCAACCAGAGCTACGAGGACCTCGACAAAGAAAGGCTCCTCAAGGACAACATCCTTGAAAAAGTCTCTCGGGAGCTTTCGGACCTCGTCGACAAGGTGAGAAGGGAGGGCAAGGCTCATCTTGAATCGATCATGAAGAGCGTCGCCGACGGCATCCTCACTTTCGAGGCCTCCGGATCGATTCGCAGCTGGAATCCGGCCGTCGAGCAGCTCTTCCTCTACTCCGCCGAGGATCTCCCGAACCTCTCGCTCGAGGCCCTGATGCCCGGCATCGCCTTCGAAAAAACAGGCGCCCAGGAGCTGGTCGGCCGACGTCGAGAGGCGAGCTTTTTCCCCCTCGAAGTAACCATCAGCTCGCTGGATCTCGAGAACGAATGCCTCCGGGTGGCCATGGTGCGAGATATCAGCCACCGCGTCCAAGCCGAATTCGAGATCAGAATGAGCGAGGCGCGCTATCGAAACCTTTTCGAGAGTGTGCAAGACGTTTATTTTCAAACGGATTGCGAAGGCACCATCCTCGAGATCAGTCCGTCGGTTGAGAAGCAGTCGGGCTACCCCCGGGCGGAACTGATCGGCGCCCCGGCCCACAAGCTCTTCGTCGACTCGCAGGATCGGCACAATCTTGTGCGGGCCATCTCCGAGAACGCAGAGGCCTCTGATTTCGAGCTGCGCATGCGCCATAAGGACGGCCGGACGGTCTACGTCTCGGCCAACGCGGGCTGGTTGCGGGATGATCTCGGGGAGATCGCCGGATATGCCGGCACGTGGCGCAATATTGACGATCGCAAGCAGGCGGAGCGCCAACGCCGCCTCGTCGAGCTCGAGCGCCAGAAGCTGGAGCTGGCGGTCAACGCCACCGCCGACGCCATCTTCATCACGGACCCCAAGGGCACTATCAACTACGTCAACCCGGCCATGGAGGCCTTGACCGGCTGGTCGGCGAGTGAGCTGCTCGGCGCCAGCCCGAGCCTATTGAAGAGCGGAGAGACGCCGCCAGGGGTCTACGATGGACTCTGGCAGACCCTCCGAGAGGGAAAGACCTGGAACGGTCGATTCCTCAATCGCCGCAAACGCTCCGACGTCGCCGATCCCTCGCGCGTGGATCGCACGGAATCGCCGACCGTAGGGCTCTACTGGGCCCAATCGACGATCGCCCCCATCTACGACGAAGCCAAGGAGCTCAAGGGGTTCGTGTGTATCCAGCAGGACATCTCGGAGCAGGTCCAGCTCGAACTGGAGGGCGAGCGCCGCAGGGAGCTGGCGGAGATGCGAGTCAAGGTCTCGCGGATCCTGCGCGAGAATACGCCGGTCGCAGCGCGCCTCGAATCGGCGCTGCGCGTGCTCGGCGAGACAGAGGCCCTCGATCTCCAGGGCCCAGGCAAGATCGTCCTACTGCCGGAGGGCAGTTCTTCTTTCACCTCAGACGCCGCCATCTTCCAGCCCAAGGACGGGGACCGAACCCTCGGGGCCGCCTGCATTCACCATTGCGAAACCGCGGTCAAGCTCGGGAGGCTGCTCGTGGTCGACGGCCGCCGCGATGACCCCGGGGTCCCGACCTCAGCGACGCCAGAAGTCGGCTCCAATGATGCCGGCCTCGCCATTCGGATCTCCCCTCCCCCCGCCTCGATGCGGGGATCAGAGGGGCGCGACGGGCCCCCGGGCGGCGGAGCGACCTGCGACGAAGGCCACGGCTATTACGTGATCCCCCTCCGCCAGGCGGAGACCGTGGTCGGCGTGCTGCTGCTCGAAGCCGCCGGCCGGCCGGCGGCGGAAGAGGCGACCCTCGAGACGCTGCTCCAGATCAGCGAGCTGATCGCCCTCACCTTGGCCGACGAGCGGGCGAAAGACGAGATGCTGAAGGCTCGCCAGGCCGCCGAGAACGCGGTCAGGACCAAGTCCGAGTTCCTCGCCAATATGAGTCACGAGATCCGAACTCCGATGAACGGAGTGATCGGCATGACCGGGCTCCTGCTCGAGACCCGGCTCGACCCTGAACAGCTGGAGTATGTGGAAACCGTGAGGTCGAGCGGTGAATCGCTCCTGCGAATTATCAACGACATCCTGGACTTCTCGAAGATCGAGTCCGGCAAGATGGATCTGGAGATGCAGCCCTTCAGCCTTCGAGACTGCATCGAAGAAGCGATCGACCTGCTGGCGCCGAAGACGGTCGGTAAGAGCCTCGAACTGAACTACCTCTTAGAGCCGACGGTGCCCGAGGTCATCGAAGGCGACGTGACCCGGGTTCGCCAGGTGATCGTGAACTTGCTCGGGAACGCCGTCAAGTTCACGGAGCAAGGTGAGGTCTTGATCTCCGTGCGTTGCAAGCAGATCGACTCCGACGACCGCTGCACCCTCGAGTTCCGGGTGCGCGACACCGGAATCGGTATCGCCCAAGACCGCCTCGACCGCCTTTTCCGCTCCTTCTCCCAGGTCGACGCTTCGACCACTCGCCAATACGGCGGCAGCGGCCTGGGCCTGGCCATCAGCAAACATCTCACCCGAATCATGGGCGGCGACATCCGCGTGGAGAGTCAGGAAGGGGTCGGATCGACGTTCATTTTCACCATCAGGGCCCGCGGTCTACGCTCCCAGACCGTGCCCGCAGGCCTAACGATCCTCGAAGGCAAGCGGGTTCTCATCGTAGACGACCTGCCGACCAACCGCCGGATCTTGGACCAGCAGACCAGGATGTGGAAGATGCAGAGTGACCTCGCGGCCTCCGGCGCCGATGCGCTGGCGCTGCTGGCCGGAAACAAGTCCTACGACGCAGCGATTCTCGACATGCAGATGCCCCAGATGGACGGCTTGATGCTCGCCCAGCAGATCCGAGGTCGGTATAGCGCCGAGAAGCTTCCGATGGTGCTGCTGACCTCGCTCGGGCTCAATGACCGCAGTACCCTCGAAGAGCAAGAGGTCTTCCATTCGATGCTCTCCAAACCGATCAAGCAGTCGCAGCTTTACAACTGTCTGATCAGCCTCTTTGACGGAGAGATCCTGAAGCCGATCCGCCCGCGGTCCAAGGGACCTTCGCTCGAGGTCGACCTAGCTCGAGATCTTCCGCTCCGCATTCTCCTCGCCGAAGACAATCCGGTGAACCAAAAGCTCTCCGTGCGCATCTTGCAAAAGATGGGCTATCGCCCAGACGTCGTCGGCAATGGGCTGGAAGCCCTGGAGGCGGTGGATCGCCAGACCTACGACGTGATCCTTATGGACGTCCAGATGCCTGAAATGGACGGCCTCGAAGCGACGCGCATCATCAGCCAAAAAGAAGAGCACCCCTACATCATCGCGATGACCGCGAGCGCCATGAAGGGCGATAAAGAGAAGTGCCTGGAGGCCGGGATGGACGCCTACACCACGAAACCGATCCGGGTCGATCACCTGGTCAAGGCGCTCCGCTCTTCCAAGGTCATGAGCGCCGCACCGTAGGCGCCCGGTCGGGCCCGCCGCCGCTCGGCCGGTCGGGCTGACCTCAGTCGGCGGCACGGGCCAGGGAGCTGCAGCCGACCTGGCTTCGGGAACAAGGACGGCTAGACGCGCTTCTGCCTGGCCGCCCCCCACGTTGAAGGCTTGGGTTCGCGTGGGACCGTGGAGCTCAGGACCATGGAGCTCAGGACGTGTAGGAAAAATCTCAGGCGACCCGTTCGATTATCCTGCAAGACATCGGGCACAATCCCGACGGATACCGCGCCGAATCTCCCGTAGCCTGTTCATCCATGACTTAGGAGGAGACAGGCCATGAAAGGTGTGGTTTTCACCCAGTTTGTCGAGATGGTCGAGGAGTCGTTTTCCCTCGAAGTGGCGGATCACATCCTCACGACTTGTCCCCTTGCGAGCGGCGGTGTCTACACCTCCGTCGGGACCTACGACCACAGCGAAATGCTAATGCTGGTCGGCTCCCTCAGCGAGCACAGCGGAATCCCGACATCCGATCTCGTGAAGAGCTTCGGGCGTTTCCTATTTCAGTTCTTCCACAGAAGCTTCCCGAGCTTCTTCGAATCGGCGACGTCAGCGAAGGATTTCTTAAACAACGTAGATTCCTATATCCACGTCGAAGTTAAGAAGCTTTATCCGGACGCCCAACTGCCGAAATTTGACATCGAAGAGCACGGGCACGGCGCTTTCGACATGGTCTACACGTCCGCTCGACCGTTCGCCGACCTCGCCCACGGCTTGATCGATGCGGCGCTCGAGCACTTCGGCGAAACCGCGCTCTTGGACCGTGTCGATCTGTCCTCACCCCCCGGTACGCACGCAAAATTTTCCATTCTTCCCACCCATCATGCAGAAGAAAATCGAGGTTCTAGAGCGAGCGCTAGCTCGGGAACGGCGTAGCCGAAAGCAGGCCGAGGGGTTTCTCGAGGAGAAGAGTCGAGAGCTCTTCGACAAGAACCAGG
>JBCDKB010000565.1:0-5352 GCA_038747035.1 Acidobacteriota bacterium | reverse complement strand
GCGAACTCATTTGAGCGGGCGGGGCTTGGGACAGGACGCTTGGGCGCGATCTGGGCAAGGCTCCGCAGCATGGGGTCTCTTCTCCACTCTCTCGCGGGCGACTGGCAGCAGATCGCACGCGCTCTCAGGTAAAAGAACGGCAGGAAAAGCGCTCACTTTAGGGCACGTGGCCCGTTTCTTGCTGCTGCGGTGCTATGGATAAGAGAGCCCTTCTGTCTTTCATCGCTCCGACCGTCGCGATACCGGCGGCACTGCTCATTGGCAGCGCTGTGTCACTGCGCCGGCGTCACGGGATTCTGGCTGAAGCCCGCGGTCAGGCCGGCGGGCCAGGCGTTCGAGGCCAGCGTGACGCTCTCGGCGAAGGCGTTGAACTGCAGCACGTCAAGGTCAACCGTCACGGGCTGTGGCGCGCAGACGTCGAGGGAGGCCTGGCCGGGGATGACCAGGAAGTCCGTACCCAGGGCCACGATGTCGGAGAAGGTGTCGGCGTTGCCGTTACGGTCGTCGGCCCACTGCAAGATGGCCGCGCCTGCGATCTGGATGTGGGTGTCGTAATCGCCGTGGTAGCAGGTGGCGAGATTGTTGGCCGCGACCACGGGGCTTTGCACGTCGGAGACCCGGACGTTGGGCAGCCAGGTCGCGCCGCCGTCCGGCGACGTGACTTGGAAATACTCGAAGAGCAGGTTGTCCACCGGGTCGTTGCGGCGGTCGTAGAACGCCACGGACACGATATTGCTCTCGCCGACCGAGAGGGTCGGATAGAACTGATCGGCGGTGGTGGCGTCGTCGTTGACGCGGATTTCCGGTAGCCAGGTGGCGCCCTGGTCGGTCGAGCGGCGGTAGAAGACGTCCGACTCATCGGGGCCGGAACCGTCGGGATCGTAGGAATACACGATGTGCAGGTCGCCATTCGGGCCGACGGCGATTTGGGGTGACGGTAGGTAGCGGATATTGCCGTTGAGGGCGGCGCGTCCGCAGGCGGCGGTCGACCCCGCGTTTTCCGGCGACGTTTCGTTGGTCGCCGGGTTGGTCACCAGATTCCAGGAGTCGGCGCCGTCGGTGGAGCGCGCGACGACCATGGTCACGGTGCCGCTGCCGAAGCGTACCCACGCCGCGTAGACATCACCATTCGGGGCCACGACCGGCCACGCGCCTTGGACGCTGCCGGTATCCGTGCCGATGCGGATGGGCGTCGACCAGGTCGCGCCGGCGTCGTCGGAGTAGGTGCTGAAGATGCCGCCGGCGCTGAAGTTGGTCCACACCACGTAGAGCCGGCCGTAGTAGGTGCCGCCCATATTGTTGTCCACCGCCATGAGCTCTTTGTCATCCGCTCCGGTATTGACGATCGAGCCCACGGAGGTGAAGGACTGGCAGTCGTCGTCGGAGCGCCACACGGCGAGGCCGCCGCCGGAGAGCGCGGCGTAGTAGAACTTGCCGTCGACTTTCCTCCAGACCAGCGCCGGATCGCCGCTATTGTTCGGCCCGATGGCGCCTTGGTCGACGAAGGTGGCGCCGCCGTCGGTGGAGCGGGCGAAGCCGGAGAAACCTTCGCTGGTGGTAATGCCGTGGTACGAGTCGTTATGCGCGGCGCAGATCGTGCCGGTGGTGCCGCTGACCGCCATGGAGGTTTCGTTCTGCGTCTCATTCGGCGGGCTATCGCCGGAGGGATCGCTGATCGGCACGTCGGTGCCGACCAGGGCCGCGCCGTCGGTCGCGGCTCCGCCGGACGTCTTGGCTCCCGCGGTCGCGCCGGAATCGCCGAGGCTCGACTCGCTGTTGTCGTTGACACCGCCGAGCTCGTGGGCGCGACCGCACCGCTTGAGCAGGTAGGGCAAGAGGCCGTCCATGATCGGCCGGGCCTTCGGATCGTCGAGCAGCGCACACGCCGCGAGACCGGATTCGGCGGCGGGCTTGCCGTCTACGCTTGATTTGGCCTGGGGCTTGGTGGGCCCGTCCGACTGGGCGCCGACTGCGGCAGAGAGCAGCAGAAGCGCAGAGAACATCAACAGAAAACGGGAATTTCGGAACGCATCACAAAGCACTTTAGTTTTCTCCTAAAGACGCACGGTGGGGGCAGGCGTAGACGCGCGCAGCCCCTGTTTAGGGTCGGAGCCGCGGCGCGTGGCTTCGCTTGCAAATCTGGGATTTTGCAGAGTCTATTGGAGAAGGCGTCAAAGCCGGAGAAAAGCCGCGAATTCTCTGCCCGGCTGTTTCTTCGTCACCCCTAGCCGCCGTTGAAGCGAGCCCAGCCGGCTTCGTAGTAGCGGTGCAGGATCGGATCGTCGAGGCGGTTGATCTCCACTTCCACCGGCTGCAGGTCTTTGCCGAAGACGAAGAGGCTGCGCAGGGTCGGCGGGTCGAGGAATTGGGTCTCAATTGAGACGTCGAGCGCTTCGACCTCGACCTCGCGTCGGGTCCCCAGGATAAAGCCCCACTCGCCGAAGGACGGTACGTGCACGCGGTAGGGGTAGGTCGTGAGTCGAAGCTCCTCGAGGTCGACGGCCGCTTCCATCGTCGCCGCGATGCACCAGAAGGCCTGGCGTGCGAAATAAGGCGAAGTCGCCTGGGTGACGAGCACGCCCTCCGGCCGCAGTCGGCGGGCGGCGAGGGCGTAGAACGGGCGCGAGTAGAGCTTGGAGAGCGTCGGCGTCGAGGGATCCGGCAGGTCGACGAAGATGGCGTCGTAGGCGTCCGTCGCCTCCTCGAGAAAGCCCATGGCGTCGCGGTGAATGACCTCGACCTTGGGGGACTCGAGGGCGCCACCGTTGAGCTCCCGCAGCGCCGGGTGGCTCCGGGCGAGCTCGGTGACGGCCGGGTCGATATCGACCAGGGTGATGCGCTCCACCTGCGGATAGCGCAGCAGGTCGCGGATCGCCAAGCCGTCGCCGCCGCCGAGGATCAGAATCTCGCGGGCGCCGGTGATCTCCATCGCCGGCACGATCAGCGCCTCGTGGTAGCGCGCCTCGTCGACGGCGGAGAATTGCAGGTGCCCGTTCAAGTAGAGGCGAACGTCTTGGCGCCACTTGCTGAGCACGATGCGCTGGTAGGGCGTGTCTTTCGCGAAGACCACTTCGTCCTGGTAGAGCCGGTCTTCCAAGAAGCCGATCCACGCGGAGGAGCCGAAGAACGCGGCCACCAGGGCCGCCGTCGCGAGTCCGTGTCGGGTGACCATGCCGATCCGCGGCGGGCGCAGCAGCGTCAAACCGGCGGCGGCGACGGCGAGGTTCAAAACCCCGAAGACGACGGAGGCCCGCGACAGGCCGAGGAAGGGAAGGGCGACAAAAGGGAAGAGCAAGGCGCCGCCCAGGGCCCCGATGTAGTCGAGGGCGAGCACGCGGCTCAAGGCTTGGC
Organism: Acidobacteriota bacterium; assembly: GCA_038747035.1. Lineage (GTDB taxonomy): Bacteria > Acidobacteriota > Thermoanaerobaculia > Multivoradales > J023 > JAUIJL01. The sequence continues at coordinate 2,001 of JBCDKB010000565.1, read as the reverse complement.
GGACGCCTTCGCCGCGGTCGAGGATGCGGACCAGCAGCGGGATCTCGATGCCCACCAGAATGCCGAGCACCGAGCACAGCGAGTAGAAAAACGGCGCGAAGAGCTCGCCGGCGTAGGCGCTGACGGCGAACATGAGCAGCGAGCTGAGCCCGCCGAGCAGGCCGAGCCAGATCTCGAGCTCGACGAAGGTGCGCAGGAGGTTCTGTCGAATGTACTGGGCGAGGAAGGAGCCCACGCCCATGGCGCATAGGAAGACGCCGATGACCAGCGAGAATTGCGTGACGGCGTCGCCGAGCAGGTAGCTCGACACGGCGCCGGCGACCAATTCGTAGACCAGCCCGCACGACGCAACGATGAACACCGAGCCCAGGAGGACAACCTGGGCTTTCGGGCTCGGCGGGCCGTCCCGGTCGAGGGTTTGATGGACTTCCGCGCCGTCGCCGGCGTCGTTCGGGTCGGCGTCGAGGCCGCCGGTCAACTGCTGATGGCGGACGCGATGATGATCGAGAGACCCAGGATCACGGCGCCCAAGATGATGGCGAGGGCGGTGTTTTGGTCGTCTTCAATTTCTTTACGGACAGAAAAAGGCGTGACTTTGGTCGCCACCCAGAAGGCGCCGCCAAAGACGATGACGCCCAAGAAGGCGTACACCACGGTCCAGATCAGGGTCGAAATTTGCGTCGGGTCCATGTCAGATCCTCATTTGCCGCCGCGCAATCCACCGCCCCGGTGGCTGCGATACGCGTGAAAAAAACCGCGACTCTGCGCGCTTTCCTGGCGCAGCTTGACGCCCGCGGGCTCCTCGGCCCTCGAGACGCCGGCGTCGAGCACGGTGGCGCCCAGGGCGAGGGCAGAGCCGGCGCCGAGCACGGTGTAGAGAAGGTATTTCTTAGCTTTCATAGGGGATTCCTAGTGGCAGGGGTTGCGAAGAAAGTCGCGCAGGGTCCTCAGTCGTCGTCCTCGTCGTCGGCGACGCGCCACGTTTGGTGCTGGGCGAAGACGATGATCAAAGCGATGAAGGACGCGAAGGCGGCGAGAAGGAACCAGATGCCGCGCTTGACGCCGGCGGTGACCTTGACCCGCAGCGGGACGTAGCTCCGCGTCGAGGACTGCTCGTTGCCGCGGCCGCTCACCGCCCGCACCAGGAGGCGGTAAGTCCCCGGCTCGGCGACCATCAGGTACTGGCTCTTGCTCTTGGAGCCCTCCGACCACGACTCGCCGCCGTCGCGACCCGAGTAGTAGGAGATGTCCTGGTCGGTGATGTGCACCACCGTCGGCACGTCGCCGTCGCGCACCAGTCCGAGGTCCAGGGCCATCCACGCGTTGTCGAGGGGGGCCCGCACTCGAATTTTGAGCGCACTTTTCGCCTTCTTGACGGTGAAGGGCTCACTCAAGACTTCGCCGGTGAGCTGGTCCGCGGTGAATTCCTGGTCGAGCACGGTGCGTCCGAAAAAGCTCGCGAAGATCAGCGCGAACACGTTGGCGACCAGGAAAAGGAAAGCCGCCTTCTTCATGGCGCGGTAGGCGCCGGTGATTTCCTTGACGTTTTCGCGCGGTCCGCTCGGCGACGGAAGGTCTTTGCCGGTCGCCTGCCGGACTTGGTCGACGGTGAGCAGCTGCCCGCGGCCGATCTCCATCTCGCCGGTGCTCGGGTATTCGACCTCGTAGGTTTCGCCGGAGCCGTCGGCGGCCACCAGCTCCGCGTAGTCGATGGTGTCGTTGAGCTTGGCTTCCCACGGCAGGGCGCCGTCGACCCACGTCAGTCGATAGGTCCCTTTCCCGCCCAAGAGCCAGGTCGAGCCGTCGTAGGCGGTGAGCTTGTCGCCTTTTTTGAGCGGGCGGGGGTCCGCGCCCGGCATCACGCGGCTCGTGTGGGACAGATCCCAATGGCCGTCGTATTCCGAGAGCCACAAAGTGCCCCGGCGGGGGTTGTAGAGCAGGTACTGGCAGGTGGGTTCGGGCTCTTCCAGCTCGTCGTAGCGCAAGCGCCCGATGACTTCT
>JBCDKB010000564.1:0-5362 GCA_038747035.1 Acidobacteriota bacterium | reverse complement strand
TCTCGCGCGAGACTCGGTACTCCAAACGGCTCCAGAAGTCAGTTTCGTTCACTTGAACACCACCTCTGCCGCGTCGCCGTCCGCTCCCACGGGGTGATTCGTGCGGCGTGGAACTCTAATCTCTAACGCCCAAGCGCGAAGCCCTCTCGGAGGTATTCGATCGCGACCTCGTGAGCGGTGAGATCGCCCGAGACCGCGAGCCAGTTCTCGACGTCATGGCCAACGCCAGGATTCATAAAGCTTCTGACGGGAACTCCGTGCTCTCGGAGTTTCCGTACGAAGAGCTCTTGCTCTGCGCGCGACGGTTCGTGCTCACCGAAAACACTGAAGGTCTTGGGCATTTCAGCTAAGTCCTCCAACCACAGTGGAGAGCCGTACCGACTCCTGACATCCTCCGCAGTCTCGAAGTAGTGATTTTTGCATTCTGCCCAGGAAGAGCCGCCGCCATCCAAGGCGGCGTAAACAAGCAAAAGAAATGCAAGACTGGAAGCTTCGCTCTCATCCATGAGTCGGACGGCTGTGGCTGCTGCCAAATGGGCGCCTGCGCTTTCTCCACCGAGGGCCAATCTCTCTCGGTCGACGCCGAGCTCGTCGGCGTGGTCCCATACCCATCCGACCGTATCGAAGACATCTTCGTGCGCAGCGGGGAATGGGTGTTCCGGTGCGAGCCGATAGTCTATGGCGACGACGATCGCTCCGCCCCGCACGGCCATGTAGCGGCTCACCTCGTCGTGACTCTCGAGGCTGCCCGCTACCCAGCACCCGCCGTGAACGTAAACTAGTGCCGGTTGGGGTGCGTCTCCGCCAGGATCGTAGATCCGGACCTTGATCTGCCGGTCGCCCAACGAGATTTTTCGGTCTACGACGCTGACGGGCTCGAAATTCGACTTGACGGGCTTCATGGCCTCGACCTGCTGCCGAAAGGCCTCAATGCTCTCGGGCGTCGATAGCCAGGCACTCTGTGCCCTCAGCCCAGGCGCCGCCACGACGGCACAGATTCCAGTCAAGAGAAGCATGGCGGTCTGTTTCAGACTGCTCATCGTGAGTCCCATGGTTCCAAGCTCTCGTAGCAGTCCCGTCTTGCAGAACTGATTCCTTGTACGAAGGAACGCAGCCTAACCTTAAAGTGAGCGACAAGGCAAAACCGTATTCTTCACTCAAGCCCCGCGTTCGAGAGCTCCAGCAGGGCTGCCTTGAAAGGTCGCGCGAATCTCGACTTAAATTCAGGCGCCTTTTTGTAAGGCGTCAAGAACTCGGAAAGTACGGGCAGCTCTGCCAAAACCCGCTCGGGCGGATCACCGTCGAAGTGATCCAACTCATTTTCATATTCCTTGATGATGCCGTTTAGATAGTCCTCAACCTCTCCGAGCGCCTCGGCGAGCGCCTCCCCCCTTTTAAACCAGAGCCGGCTATCTTTAGCCCGCTTTGTATAAACCTCAAAATTCAGTTGCGCCTCCATGAGTTCCCCGATCTTCTCCTCGTAGAGACTCGCTGGAATCTTGATTTTTGCATCAATGCCTCTTTTGGAGTCGTATCCAGCTTTGGCCCGGAGCGTCCTTCGAATTTTCTTTGACAGGTTGAACGAAGCGAGCAGATCAGAGTGCATTTCCCGGAGCGCAGCTCGCCTTTCTCGAGCGAGGTCTCGTTCCAACGAGAAATTCTTTAGGACTAAAGTGACTCCGCTGCCGACGACGCCAATCAGAAGAAACTGATACGTCAACCTAAACACATCTTCTTCCAATTTTTTCTTAATTTCACAGCCCTCGATGAGAAACAGAAAAACACCGAACAAGGCTGCGACCATAATGACGACCGTTGATATTGAAGTTCGGGAGATCTGATTCATTTTCCTCAACCTCTTAGATGATCTCTTTAAAAATGCCCTTCAGTGGGCCTTCGAACTAACCGTCGAGCTCGACTCTTCAGCGTGATTCGGTTCTGAAAGCCCTCATGGACTCCCGTCGAAATTCAGAAGTCGCCTGGCCCCGCCTAAACCGCAAAAGAGAAGATCCTAGAACCCGACCGGCCTATGGTCGAGCTTTAGCTCGACGGGAAGATTCCTTCCACCGCGGCAGTACGAACCCCAGATCACTTCGCCGGTCTCTTGATCGATCGCCACACTCAGCGCTTCGCAGTCCACGCAGCCCCTCTCGCTGACCTGAACGATCAGATCGTACCGTCGACGTTCACGGGTCGTCGTGCGATTGATCTCTCGGGAAACGCGAACTTCACCCGGCGGCCACGACCAGCCTTCGCGGTCGGCGACTTCTTTGGCTTTTGCGACGGCTTGCTCTTCGCTGATCGCCACTATTGGTCGTCACTCGTGGGTCTCGAGAATCGACGCGGCGGCCCCTTCGCCGCTGAGGAAGGACTCGTCGCTCCAGTGGTAGCCCCAGCGACCGTAGCGACCGCAGGTCGCGATGCCGAGCTCGTCGAGGTACGCAAAAAGCGTTTCCAACGCCTTCGGACGGTCGTGGTCGAAAATGATGTTGGCGTAGGGGATGAGCGAGGCGTTCCGGTGCAGGATCTCGTCGTCGTCGCGCAGGAGGCCGACCTTTCGCAGGTCCTGGATCACGGGCTCGATATGGGCGTCGACGTCGAGGATGCGGGGTCGATACTTCTTGGAATAGTAGATCTCCGCCTGGATCGCGGAGGCCCCCGGCGGCACGGTGTTGGGGGAAAGCAGGTGCGGGGCGCTCAGGCGGGTGAAGATCAGGTCTTCGTCGTAGAAATAGCTCCAGTGGGCCCGGGCGACGCCTTCGCGGGCGACGCCGAGGTTCACGAGCACGCAGGAGGTGCAGGCGAGCTCTTCGGCGGCGGCGCGGACGCGCTCGGGGGCGCCCACGAGGCGGGGGATGAGCTCGGGCAGCGGCAGCGACGAGATCAGACGGCGGTAGGACACGGTGCGGCCGTCGGCGAAGGTGACCGTGCGGGTCGTCGGGTCGATGGACTCGACCGTGCGCTCGAGCTGGAGGGTGGAGTCGCGGACGAAGTCGGTGAGGAAAGCGGCGAAGCCGCCGTCGGTGGGGTAGCGGAAATGGTCGACGTAGTGGACATCGGGGGTCTTCGCTTCGAGCGCACCGCGCAGCACTTCTTCGAGACTCGGGCGGTAGAGCCGCGGGCCGAGCCAGTCGGTGGTCATCGCGCTCGCGGTGGCCGTGTGGTACTTCTGGCCGTAGACCATCGGGAACGTGCGGGCGAAGGTTTCGCCGTAGGTGCGGATCAGCCAGTCTTCGTAATTCGCCGCGTCTTCGGGGCGGCCCCGGGCGTTGACGAAGTCTTGGATGACCTCGACCACCAGGTCCGTCGGCAGGCCGTGGAGGTTGCACTGGGCCGGATGCTTGATCCAGTGGCCGCGCCAATAGTTGTCGACCTGGGTCTGGATCACCTCGTAGCGACCGCCGACGGCGTCGGCGAAAAGCTGCTGGACGCGCGGGTCTCGGGTGAAGGAGACGTGGGGCCCGTCGTCGAAGGTGAAGTCCCCGTGGCGGAAGGAGGCGGCGTGTCCGCCGGGGTACGAATTTTTGTCGTAGATCACCGACGGCACGCCCTCGGCGCGCAGGCGGTGGGCGGCGCCGAGGCCGGCCATGCCGGCGCCGAGGATGACCACGTCAGACATCGACGGCCTCCTGGCCGAGGTGCTCGCGCCACCAGTCGAGGGTCTGGGCGAGCCCGGCGTCAAGCTCGAGGCGCGGCGTCCAGCCGAGCTCGACGCGGGCGCGGTCGACGTTGGCGCGGATGGTGGGCGCGGGGTGCTCGCCGCGGGGCTCGCCGCCGAGCTGGAGCCGATCCCGCAGCCCCAGCTGGTCAGCGGCGCGGCCCACCAGCTCGCCGAGGGAAATGGCGGCGCCGGCGGCGATATTCATCGGGCCTTCGACCTCGCTCTCCAGAAGGTCCACGAGGCCGCGGGCGGCGTCGTCGATGTGGAGGTAGTCGCGCTCCAGGCGGTCGAAGGTGCACTGGGCCGACTCGCCGCGCATCAGCGCGGTGACGATCGACGGCAGCAGGCGGTACTCGTCTTCCCGCGGGCCATAGAGGTAGAAAAGCCGACCCCAGGCGCCGGAGAGTCCGTGCTGGTCGACGTAGCGGGCGAAGAGCTCCGACATCAGCTTCTTGCAGACTCCATAGGTCGACCCGGGACGCAGCGGCGTCGTGGCTTCGTCGCACACCGGGGACGTGGCGTCGTATTCGGCGCCGGTGCCGACGGCGACCGCGCGGCGGCCGCCGGCGGCGCGGAAGCGCTCCAGCAGCTCGACGGTGGCGCCGATCCAGCGGTAATTCTCGGGGCCGTCGCGGAAGCCGTCGCGCCCGCTGGCCCAGGCCAGGTGAAGGAGATGGGTCGGCTTGGCGACTTCGAACGCGCTCTCCAGCTGCGATCTGGCGTCGCGAGAAAGCAGGTCGACCACGTGCCAATGGACGCCGTCGTCGCTCGAGCGCGGGCGCCGACTCGCGGCGTGCACGGCGACGCCGCGGTCGAGCAGGGCGCGGACCGTGGGGGTGCCCAGAAAACCGGCGGCGCCGGTGACGAAGACGCGCCCTTTGGCCAAAGCGGCGGTCATGGGTCCCCGTCGGCGGGTGTGACGTCGGGCGTTTCGGCGGGCGCATCGGCGAATCGTCCCCGCTTCTTACCGATCAGCGCCGAGAGCACGCCGTGCAGGATACGGACCTCCTGCTCGGTACACTCCGCGCGCTGAAAGAGAGTGCGAACCTTGCGCCACAGGATCGGCCGCATGTGGGGCTCGCGGAAAAACGACGTCGACTCGAGCGACGTTTCGAGACGCTTGAAGAACATCTCGTATTCCTTCCGCGTCGCCGGCCGGGTGTCGGGGGTGAGGAAAGTGCGCTCGGGCGTCGTGTCCGCCGCCATGCGCCACTCCCAGCCGACCAAGAGCACGGCCTGGGCCAGGTTCAAAGACGTGAACTCGGGGTTTAGCGGCGCGACGACCATGGCTTCGCAGCGCATCACTTCGTCGTTGGTGAGGCCGATGCGCTCGCGGCCGAAGATGATGCCGGAGCGGACGCCGCGGGCGGCTTGGGCTCGGACCTCTTCGGCGGCGCGGCGTCATCTCGACGGCGGTCATATCGCGGTGACGGGCCGTCGTCGCGAAAAGCCGCTCGAGGTCGGCGGTGGCGTCTTGGAAAGTGTCGAAGACCTGGGCGTTGTCGAGGATGACCGTGGCGCCGGACGCCATCGGAATGGCGGCGTCATTGGGCCAGCCGTCCCGCGGCGCGATCAGACGCAGGTCTTCGAGTCCACAATTGTGCATCGCGCGGGCGGTGGCGCCGATATTCTCGGCCATCTGCGGCTCGACGAGCACGATCGCCGGCTTCGGGCCCAAATCGACGTCGGGCGACCGGTCGG
>JBCDKB010000563.1:0-5367 GCA_038747035.1 Acidobacteriota bacterium | reverse complement strand
CGAGACTACGAGACGCATCTCCGGAAAAAGCTAGCTCCCTTGATGGCCGAACGGAGCCATCGGCAAGCTCAGGCCATCATCGCGCAGCAAAACCGGGCGCAGCAAGCCCGGGCGCAGCAAGCTTTGATGGCCCGGGCGCAGCGAGCCCCGGCGCAGCAAGCCCCCCCGGCGAATCTTCCGGTACCGCCGTCGCAGCAGCAGAACGACTCGAATGGCCCCCCAAACGCTTCCCAAAGGCGGGGACCCATGAGGCAGTCGTACATTTCGTCGACCGGGGGCCTCACGCTCCAGCCGCCGCAGCCACCCCGACCTAAGCCGCAACTTCCGCTGCCCCACCCCTACGGCAAGGGCCACCAGCTCCACCTGGGCGGCGTGTCGGGCGCACACCACAGCCAAATCCACGGGGCCCTCGACAATCGGTCCAAGTCGTCACGAAAAAAGAACCTGAAGTCGCAGCCCACGATGGCGATCCTGGAGTCCTTCCACCATAGTTTCGGCGTCAACGCGTACGACGAAGTTCAGGCGAAAACCAAAAAGAAGCTCAAATCCAAGAAGACGCAGTCGCTTCCGGAAAAAGAGAGGACCAAGATCTTCAACGCCCATTGGCGGCAGAAAGGGACGGCCTATCACCCGGGCCACGGCTCCACCGGTCAAGACGAGACCCTCAGCACCTCGAGCGCGCGGAAAATCATCGAGACTCTGGAGCCCTCTAAACCGAATGATCTCGGAGACCTGGTTGGCCGGCTCTCCCAACACCGCTCGGAGACCAGCCAGCTGGCGTGGCCGATCGAGAAGCCCCAAGACCCGATCGGCGGACATCCGGGCTCGATGAGCAAGGTCCAGTCCGACATGCGCAAAGGCATCACCACGAAGCACAACACCAAGGACACGGATCGCGCCGCCTTGGTGATGCATCAATTCCAGCAGTCCTTCAACAAGAAGAAAGATCCCAAGAAAGCCGTCAACGACGCCGTGCTGATGGCCCGCCTCGACTCACAAAAATCCTTCCGCACCTCGTACCAGGAGCTGTCCAATATCGACTTTTCCAGATCCAATAAGGATCGTTCCAACGTGTACAGCGCGCGCTATGGCCAGGTCGTCAAAAATCGAAAGAAAACGGATAACTTCGGCCATATGGCCCGGGATCTCCACAACTCCCGTGAGCGGGAGAAGTGGGATCTCGCGCTCAATCTCCTGAAGAACGGCCAGCACAACCTCGTCCCTCCGATTTACCACAAGCACCTCACCGACAGTCGGGGCGACGTCGGCGCGGCGATGGGCGCATTCCTAGAGTCCAATCCGGGCCCCGCGCCGCCCATCTCGATGTCTTCCTCCCTGCCCAAGGCGTCCAAAAAGCAACCCCTCCAGACCCTCGAAGAGCTCTCGAATCAGTACGGCCAACAGCCAAATCTCAAGCATCCGATGAGCCCGCCCCGCTTGCCGATCAAGCCGCAGCCCATAGCCCCGCAGAATCCGAAGTCTTCGAGCTCGTCCAAGCAGCCGAAGATCGATTCATATTTCACGCTCTAGCGGGTCGAGGCTTCCCGTCCGGTTCGAGCTGCGGCTTCGCACGCGCCCAAAGTGTCAAAGACGTCCCGGCCCCCTCTACGGGGCTTTCCTGCCGGAGGTCGACCCGGACCGCACGCCGGAGACCGTCACCAAGATCCGGGCGATCATCGACACGGACTCTCGCCAGCCAGCCGCTGGCGACGGTCTCCTGTCCGGCCCCATTCGGCCGGGATAAGCGACGTGCTATTTTGTTGACATGACCCTCCACGCACCGAGAGTGCCGACAGAGCCGAAGTCCTCGGAGTCGCGACGCGCTCAAGCGACCGGCCAAGGGCCCGTTCTCAGACCCCAACGGGCCTTCGTCAGCGCATCCGCGCCGCCGAACGCGGTCATTCAGCGAGTCCGAGTGCAGGTCGGTCGGGACGAGTTCGTTGAAACCGACCACCTGACCCAAGACGAGATCCAGAGGCACATCTCCCGCCTGCTGCCGCTGGCCAAGAGCCGGTCCTATCCGAGTGGGCCGTCTCGCGCCGTCGAGGCTCTCCACCGCGCCCACCAAGAGCGCCACCGATACAGCGACAAGGAGCTCGACCAACGGATCCGTTTCATGCGCTCCGAGCTCAGCAGCCGCAGCAGCCATATGCACTACGAGATGCACCTGCGAAGAAGTCTCCAACCCCTGGAGATCGAAAAGACACGTCGGCAGATGGAAGCGTTCGAGGCCCTTCAGAAGAACTTCCCGGTCAGGTCAAAAAGAAAGCACCAAAGCCATGATGAGCCCGCAAAGAAACGCCCAATAGGACCCAAGAAGCAAGCCTACCTGACCAAGCGGCTGAAGCTCGCCAAAAAGGGCCCCAAGATCCTCCTAGATCCGAAGGTGGAAAAACCCTCCTACGGAAAAGGCACCCAGCTCCATCTCGGCGGTGTCTCGGGCACCCATCGCTCGCGAATTCCCCGCGCTTCACGCAGACGGTCGCGCAAATCCTCCAAAGGGACGCTTTCGGCCGGGCCGACGCTCACGGTGCTGGAGCCCTTCCATCGCCAATACGGCGTCGACGGCTACAAGAAAGTCAAAGCCAAGACGGCCAAGAAGCTCAAATCCGGGAAGAATAAACCGCTCTCCGAAAAAGAAAGAGTCAACATCTTCGATCCGCAATGGCGCCAGAAAGGAACGGGCTACCGCAAGAAGCAAGGCAAGACGGGGCAGGATGAAACCCTCAGCACATCGAGTGCTCGGAAAATCATTGAGAGCTTGGAACCGTCGACCAAGTCCGACGAGCTCGACAAACTCATAGCGATGCTTTCCGAGCACCGATCGGAGACCAGTCAGCTGGTTTGGCCAGTCCCGGACCCGAAGGACCCCATCGGCGGACACCCCGGATCCTTAAGTAAAAAGCAGTCCGATATGCGCGCCGGTCTCACGACGCTTCACAACACTAAAGACACGGACCGTGCCCGGCTGGCCATGCACCAGTACCGAGAGACGCTCAAGAAAAAGAATGCCAAAAGCGCCGTGGAAGACGCCGTTCTCATCGCCCGGCTCGAGTCTCAAAAATCCTTCCGCGCACCCTACCAGGAGCTCTCGAAGATCGACTTCTCAAAGTCTCAGGATGACCGAGCCAATGTCTTCACGGCGCGTTATGGCCAGATCGTCAAGGACCGGAAGAAGACCCCGAAATTCGAACGCCTCGCCCGCGAGCTCCACAACTCCCGTGAGCGTGAGAAGTGGGACCTTGCCCTGCACCTCCTGAAAAAAGGCCACAAGCACCTCGTCGACCCGATCTACGAAGAGCACCTCCGGAAAAGTCAAGGCGATATCGGCCTGGCGATGAAGACGTTCCTAGCCACTAACCCCGGCCCCGCCCCCCCGATTTCGATGTCTTCCCACCTACCTAAGGCCTCGAAGAACGAATCACTCCTGTCCCTCGACCAGCTATCCGGTCACTATGGTCAGAATCCGAGCCTCCGGCGCCCCATGAGCCCGCCCCGCCGGCCCGTGGCGCCGCCGCTGAAGGACCCGAAGAAGCCAAAGCCAAAGCGCACGGCCGAACAAGAAACACTCGACTCATTCTTCGAATAGAGGCGAGGAGTCGTCCTCGCCGCGCCCTTTGGGCGGGTCGTCGGGTCGCGATAGTCTCGCTGCACCCCAAACGACCCCCTGAGGATCATGACGAAGTCAACGAAGAACGGCGACCAGCCCTGCGGCTGCAGCGTGCATGCCCATGCGCGCAGACTCAAGCAGCGCCGACTGCTCTACCTGGCGGGGGCCACTCCGGCGGGTAGGCCGGCGGTCGCCAGCGCCAAATACGAAGCCCTGGTCCTGGCCTGTATCGACCCGCGCCTCCAGGCGCCGGTCTTCGACTACTTGCAGCACAAGCGGCGAAAACTGGCGGGCAAGTACAGCCAGGTCAACCTCGCCGGCGCCGCCATCGCCGCGGTGGCCCAGGACTTCGCCGGCTGGCACCAGACCTTCTGGGACAACCTCGACCTTTCGGTGTCGCTCCACAAAGTCTCGCGCGTCATCGTCATCCAGCACCGGGACTGCGGCGCCATGGGGGCGCTCTACGGCGGGAAGCCCGGGGCCGGCCCCGCTCCACCGGATCACGAAGCGCGGAGAGATCATCGACGGGCTGAAAAGCAGCTCCACCTCGAGGTGGTCGAGACCTTCGGGACTCTCCTTGAAGCGAACTTCCCCAAGCTCGGCCTCGAAGCGATCCTGATGGACCTCGACGGCAAGACCGACAAGCTCATTTAGAGGCCCAGCCGCGATCGGCGCTGGGCCGCCCGGACCGTTTCGTCCAGGGCCTGGAGGAATCGCGACCGATCCTGCTTCTGGAGCGGCGCCGGACCGCCGGCGTGGGTGCCGGCGCTGCGCAGGTCGGCGAGCAGATCGCGGACCGCGACCGCTTCGCCGATATTGTCGTCGGTGAAGAGCTTTCCCTTCGGCCCGAGCACCGCGGCGCCGGCCCCTAGGCACCGCTGGGCCAGGGGGATGTCCGCCGTGACCACGATATCGTTCGCCTCGACGTGCTCCACGATCCAATCGTCGGCGGCGTCCAAACCGCCGGCCACCACTTGCAGGGAGACCGCGGCGTCGAGCGGCGTCTGCATCCACCGGTTGGCCACGACCGCCACCTCGAGACCGTAGCGCTTCGCTACCCTATAGGTCTCGTTCTTGACCGGGCACGCGTCGGCATCGATGAAGATTCTCAGCACCCTTTTCGTCTATCACAGCGCTAAGAGACCACCATGCATTTTGATGAACGCCAAGCCACCAATCCGGCCGCGATCGAGATCCTGGAGATCTGCGACGCCGGCCACTACACCTCCGCCTCCGGGCGGCGGGTGTCCATCGCCCACGCCCAGCAGGCCGCCGTTGGCGGCACGCGCTACTTTTCCCCGGAAGACGGCGTCGCCCCGGCGCCCGGTCAGCCCGGTTCGGACGGCCCGCGGGTGGAGGTGATCGACGCCACGACCCAAGAAGCGTCGCTCCAGCTCGCGGACGAAGGGGACGTGGCGGCGCTGAACTTCGCGTCGGCGCGCAATCCCGGGGGCGGCTTCCTCGGCGGCGCCCGGGCCCAGGAAGAGGAGGTGTGCCGGTGTAGCGGCCTCTACCGCTGCCTGGTGACGGCGCCGGAGTACTACACCTATCACCGCGCCCACCGGTCCCTGCTCTACTCCGACCGCATGATCTACTCGCCGAAGGTTCCGTTCTTCCGCACGGCCGCCAAGCAGCCGCTCTTGGAGGAACCCTTCTTGGTGTCGGTGATCACGGCCCCGGCGCCCAACGCCGGCGCGATCGCGCGCAACGCGCCTGACGACGCCCGGCACATCGCCGAGACCCTGCGCCGGCGCTGG
>JBCDKB010000562.1:0-5372 GCA_038747035.1 Acidobacteriota bacterium | reverse complement strand
CGTCGAGGGGCCGTGATTCACCCGTGGTGTAAAGTCTTTCTTTGCCAAGGGCGCCAGGGCGCCCGCCGCCGCCCTCGACTTGAGAACGGCTTCGGGTTCGCAGACGATTCACTCGAGGTCGTTTTCGTAGTCGCCGATCGAGCCGGCGAATCCGCCCTCGAGCCGAATCTCAACGCCCCCCAAGCTGTCGGCCGCGAGGTTGTAGACAAAGGCGCCGATGAGACCGCCGAGGAATCCGAAGAAACCTTGCACAACCGGCAAGATGAGGATCGCAACGAATCCGCCGAGCCCGAACATATTCGCGCCGAGTCCGGAGAAGACGAGGCCAATCAATGAAGTGATCAGCGCGAAAATAGCGGCGACACCGCCGGCGAGGATGCCGGCGGAAACGGGACTCACGTAGGTCAATCGACAGGTTTGCATGGGGGCCTCCAGTTTCTTTCATTCACTATTCACAATCCGGTGACCGACGAAGGGCGAGCGGCTTTCGATGCCGGAAGGCTGCCCTGGTCGCGTTGAATAGTTGAGCAAACGGAGTGCCAAGCCGGGCTCCGCGGTTTTGCTATGTTTTCGCCCGACCTGCAGCTCGGCGGGTGCAGCTCGAGGGCTGCGGGTTCCCACTTAAGATGACAGCCCGTAAAGCTCTCCCGGTCTCGAGGCCCGCCACAGCACCGTGCCCTGGAGCGCTTCGCTAGTGCGCGAGGCGATGCGCCGTTTTCGCACACTTTCAGGCTATTGAGTCTTCGGCTGATGCTTTGGCTGGCAGGGATTCGTAGGGCCGGACTCCCGAAATCCTGGGGCTCATTTTGGGGGCGTTTAACGCCTGCCGTAGAGCGCGGCGACGGCGGCGCCGAAAAGGTTCGCGTGATCTTCGAGTCCGCAGTCGAAACGCAGCGCCTGGGGGAGCTTGAGCTCTTCCTGAAGCTCAGCCAGGACCGAGAGGGTGGTCTCGGCGAATAGAGAGCGACCGGCGACGCGACTCCAAAAGAGGCCGCCCTCCGCGGTCACTCGAATCGAGTGGGTCGGTCGAGGGTCTTGGAGGACTGAGGCCAGGCCCGCGAGGCCTGCGGCCACCAGGCCGGCTGAACGTCGGAAGATGAGCCAGGCGACCTCGACATGGCCGGGTGGGTGGACGTGTGGGTTCGAAAGCACCTGCGCGAGCGCGGCGGCGTTCGAGAACCCAGGCGTCCCCAGGACCTTCTCAGCGAGCGTTCCGAGATAGGCCCCCGAGACAGCTTTTTCGAAACGCTGCTGACCTTGGTCCTGGCTCTCCGCATCGAGCGCTTCGTCCCAGCGGGTGAGCCATGGGGGTGAGAAGTTCCCGGACTCGAGATTCACCGGAATGCGGCCAGAGGACGCAGTGAGCTTGGGGACCTGGCCGGCGTCGAAGAACGAGGCGAGATTGAATCCCGTGCCCACCACCAGGCCGACGTAGGCGTCGTATCCCGGCCGGCTGAGGCCGGAGAGCAGGCTGGCGACCGTGTCGTTGACCACCGCGACGCGGGAGCACCGGACGGTGGAATGCTGATCCCGCAGGTGGCGCAATAGCCTGGAACCCACCTTTTCTCCGACCAGCTCAGGGACGTCGATTTCCTTGGTCCATTTCAGCAAGCGGGCATCGCCGTCGGGCGTCGGCTCCGCGGGATAAGAAAAGCAGTAGCCGAGGGGCAGCTCGGCGTCATGACCCAGAGCTTCCAAGGCCTCCCGCTGCACGCCGAAGAAGACCTGCTCCGCCAGGGTGCCCTCGACGCCCCGCGGCAGCGGACGGTCGACGGGCCCGGCCACGAGCGCAGGCCGGTCGCCCCGGGACGACACGACGGCGGCGCGAACGTTCGACCCTCCGACATCGACGACATAGGCGGTCTCGGGAATGGAATCGTCGGACAGAGTCGGCAGAAAGGCCGGCAGGCAGCGGATCTCTTGACCGTCGGAGGCGAGGCCGGCGCGCACTTGGTCCGCAAGGGCTCGGGCGATGTCCGCTAGCTGTGGCGGGCTGAGCTCCAGGTCACCGAGCTCCGACGCCAGCCGCCGGTCAGATCCGTCCGCGTTGGAGATCTCTGCTTTTGCTGCCCTCGAAATATCCTTCAAGCCTGTTCTCGCCTTCCGTTGTCATAAATGGGACTGGATTTTTGCTGGAGGATCCCACGCCAGCCATCTCGGTTATGCCGCTCACTCCGGCCCGAGCAGGACCGTGCTTCAGCCACCGCTTCCGGCGACAGTCGCGACGATTTGTCCGGCCGAGTTGATCCTCTCCCGGCCCTTCAGGGTTTGCCGTCGCGGGGGCTGGCCCTGCCGTAGGCGATGCCGAGCTTGTCCATGCGGTGCCGGAGCGTGCTCGGATTGAGCTGGAGCAGGGCGGCGGCGCCGTCCGGGCCGTGGACTTTGCCCTCGGTGAGCGCGAGAACTCGCTCGATGTGCAGGCGCACGACGTGATCGAGGGCTAGGGCCTCGCCCGGGTCTTGTCCGGCGCCGGCGGACGGCGCCGCGCCGGGGCGGCCGAGGGCGATGACGTCGGAATCCAGGCGCTCGGCGTCGCCGGCGAGCACCAGGGCGCGCTCGATGACGTTCTGGAGCTCGCGGACGTTACCGGGCCAGTCGTAGGCCATCAGCTGGTGGAGGACTTCGGGGTAGGGCTTCGGCGTTGTTCGCAGCTTCAGCTCCATGGATTTCTTGCGCAGGAAGTGGCTGACCAGGGCCGGGATGTCGCCCCGGCGCTCGCGCAGCGGCGGGATCGTGATCGGAAAGACCGCGAGGCGGAACCAGAGGTCTCGCCGGAAGCCGCCGGCTTCGACCATGTCTTCCAGGTCGCGGTGGGTCGCCGCGATGACCCGGAGGTCGAGGGCGATGGTGGTGTGTCCGCCGACGCGCTCGATCTCTTTCTGCTGGAGCACCCGGAGCAGGCGGACCTGGGCCGGCGGCGGTAGCTCGCCGACCTCATCGAGGAAGATCGTGCCGCCGTTGGCTCGCTCGAAGCGGCCGCGGCGCTGGGAGAGTGCGCCGGTGAAGGCGCCCTTCTCGTGGCCGAAGAGCTCGCTGTCGACCAGCCCCTCCGGAATGGCGCCGCAGTTGACTTTGATCATCGGCCCGTCGCGCCGGGGCGAGACGGCGTGGATGTGGTGGGCCAGGACGTCCTTGCCGACGCCGGTTTCGCCGAGCAGCAGCACTGGGCTCCCGTGGGCGGCGACTTGGCGGGCCATGCGCACGGCGGGCGCTAGGCCGAACTCTTCGCCGATGATTTCTTCGCCGGTGAGCCGCAGGATTTCATGTTGCAGGAAACGCTTGTCGTCCGCGAGCCGCTCCTTGAGCTCTAGGACCTCCCGGTGGCGGAGCGCATTCGATAGCGCGACGCCGAAGGGGAGACGCAGCAGCGCGAAGAGCTCCTCATGCTCGGCGGTGAAGCGGTCGGGGCCCTCGGCGATCAGCACGACGGCCCCAAGGACCCGTTCGCCGTCGTCCGGGTAGACGCCGATCAAGGACGAGTCGAGGGGTTCGCCGAGGGCCTCGAACATGCGGACGCAAATCGGATCGTCGGGCACGCGCGGCACGGCGAAGACCGGGGACTCGGTCGGGTCTTGGCTTGACGGCGCGTGACCGCGGAAGCTCTCGATCTGCTGACGCAGGGCCGGCGGCATCGGCACCGAGCGGTCGAGACGCCGGCCGCCGTCTGCGTTGGCCATGGCGATGGTCCGCACGACCCCCTGCCCGTGGTCGTAGTGGTCGAGGTACATCGTGCGGGCGGGCATTTGCTCGCGCAGGAGCTCAAAGCAGCCGTGTAGGGACTTCTCGACGTCGAGGTGGCGACAAATGCGGAGCGTGGCTTCCCGGAAGAGGGCGTCGAGCGACATGGCTGGATATTGCCACATGCGGCAGTTCGACAGGAGCTCGACTGCCGTATGTGGCAATGGCTCGGCGAGGCTGACGTCGAGGGGTGTCCTAAACATCTATAAGCAATGGGTTTATTGGATCGTCGAAGGACTGGCACGGAGCGTGCTCTAAGTGGGAGTTGACCCTGTGGGAAGTGACCCGCAGCGGAGCCAACCTCAACACCCGAAGCGACGGAGGAACCCCGATGACCGACCGAAGTCCAGACGCCGAGAGCTCGGTCCTGGAGATCGTGCATATCCGCTGCTCCGAGGCGACTTATCGCCGCGCTGAAGCCGCCTTGCGCGAGCTGCTCGCCGGACCGGGCGGGCCGCGAGCTCGCCTGGTGCGCAGCGTCGAGCTGCCCCACGAGCTCGCGCTGCATCTGCACACCGCGCCGGACCCGGGGCGGGAGACCGCGGCCAGCGACCTCGGGCTCCGCCCCGCCGCCGCCACGCCCGGACTCGAATGGTTCGCGCCCATCTTCTACCTGAAGCTCTTTGTCGCCCATCTGCCCCACGAAGCGCCTCTGTCTGCCTAAATCTCAGTCCGCCTCAATCAAAGCCTGAGTCTGAACCGAATTCCAGGAGTCTTAGATATGACCTTCCAGCCCTCCTCCCAGCCGTCGAACGCCAACCCCTCCATCCGGACCGTCGCCGTCGCCGGCGCGACGGGGCACGTCGGCCGCGAAATCGTGCGACATCTGCTGTCCCAAGGGCTCGCAGTCCGCGCCTTGGTGCGAAACCCGGCCAAACTCGCCGGCCTCGACGACACGCTGCCGGGGGTGCTCGATCTGCGATCGGTGCAGCTCACCGACGCCTCGTCGATTCGCGGAGAGCTCGCCGGCGTCGACGCGGTGGTCAGCGCCCTCGGCAAGACCACGCAGCGCGGCGGGGCGAGTCGTCGCGCGGTCGACGTGGAGGCGAATCTCGATCTGCTCGCCGAGGCGCAGCGCTCCGGCGTCCCGCGCTTCGGCTTCGTGAGCGTCGCCGAAGCGGACGTCGAACATCCCGTGGCGATGGTTCGCATGAAGGGCGAAGTCGAGCGCGCCAGCGAAGAAAGCGGTCTCGACTACGTCATCGTGCAGCCGACGGGGTATTTCTCCGATCTCTGGCAGCTGGTTGAGATGGCCCGCCGCGGCACCTTCTGGATCGTCGGCGACGGGGCCATGCGCTTCAACCCGATCGACCCGCGGGACGTCGCCGAGGTCATGGTCCGGACCCTGCTCGGCGGCCACCCCCGTCGGCGCTTGCCGATCGGCGGCCCGGAGACCTTCGACAGCGCCGGCCTCGTCGCGGTCTGCGAGGAGGCGCTCGGCCGCACGGTGCGGACCCGACACGTCCCGCTGTGGCTGGCCCTCGGGGCTATGGCGGCCATCAAGCCGTTCCACGAAGACACGTGGCAGCTGGCGAATTTCTTCGTCGGGAATGTCGCTTATGCACGGCGCGAGCTGGACGACGACGCGAGCTTGCCCGTCGCCGGACAGCGGCGCCTGATCGATTACTTCCGCG
>JBCDKB010000561.1:0-5395 GCA_038747035.1 Acidobacteriota bacterium | reverse complement strand
GTCAGCAAGGTGCGGTTCTCCGCCGATCCTCTCTTTGCTGGCATCGAGAGCCCCTTCACCGCGACTCGGTCGGGTCCTGGGCGGACTCCGGCTCGAGCTGGAGGGCCGCCGCGCCGAGTCCCTGCGCTCGACCCGGGACGCCGTGCGCGGGCGCTACCTCTCGGGTTTCTCCGCGGCCGCCGACTGGCAGGCCTCGACGGCGGAGCTGGAGGCTTCGGAAGCGGAGATCGAGAGACTCCGGGAGGCGATTCGCCGGTCCGACCGCGGCCTCAGCGTCCTGCTCGGGGACCTCGGCCTCGAGCCCGCGGACGTGCCGCGGACGCTCCCCGCGGTCGACATCGCGCCGCTGGCGGCCGTCCCCGCCGAGGTGCTCGCGGCGCGCCCGGATGTCGACGCCGCCTTGGCCCGGCTGCGGGCCGAAGGGGCGGCGGTCCGGGTCGCCCGCAAGGCGCTCCTGCCGAGTTTTCGCATCACCGCCGACATCAGCCAGGGCGCTGCGACCCCCGGCGACTTACTCAAAGGTGACCCCGTATGGACCCTGCTCGGCAGCCTCGCAGCGCCCCTGCTCAATCGACGGGCGCTGCGCGCCGAGCTTGACGCGTCCCGGTGGCGGGCCCAGCGGGCCGCCGTCGCCTACCGCGGCGTGCTGCTCGACGCGGTCGTCGAGGTCGAGGACGCCCTCGGCGCCGAAGTCGCCTTCTCCCGACGTCTCCCCCGCCTCGAGGCGTCGCGGCGCCACGCGGAGCTGAGCTACCGCAGTTTCGACCGGCGATTCTCCCGCGGACTCGCCGACATCTTGGATCTACTCACCGCCCAGCGCGTCGCCTTCGACGCCGAATCGAGGCTGCTCGAGGCCCGCGTCGAGCGGCTGCAAAACAGGATCGACCTCGCCTTGGCCCTCGGCCTGGAATTTCAATGATGCCCCTCAAAACCCTAGGAAAGCCCACCCGCCGGGCCGCGACGCCCGGCGTCCTATTGACCCTCCTGACCCTGGCGGCCTGCGCCGGCGGTTCCCCCCCGGACCCTTCGGCGGGCGCCGCGCCGCCCCCGGCCGCGGACGCCCTATCCCCCGCGGTGACCGTGCAGAAGGTCGGTCCGTCGGCGGTCCGCCCCGAGATTTGGGCCCGCGGCGAAGTCCGGCCCCGATATCGCACCGTCCTCTCGGCGGAGCTTTCCGGGGCCCTGGTGTCCATCTCGGAGCAGGCCCATTCGGGCCGCCGCGTCGCCGCGGGCGCGGTGCTCATGACCCTCGACGACTCCCGCTACCTCGAAGCGGTGGCCCGGGCGAAGGCGGACCTCCAGGCCGCCGAGCTCGCGGCCCGGGAAGAAGCTCTTCTGGCGGGCCAGGCGCGCGCCGACTGGGAGCGACTCGAGGCCGGGGGCACGCCGTCGACGTTTCTGCTGCGCGAGCCCCAGGTGCGCTCCGCCCAGCTGCGGGTCGAGGCGGCCCGGGCGACGCTCCGCGAGGCGGAGACCAACCTCTCCCGGACGGTGATCAAGGCGCCCTTCAACGCCGCGGTGGTCCGCCGGATGGCGTCCCTCGGCAGCTATGTGGAACCGGGGAGTGAGCTCATCGAGCTGGACAGCTCGGATCGCTTCGAGCTGCGGCTGCCCTTGGCTCCCCGGGACTGGTCCCTCCTGCCCCCGGACAGCGAGCTCGTCCGGCGGCGCTGGCGAGTCCGGCTGTCCACCGGCGGCCCGGATCCGGCGAGCTGGACGGGCGTCGTCGACCGTGTCGAAAGACATGTCGAGGTGAGCACCCGACAGCGGTCCCTGGTGGTTCGGGTCGACGATCCACTGGGGCAGGATCCGCCGCTCCATGCCGGCACCTTTGTCCGCGCCGCGCTCTCCGGCCGTGAGCTGGACCGGGTGCTCGACCTCCCGGCCCACGCGATCTCGGACCGGGGGGAGCTGTGGGCGGTGGGCGCCGACGACTCGCTGGAGAAGTGGCCGGTGGAGACCTG
This sequence comes from Acidobacteriota bacterium, assembly GCA_038747035.1. Classification (GTDB taxonomy): domain Bacteria; phylum Acidobacteriota; class Thermoanaerobaculia; order Multivoradales; family J023; genus JAUIJL01. Next base: position 3,431 of record JBCDKB010000561.1, on the reverse strand, counting down.
GCCGGCGGCCGATGGCCGGGTGCTCGTCGAGGCGCCGGCCTCGACGCCGCCGGGCGGCCTCGACGTGGTGCTCCACCCGATGGCCTCCTACGTGGCGGGCCAGACGGTCCGACGCCGCGTTGTGGCCGGGGAATTACCCCCCGAGGTGACCCGGGAGCCGCCCCATGGCCTCGACTGAGAACGGCCCGGGGGAAAAGCTCGGCGGCGTCATCGCCTGGTTCACCGGCAACCCCGTGGCCGCCAATCTGCTGATGGTGCTGACCATCGCCCTCGGCATCGGCGGCGCCCGGGACCTGCCCCGGGAATCCTTCCCCGGCATGGAGCCGAGCGTCATCACCGTCACCGTCGCTTTCCCGAGCGGCTCCCCCGAGGTCGCCGAGGAGGCCGTGGTCCTGCCGCTGGAGCAGGTCCTGCGCGGCACTCCGGGCCTCAAGCGGGTTTCCTCCGTGGCCCGCGTCGACGGCGCCACCCTAACCCTCGAAAAAGAGCTGGGCGCCGACCTCGACGGGCTGCTCGCCGAGGTCAAAGCCCGGATTGACACGGTTCCCAATCTGCCGCCCCGCGCCGAGCGCCCGGTCCTGCGGAAAGCGAGACCCGACGACCTCGTGATCTGGGCCCAAGTCAGCGGCGACGCCGTGGGCCGCGAGGTGCTCGAGCGGGTGGCCCACGACCTATGGCGCGAGCTCTCCAACCACCCCGATATCGACCGCGTCGAACGGGTCGGCAGCCTCGGCCCGGAGATCCACGTCGAGATCGACGACGCGACCCTCGCCGAGTACGGCCTGTCGCTGGCGGACGTGGCCTCGGCGATCGACGACGAGTCCCTGATCGACCTGAGCGGAAGCCTGCGCGGCCCCGGCGGCGAGGTCACCTTGCGCGCCGCCCGCCGAGCCCGCTGGGCCGCCGATGTGGCTCAGATTCCCCTCCGGGCGCAAAGCGACGGCGGCGTCCTGCGAATCGGCGACCTGGGCCGGGTGACCCCGGGTTTCGCGGAGACGCCGCGCCGCGCCATGCGCTTCGACGGCGAGACCTCCATCGGCCTGCGGGCGTTCAAGGACGTCGCGACCAGCAGCGATGAGGTGAGCCGCGCGGTGCTCGACATCGTCGAGGGCTGGCGGGCCGGCGCCCGGCTGCCGCGCGGCGTCCACCTCGAGACCTGGCACGACCGGAGCCGACAGATCACCGCCCGCATCGAGCTGCTGCAAGGCAACGCCTTGACCGGAATGCTCCTGGTCTTCGGCGTGCTCGCCCTGACCCTCGACCTGCGCATCGCCTTTTGGGTGGCGATGGGCCTCCCGGTGGCCTTCAGCGGCGCTTTCTTGACCATGGGCGTCTTCGGCTTGTCCCTGAATGACCTCACCATCTTCGGCATGATCGTGGCGTTGGGCATCATCGTGGACGACGCGGTGGTGGTCGGCGAGAGCATCCACAGCGCCAAGCTCCAGGAAGGAAACTCGCTGGGGAGCGCCGTCCGGGGCGTGCACCGGGTGGCCGTCCCGACCGTCTTCGGCGTGTTGACGACGGTGACGGCGTTCGCCGTGCTCGGGCTGGTCAAGGGCGAGTTCGGCACCGTCTTCGCGCAATTCGCCTTGGTGACCGCGGGCTGCCTGCTCCTGTCCATCGCGGAGTCCAAGCTGATCTTGCCGGCGCACCTGGCGCCCCTGCGGCTCGGAGAGCGGGAGTCGCCGCGCGGCGGCAGACGATTCTGGGCCGCCGTTCCTGCGGCCGTCGCCGCCTTCTTCGGGCGGCTGGTCGTGGCCTACCGATCGCTGCTGGGGTCGGCGCTCCGCCGACGCTACCTCTCCCTGGGCGCCATCCTGCTGGTCACCGCCGGATCCCTCGGCCTGGTCGCCGCCGGCGTCGTGCGCTCGTCCTTTTTTCCCGAAATCCCCGGCGAGTTGGTGACCGCCTCCGTAACGATGGAAGAGAGCGCCGGCTACGGATTGACCGAGGACAACCTCGGCGACCTCGAGCGGGCCCTCGAACGCGCGGCCTCGCGCGTCGGCAGCCCCGGCGGCGTTGGTCCGGTGGCGGCGGTGCAGACCCACATGACCGGCGATCGGACCGGCGTGATCCAGGTCGAGCTATCTCCGGACTCCGGGGTTGCGCCCGGGGCCTTGGCCGACGCCTGGCGTTTGGAAGCGGGCGCCCTCGAAGGCGCCAAGACCTTGACCGTGTCCGCGTCGTTCGACGACAACCCGCCGATCAGCCTCGAGATCCGCGCCCGCGGCGACGACACGCTGGCGGCCGCCAGCCGGGCCGTCGCCGCGTCGCTCCGGCGGACCGACGGCGTCCATAGCGTCCGAGATCGCCTCGCCGGCGGGCGCGCCGAGCTGGACCTGCGTCTCACGGCCGAAGGTCGGGCCCTCGGACTCGACACCGCGGAGCTCTCCGACCAGCTGCAGCGCGCTTATCTGGGCTACGAGGTGCAGCGGTTCCACCGCGGCGGCGACGAGGTGCGGGTGCGGGTGCGCTACCCGCCGTCGGAGCGCCGGGACCCCGGGGACCTCCGCGGGGCCCACGTCCGGACGCCGTCCGGGGAGGTGGTGCCGTTGACCCTCGTCGCGGCGAGCGAAAGCCGCCGGAGCGCTTCGGAGATCACGCGGGCCGAGGGTCAGCGGGTGGCGATCGTCGACGCCTTCGTAGACCGGGACGTGACGTCGCCTGAAGCCGCGATGGCAGATTTCGAGGCGACCGCACTGCCCGATCTTCAGGCCCGATTCCCCGGGCTCACCCTCACCCAGCGCGGCGAGCTCGAAGAGATCGCCGAGACCAGCGAGTCCATCGGCTGGATGCTGCTGCTGGCGCTGGCCTGTATCTACGGGCTGATCGCCGTGCCCTTGCGTTCGTACGTCCAGCCCGTGCTGATCATGGCGGTCATACCCTTCGGTGTCCTGGGCGCGATCTTCGGCCACTGGCTCCACGGCTTGACGCTCAGCATTCTGTCTTTTTTCGGCCTCCTGGCCCTCGCCGGCATCGTCGTCAACGACAGCCTGCTGCTGGTCGCCACCTTCAACGTCCACCGCCGGGCGGGCGCGGGACCTATCGACGCGTGGATGGAGGCCGGCGGCCGACGTCTCCGGGCGATCTGCCTGACGTCCGTCACGACCTTCGTCGGCCTTCTCCCGCTGATCCTCGAACGCTCCGAATTCGCCCAATATCTGATTCCTGCGGCCGTCTCCATCGCCTACGGCCTCGTCGCCTCGACGGCGATCACCCTGGTGATCCTGCCGGTTTTTCAGATGATTGCGGAGGACGTCCGGAGCGCTTTTAGTCGCCGTCGCCGGGTTTGACCGATCCCCGGGCTTGCGGGGCAAGCCCGGGGTCGGGTGCCCCCCGCCCGGGGGGGGGCCGGACGGCGGCAAACAGGTGACGGACCGCGTCCACCGGGGGACGGGGCCCCGTTAGTAATAGGGACAGAAAAATGGGGC
>JBCDKB010000560.1:0-5404 GCA_038747035.1 Acidobacteriota bacterium | reverse complement strand
CGAAGGCATTTTGAGGGCGCCGGACTAATCGCACGGGGATTCGTAGACCATCAGCTGCCAGGAGGCCTGCTCAGGCGCGGCGAAGCTGCCGTCGCTTTGCAGGACGGGGTCCGGCACGTAAGCCCAGGCGGCGCGGCCTTCGCCCAAGTCCACGATCGAATCGAGGCCGCCCCAACCCACTCCGGGAACCGGCGTCGGCTGCGTCCAGGCGTGGCCGTCGGCGTCGATCTCCATCAGGAAATACTCTTTGGGGATCAGCGTACTGACGCTGCGGGTTCCGTTCGCGCCGGTGGCGTAGCGCCGCAGGTGGAAGCCATCGCTGATGCACTGGAATTTCGCAAAGCCGAGCAGGTAGCGGCCGTTCTTGAGATCCACGAGCTGCGGCGCGCCGAGCATGCAATCGTCGTCTTCACCGAGCCATTTGGCGAGCTGGCCATCGTCTTGGGCGAGGGCTCGACCGCTCACTTCCTGGTGAAAGATGCCGATTTTCGTGAGGTCCCTCGAAATGAAGCTCGGGAGATCTTTCCACCAGAATCCCCATTCAAAAAGCGGGAAGGTTCCGTTGAATTCCCAGCGGGTAAAGCCGAAGAGGCACCAGCCGTCGTCCCACCAGTTGCAGGCGTTCAGGCCCGTGAGTCCCCGGCGCTGGGCTTCCACCGGACCGTAGAAATCAGCGGCGTCCTGTTCCGTCATCGCGACGTAGTCGGTGAAGCTTTGATCGTGCCACGGCTCCATTTCCGGGGCGACGAGGACACCGATCGAGCGGTTGGCGTCGATCGGGATGACCTTGTGGGCGCCCCCGTTCATCACGCCGCCGTTATTGGAGGCGACCAGGTAGCCGCTATAGCCCTCGAAAAGCTCGCTGGACTCGTATTTCGTGGCGACCGTACCCGCCTGGAAGGCTTCCCAGTCATTGGCGTCGCTGGTGCAGAGGGCCGCGTACTCGCCTTCGCGCTCGTCGGTTCGATAGGGGTTCCAAAAGGCGCTGATCTGGAAGACGTGCCCGTCCGCGCAGGCCCACGGCCAGCCGCGGTCATCCGGGTTCAATTCCCACCCGTTCTTGCGATCCACGACCATGAGGGCGGCGCTGCGGTGGCGTCCGCCGTGGTTGGTATCGAAGACGCTGGTCGTAAAGGTCGCGCCGTAGGAGTCGTCGGCCTCGCTATAGGTCAGGCCGACGGGGCTAAACGGATGGCCGCCGTAGGCTTTGTGGATGACGTACTTATCGGCTTCGGCTGACAGCGCGCGACCTTCCGGCCATTCCAAGAGCCACACCTCGCCGTTGCGCTTGTAGCGGGCCTCCCGCTCTTCCTGGGTAAGGCCGGGGATGCCGTCGATAATGGCGAAATTGTCGGTCTGCCGCGTGTAGGACGAGTCTTGGCTGGTTTCTTCGGTCAGATCGCGGAGCGGACCGGAGTAGGTCGGGCTGACGTGTTGTTCGATCGAGGTGGCGCAGAGCACCGCGACCTGCGAGCAGTCTGCGCTCGCGGCGATGCCATGGGATTCGTTACAGACGTCGAGCACCGCGTGGTTGGCCGTCGGCTGGAGCAGTCCGGAGACGGCGTTGTATTCGAGCTCGAAGACGGAGCCGACCCTCGGGTGATCCGGATTGGCGTCGGGGCCCGAGTCGGCCAGGGTCAGCGAAACGAACATCTTCGGGTTGGCCGTCTCGACGTTGCAAGACGCAAAATAGGCCCGGAAAGGCAGCTGCTGCCGCGCCGAACCGTCGATGCTTTTACCCGTGCCGAGGTAGTGGACCAGAAGGGCCCGCTCCTTGGCGTTCATTCCGCCGACCGGTAGGGGAACGGTCACTCCGGAAAGCGCGGCGTCGACATCGAGCATCGGCAGCGGTTCGACGCCGACGCGGTCGTCCCATTGGTGAAACCAGCTCGACTCGAAGTCGTCCGCGAAAATCTCCGGCGGCCCCTGAGCGTTCGTGGGGGCGGGCTGAACGACGATTGCGAAACACGTGACCCATAGACAAAACGCACGGCGATGCATGACGACTCCCTTGGGGGCTTCGGACGATGAAAAAATTGAGCTTGCATTGAGTCATGCGTAAAAAAGCCGAAAGATGCAACACAAGAAAAGAGATGTCTTTCTTGGAATCGGATGGCGCTGGTTTTTTTCGATCGTCAAATGGGTCACGCCCCGGCCACGGCGTTGAGCTCAGGCGCTCTCGCCTCGGTGATTCAGCGGCGGTCCCGCCGCGGGGGGTAGCGGCGGCGGTCCAGCTGCGGGTCTTTCACTCCTTGCGCGCATGGGATCTGCGGCCGGCGTTGTTTTGGCCTGAAGAACTGGCCAGCAACCACGGACCATTTCGCTGACGGATCTCTGGGGGCGCACCGTGACACCTTCCGTGGCAGCTGGGGTACCGCCTATCCCAGCGATACAAGGCGCTGCGGGCCTTTGCCGGAGTGCACTTGGACGCCCGAAGTCCGCGGATTTCAGCGGAAAATCTGCCCGGATTTCGCTCGGATCGTCCGCAGGGCCGTGAAGGAGGTTTTGTCTTGACACATGGCCTTCGCTCATCGAGAATGCGCGGGCATGCACACATCGGCACCTGAGATTACGGCGGTCCATCGCGCCTCGGACCGACAGCGGCGTTCATTCATCGAGGCTGCGGTCCAATTGGGAAGCGATATCGTCCAGCATCAGACGACGCTGCCGAATGACGACGTCAGCTGGAACGTCGAGCGCATGCCCGGTCTGGGGAAGCCGCCCCAGGTCACGCCGATCGGCGCCCATCTCTATGAAGGTCGCGCCGGCATCGGAGTCTTCTTCGCAGCCCTCGAACAGGAAGAGCCGGGCGCCGAGTGGCGTGCGAGGAGCCTGGCCGCCGTCGAGCCCACCCGGCGAGTGCTTCGGAAGGTCCTCGCGTCGCCGGAGCGGCGGGAGAGTCTCGACCTTGGGGTCGGAGGCATTTACGGCATCGGGGGACTGATCTACTCCTTCGCCAGGATGGGGACCTTCCTCGACGACGCAAGTCTGCTTGAGGACGCCCGGGCGCTCACGGGGCTGCTGACGCCGCAACGCTTTACAAAACAGACGTGCGATGACTTAGTGATGGGGACCGCCGGGGCCGTTTGTGCGCTTCTCGTGCTCCACGAACTCTCGCCGGCGCCGCTGGCCGACGGCGAGACGCCCCTTGAGATCGCGGTGCGGGCCGGCGATAAGCTGCTCGCGGATCGCGTGGAGTGGGACGGTCGACCGCGGGCCTGGAAGAGCTCCATGCGGTTCCCGCCGCTGGCGGGCTTCTCCCACGGCGCGGCGGGCGTGGTCTACGCCCTCGACCGCCTGCAGAAGGTCACCGGAGACCGGCGCTACCTCGACGCGGCGGAGGAGGGCCTAGCCTTCGAGCGTACGGCCTATTCTGCGCCCCACCAGAATTGGCTGGATCTCCGGGTGGACCCTGAAAAAAGCAAACCCCGGGTGCTGAACAACTGGTGCCACGGAGCCCCCGGCATCCTGCTGGGCCGGGTGCTGACCTTCGCGACCTTCCACGACGAGGAGATCCATCGGGAGCTCGAGGTCGCGATCGCCACCACCGAAGGCCAGCCGCTGACGCCGGCCGACCACGTGTGCTGCGGCAACCTGGGCCGGGCCGAGATCCTCCACGACGCCGGCACCGTCCTCGATCGCCCCGACCTCCTCGACGCGGCCTATGAGCTCGCGGAAGTCTCCCGGGCTCGGGCCCTGGAGAACGGGCACTACGGCTGGCAGCTCCTGCGCGGGTTCGAGCCGAGCTTCTTCTCCGGAGCCGCCGGCGCCGGATACGCCTTCCTCCGTCTGGCGAAACCTTCCCTTCCCTCCGTGCTGTCGCTCCTCTAGGACCCGAGATGCCGGCAGCCGCTCCGATCCCAGTCTGGTTGGAAACCGCCGCGCCGCGGGCGAGCCGCGGGGCTGGGTCGAGGTGGGGCGACGCGTGACCGACTGGACCCCGTGCATCGTGCGCGTCGCCGGTTTGCCGGCGTCGACCCTCGAGGCCTTCGCGGGATCCCTGGGCGGCCGCATCGACGCCGTCGACGAGCTTGAAGCCGAGCTCTCCGCAGCCCGATCAGATGCCGTAGAGCTTCTTTTCCAGCACGTCCCCGGGGCGTCGCCGGACGAGCGTCGCCAGCTCTTGAAGTGGAAGCGCAAGTGCTTCAACGGCCGGCCGGTCGGCGGCGACGTCGCGGCCGGCCTCGCCGATCCTTTCCCCGCCGCCGTGCGCGAAACGCTCGCCGGCCTCGCCGGCCTCGAATCGAAGGTCGCATCGGCGCGGTCGGCGCTCCGCGACGCCTACGCCGACCAGCTCCTTCGCGAGCGCCGCCAGCTGGTCGACGCCGCGCAGGATCCGGGCATTCGCAGGGGCATCGCCCTCGCCAGTGCGTCTACCGCCGCAAGCCTGCACCGGACCGCCAATTTCTTCGGCGGTTCCCTCGATCGGCGGGATCGCAAGCTGGAGCAGAGTCTGACCCGATTCGTGAGCCGCGCGGCCCACAAGACGTCGCCGTTTTCCGCATTGACCGCCGTCGGCCTCGGTCGACTCGTCGACCTGGAGTCCGCGGGGAATGCGCCGCGCTGGCTGCCCGGCGAGACGCGCGTTCGGGCGCTGCTGCGCCTCAAGCGGTACCTCTTTCATCAGCTCGCCGAGACGCTCTGCGCGGTTCCGCGGTACCGCGGCCACCTCAAGCTGGTGCTCAACAACAGCCTCGAATCCATCGGGCCCGGCCGGGCTCGTTTTTTTCGGCGCGGCTTCCGCGGACCCGATCCGGAGACCGGCGGTACGCGCCTCAACCGGCCGTCGATCGTTCGCCTCGATATGGACCGCGGCCTGGTCGAAGCCCTGCGGGAGCGGTGCGGAGGGCGGGTCTTCGGCTTCGACGAGGCCGAGTCCACGCTGCGGCCGTTTGTGGATTCGGCCGACGACGTGGCGCCGATCGCCGACCATCTCCTGGCCCTCGGCTGCCTGGAGCCCGTCTTGCCGTGGTGCAACACGGACGTGCGCGCGGAAACCAAATTCCTCGAGTTCCTCCGCTCCCTGCCGTTTGACGACGCCTTGGGGGAAGTCATCGTGGCGTGCGAGGAGCTCATCGAGCTCGAGGACGGTTTCACCGACGCCGACGATCCGGTGCACGCCGTCCGGGACATCCCCCGGCTCTTGGCCAAAGCCTGGGCCGGCGTCGCGGCCCTCGCCGGCCTGCGGCCCGACGCCAAATTCGTCATGTCGCCCAAGGGTGATCTCTACGAAGACGTGGGTTCGGCTACTTCAACTTTTGGCGCATGGCAGATGTTGGAAGACTAACTCGATATGACAGCCATGTAGTATATGAAGGAAAAGATCACCGTGTTTCTTTCAAGCCCAATCCAGAATCCAAACTCATCAAGATGCCCCCTTTTCAGGGTGATTGGTTAATGGTTT
>JBCDKB010000559.1:0-5433 GCA_038747035.1 Acidobacteriota bacterium | reverse complement strand
GCGCTCCGCGGTCAGGAGCCACGCGCCGAGGGCGGCGAAGGCGGCGCCGGCCGCGGCGAGAGCGCGGCGGCGGAAGCGTGGACGGGTTGACGGCGGTTCAGGAGTAGGTGGCTCCGCGGCGGCGACGGCCGTCGCGAGGACCTGCGGGGAGCCTTCGTCCAGCGTCGCGAACTCGAGGGACGCGGGGGCGCCCGCTGGCGCCGACGGTGCGCCGTCGCGACTCCCGGAGCCCGCGAGGGCGTCCAGCTGATCCAAGGCGGCCCCGGCGGAGGCCGGCCGACGTCGCGGATCTTTCTGGAGCAGGGCGTTGACGAAGGCGGAGAGCGGCTCTGAAACGTCGGGGTTTCGCGACGGGATCGGTTCCGGAAAGTCGGTGCAGATGCGGTGGAGCGTTTCGCCGGCGGTTTGGCCGACGAAGGGTTTAGCTCCGGTCAGCGCTTCGTAGAGCAGGCAGCCGAGGGCGAAGAGGTCCGTGCGGGCATCGACTTTTTCGCCGAGCACCTGCTCCGGGGCGAGCGCCGACAGGGTGCCGACCAGGCGTCCGTCGACCGAGAGCTGGCTTTCGTCTTCGAATCGGACCTCCTTGGCGAGGCCGAAGTCGAGGATTTGGGCCCTTTCCGTGCGCCCGCGACCGCCGGAGCTCACCGGCGAGAGCATGACGTTTCCGGCCTTGAGGTCCCGATGGACGAGACCGGCCGCGTGGGCGGCGCCGAGCCCTTGCAGCAGGTCCCGGGCGATGGCCACGACCCGGTCCGGCTCGAGGGGGCCTGGGGCGAGCTCCTCGCGTAAAGAACGTCCGTCGACCAGCTCGATCACCAGCCACGCGTGGTCTTCGGACTCGACCCAATCATGGACCTGCACGATGGCGGGGTGCCGCAGGCGGGCCGCGGCCTTCGCTTCGCGGTGGAAGCGCTTCCGGGCCAGCTCGGGGTCCCCGACCCCGGGGCGCACCCGCTTGAGGGCGACGAATCGGTCCAGGCGACTGTCGTAGGCGCGGTAAACCTCACCCATACCGCCGGCCCCCAGCTTGTCGCCGAGCCGGTAGGGACCTATCGAATCAGGGGGGGCATGGGAGGACAGAGCGCGGGCTCCAGGGAATCGACGGCACGCAAGAGTGGGTAGCGATGAGTCTAGCAAGCCGGAGGGACCTCTCCGGGGCCCCTCGGTGCTAAGTTTCAGCGGAGCGTTTCGGCGGCGAATTCCCGCTGCCGACCCCCTCGATGAGCTGAGGTGTCTATGCCAGATCCGCGTGTGCTCTCCGTCCGCCGTTTCGACCGTCACGCCATCGGACCGGGGAGGTGCGTTCTGGCCGCGGCCCTGGCCTGGTGGGGGCTCTCGGCCTCCGCGGCCCTCGCCTCGCCGACGGACGAGATCTTCGTCAGCGGCTTCGAGCAGGGCACGGTGCTCGACTGGACAGCCGCCGTGGGGGCTGCGCCCGTCGAACCGCCGGCGGTGTGTACGCCGCCGATCGCCGCCGTCGACACGTCCGATGCGACGGTCGTGGGCACCGGCACGGCCGGCAGCTGTACGGAAGCCGCGCTGCGGGCCGTGTTGGCGTCGAATAACGGCGCCATTCGCTTCGACTGCGGCCCGGCGGCCCACACCATCGGGCTCGCCGCCGCGCTCGACCTCGACGCCGATCTGGTGATCGACGGCGGCGGCTCGATCACGCTGAGCGGCGGCGGCACGACGCGGATCATCAACTTCCGGCCGCCTTTCCAGCAGCCGCGGACCCTCACGGTCCAGGGGCTGACGTTCCGCGACGGCTCGACCGCCGCGCTGCCGGGCACGACCACGGAGAGCGGCGGCGCGGCGATCTTCCGGGGCGAATTCGGGACGCTCAACGTCATCGACTGCCGTTTCTTCGACAACGTCGGCCCCGGTTCTGGCCAAGACGTCGCCGGCGGCGCGATCTACTCCTTCGGCGCGTCGACCACGACCGTCGTCGGCAGCGTATTCCAGAACAATCGGTGCAGCAGCGGCGGGGCTTTGGGGCATCTCTTCGCCGACCTACGGCTCTTCAACAGCCTCCTCGACGACAATCACGCCACCGGCACCGGCGGCAATCCGGGCACCGGCGGCAATGGCGGTGCGGTCTATAGCGACGGCAACGACCAGACGATGTCTGTGTGCGGTTCGGTGCTGTCGCGAAACACCGCCAATGCCCGCGGCGGCGGCTTCATGCGCGTGTCGAATAACGGCGTCGGACCGATGACCTTCGACCGCACCGCGGTGCGCGACAACGAGGGCACGCTGCAAGCCGGCGGGCTTTATCTGCAAGGACTCCAGGCGACGATCGTCGACTCGACGATCTCCGGCAACTCGTCGCAGAGTCGCGGCGGCATGACGGTGTTCACCAACCCCGGAACGCAGACGCTCATGATGCGCAACGTCACGCTGGCGGACAATTTCGCGACCGGCAACCTCGGCGCCGGCATGGCCGTGGACAATGCCATCACCGGCAGTCTCGAGCACGTGACGATCGTGCGAAACGGCAACTCCGGCGAGTTTTCCTTCGCGAGCGCCATCGCCGGCGGCGCCGGGCTCACGGTCGACCGCAGCTTGATCGTCGACAACGAGAAATTCTTCGAGTTCGAGAATACGAGCTGCAACGTCACCCACACCGGCGCCGGCAACGTCCAGTGGCCGGAATTCAATGAAGGCGGTCAGCTCGAGCTGGCGTGCGCCGCGGGTGTCACCTTCCAAGACGTGCCGATCAGTCCGCTCGCCGACCACGGCGGGCCGACGTCGACGGTGGTCCCGGGCCCCGGCGCTTCGATTATCGGCAGCCTCACGGGCTGCACGGGTTCGGACCAGCGGGGCTTGCCCCGCGGCGCGACCTGCACTCCGGGGGCGGTCGAGCCGTAGGGGCCCGGGGGGATAGCCGCTTCATTCATTTGAGGCGAAATCGGGCGTTTCTCCGCCCAATGGGCAATGACCCGGGCCCGAGCCCACTTTCAAGGAGAACGCTATGTTTCGTCGATCGAATGGTTTGCCGTATTTCGGAGCGCAGGGGGTGCCCAGTCCTCGGATCGGGCGCGCCGCCCTATGGGCGTGCGTGCTGACGGGCGGCCTGCTTTTGAGCCTGCCCGCGGCGGCCCAGGAGTGCTGGCAGGTGATGGGCTGGTCCCCGGTGGACCTGGAGGGCGTGCCGGTGCCGGGGGCCCAAGCCAACGTGGCCTATGCGGACTGCACGGTTATCCCAGAAGGCACAGGCTGGATGCAGGTCAACCTCACCTACGGCGAGCCGGTGCCGGACGATCTGTATCTCCGTGTCCAGAATACGGGCGACTTGATCTGGGGCTGGCTGGGGGACGGCTGGTACTTCGACGGTCTGATCGTCTATGAAGAGTATGACGGCCTCGAGCCCGTCGTGCGCTACGAGCCGTCGCTCTGCGTCGGCTGTCCGTTCGCGGAGATCCTCCGGCCGTGGCCGCCGAAGCAGGCGGGGAAATCCCAGCTGCTCGGTAAGCGGGTGCGGCTGCGTCACGCCGTCACGAGTGAATGCCTTTATACCGAAGGGCCCAACAACGGTCCGACGTTGAGTGAGCCGTGCGGAGAGTTTTCGGAGCAGACTTTCGTGCTCGATCACGCCGGCGGCGGCACGGTACGTCTGCGCAACGAGGACGATAACCAGTGCCTCTACACCCAGGATTTCGACAACGCCACCGTGCACCACTGGGGGTGCTGGGCGTCGCCGGTGCAGCGCTTCAAGCTGCCGCAGACCAGCCACTTCGGCGGCGGTTTCCGGCTCCACAATGTCGAGCGTGGCCAGTGTATTTACGGCAACAATACGAACGATCCGATCCGTTCGTGGACGTGCTGGGACAGCATGAACCAGGCCTTCAAAATCGATCGACTGGAGTAGGGGCTAGCTCCCCTCCGCCCGGCTGTAGAAGCAGCGCAGCAGGCTGCTCAGCCGGGTCGGCGGATGCAAGGACAGCAGCCACTCCGGGCGGTCGGCCACCGCCCGGCGGCACCATTCGACGCCGTCGGGATGGGCGGCGACGACCACGCCGCGCACCACGTCGGGGGTTGACGTCACCTGGTCGAGCAGGCCGGTGAGCAGCTTGGGGTCCGCCGCCGGTCCCAGCCACAGGGCCAAGCCGTCGGCCGCGGCGGCGGTCGACCGGGCCTCGTCGGGGGCGAATGTGTCGATCTGCTGCATCGTGAGCGTCAAGACGCCGCCTTCGGTCGCCAGCGACAGCGTGCCGGCGTCGCGCTGGTCGAGCGATTGATTGAGCTCGTCGAAGGGCGGACCTTGGAGCTTTTTGAACATCCCCCGCAGGTCCGGCCACCCTTCAGGCTCGGCGAGCAGGACCAGTGAGAGCGAACCGCCGCGGTGGCCGGCGCGCTGGAGAAGGTCGAGGATCGAGTATTGAATGCCGAGGTGGCTCTTGAGCTCTTTGGTGCTGGCGGGGGGCTCGATGGTGCGCAGGCGCAGGTGACCCTCTTTGGCCAGCATGGCGAGGGCTAGGCGGAGGGATTGGGGAGGTGCGTCGATATCGCGCTCGAGGTCATGGAGGCGGACGGTCGACCGGGCCTCGGCGAGGTCGAGCACGGCGTCGAGGGGCAGCGCGTCGGCGTCCTCGCCCAAAGAGTCGGAGGATGGACGCGAAGCGAGCACGAACTCGTGGCCGGATCGCGGCACCCACTGCTCGTATTTGCGTAATTTGTCGGCCAGCCACGCCGCCTTGAGGAGGACGGTCTGCATGTCGATGGAGGCGCCTCCGCCTTCGCCGGAGGGCGCCCCGAGCTTGAACTTACCGGTCTCCTGGTCGAGCATCGCCAGGACCGCCGATTGCCCGCGCAGATGCTTGAAACGAGCGCCGGCGATGGCGCCGCGGTAGACATCGATACGGCCGGCGCCGCCGGTGCTGGTGATGCGCAGCACGCCGGACTTGCCGAGGTGTCGGAGGTACTCGAGAAAATCAAGCAGCTGTCGCTTGGCGAGGCGACCTTGCATCATCGGCAGGTCGGCGGTGGGCTGTCCGGCGCCGCGCGTAATTCGGATGATCAGCTCTTCGAGCGGCTGGGAGCGCGGCAAGACGTCGGTCAAGCCGAGGTTGAGCAGCTCGACGGCGTAGGCCGAATCACTCGATTCCGAGAGCCCGACGATCGGCAGAGAACGCAGCTCCGGGACATCGTTGAAGGTGCCGACGAGCTGCCGAGCCCCGAGGGCGGCGACGCCGAGATCGAGGATCAGGACATCGGCCCCGAACTCCAGGAGCGCGGTGAGGGTGGTTAGGGGCTCTTGGAAGATCTCGGCGGAGTGCCCCTGGATCTCAAGCGCCTCCTGCATCGCGATGGCGAAGGTCGCTTCCCGGTCGAGTATGAAGTAATGGCCCAACGTCGTCTTCTTGGCTAGCGTCGAGCTGGGCGCCGCGCCGGCTGGCGGTGGGGCAGCCAAATCGCCGAGGGTGAAAAGGGCGG
>JBCDKB010000558.1:0-5435 GCA_038747035.1 Acidobacteriota bacterium | reverse complement strand
GGGCGCCGCTCGCGTCGCGCCCCCCGCGCGCTTGATCGAACGCGCGGGTCAGTTCGGGACGACCGGGGCGACCTCAGTTCTGCGACCGCAGCGTCTTGCCGAGGCGGCGGATTCTGGAAGTTGTCGCCGCGAGTGAAGCGGGCACCGAAGGCGGAGTGCCCCCCGGCTGAGTCAGCCAGCGGAGCCACGGTTGGAGGGCGTCCGGCGGCTGCCCCTCTTCTTCGAGGCGGTAGGCGAGGTCGAGCACAAGGTGCAGCAAACGACGGAGATCCTCGATGCGGCGCTGACCTTCGAGTAAGCGTTCTGAGCTCGAACGGCGCACCCGCAGCTCGCCGATCGCCAGGTTCAGCTCTTCGCTCAATTCGGTGAGCATCGGGAATCCATCCCGGACCACCTTGGGTCCTTCGTCGGCGGCTCTGACCAGGAGTGCGGAAACCGTCGCTTCGGCGAAGCGCAAACGCCGTCGGAAGATGCTTTCGTAGGCGGCGGCGGAGACGAGGACGTTGACCAAAAAGGCGCTCGCTGCCGCCGTCGCCACGGCCAGCATGCGCACTTCCAGGGTGTCGGCGGCGTCGCCGAACGGCACCGCCTGCACGAAGAGCGCGGTGAACGCGGCCACCGGATATCCGCGGCCGAATCCGCAGGCGAAGCACGACAGGATGGACAGGGCCACCGCAAGCGGGATGCCGAGGTGGATCGACAGGCCGGCGAGCATGGCGGCGCCGCCGAAGATGCCGCCCAGCACACTGCCGGCGACCTGGTCGAGGGAGCGGCGCAGGCCCAGCAAGACCACCGGAGACACCGCCAGGACGGCGACGAAGGTGGAGGTCACGTGGTCAGGGTTGCCCGTCAAGCTGTCGATGCCGAGCGCTAGCGCGCACGCCAGGGCCGCCTTCACGGCATGGAAGACGTGGCGCCACGGATTTCGCGGCAGCGCCGGACCGAGGACGGCGACGGCCCCTTCGTGCTCGGTTGAGGCTTCAGCGCCTTCGGCGCGGCCAGCCATCAGCTCGGCGCCGTCGAGCTCCGGCGCGGTGGCCAGGTCTGCGGCCTCGCTTCTGTGGTCCTGGTGGGGCATCGCCGCGCCATCCTACGCCGTTCTCGGGGGTCCCGGAGGCTCGGCGCCGTGGAGTGAACACGGGCCTGCTCGGCTCGCATCAGGCCTCGACTCGCAGCGTCCGCGCGGTCTACTTCTTGTAAAAGACGGACCAGGCGGGATGGTTTGGCCGCTCGAATGGGTTGATGCCCAGCAGCCGGCCACAGCTAGAGGCCCGCAGCGAGGATTTCAATGTCAGAACGATTAGAGGCCATGTCGCGTCGTACATTTATCGCAGGACTGGGGGGGATCGTCGCGTCGTCGGTGGTTTCACCCCGAGTCTGGTCTGAGGAAACGGTGAATATGCAATTGATGGATAAAACGGTCTACCCCCACACGAAGCCTGTCTTCGTCCAATCGGTCGATCTGATCGTCCGGGATCTCGAGGGGGTGTCGCGCTACTACGAACGGGTCATCGGCTTGGAAGTCCTGGAGTCCGGAGCGAAGGGGCGTATCTTAGGCGCCGGCGGGGAGGCTCTCTTGACGCTGCACCTCGACGCCAACGCCGAGCCGTCACCGAGACAGGCGGCTGGCCTTTTCCATACGGCCTTCCTCCTGCCGGAAAGACGGGACTTCGCCCATTTTCTCAAGCACGTCGTGGAGAACCGAACCCCGGTCGTCGGCGTCGCGGACCATCTGGTCAGCGAAGCCCTCTACCTGGCTGATCCGGAAGGTAACGGCATCGAGGTCTACGCCGACCGGCCTGTCGACGCGTGGACTTTTGACGCCGAGGGCGTGGTCTTGGAGACCAAGGCCCTCGACACCCGGGGGCTGCTCGCGGCGGCGCCGGACGAGCCCTGGCGGCGACTGCCGCCAGGAACGGCCCTCGGGCATCTCCACCTCCAGGTCGGCCAGATCGCCCGGGCTGAAGAGTTTTACGCCGACGTCATGGGCCTAGACATCATGGAGCGTCTACCGGGGGCGAGTTTCTTCGCCAGCGGCGACTACCACCACCACCTCGCCGCCAATATCTGGAACTCCCGCCACGCCATCCCGAGACGGGACGGCATGGCGGGTCTCCAGGGCTATACGCTCCGATTCAACGACGGGGAAAGGCTCAAAAAGACCCTGGCCGCCCTCGAAGATCTAGAGATCCCGGTGAAGAACGGGCCCACCGGCAAAGTCTTCCGGGACCCGTGGGGCATCGGTCTGCGGCTGGAAAGCGCGTGACGGGACCGGGGAGCGAGGGCTACTCGGCGTCCGACTCGACGTCCGACTCGACGAAGGACTGGATCTCACTGACCGCAGCGGACCACATTTGTCCGTCTTCGAGCTGGCAGTATCCCGGCGACTGAGGGTTCGTTTCACCTTCCGTACACGCTCGACCATATTGGTAAGGGGCGTCTCCGCCGTCCGGCGGCCACAGGGGACAGGCGCAGGTCGTATAGGTGCCGGAGGTGCTGCTGGAGCTGCCGGTGCACGGGGCGGTCATGCAGCCGGCGTACTGGCCGTTCTCGGAAGTGCTGCTGATCTTGAAGGCGTCGTCGGTGCCGGGCGCGTAGACGGTGGCGAAGCTGAAGGTAGAGATGTAGTCGGCCGAAGGGTTGAAGGTATTCGACGCGACATAGCGGCAGGCCGGCGCGACCGTCGACTGCGGCGTGGTTCCCTGGCAGCCCGGGCCATGGGGTTTGTCAGCGCACATATTCGAGCACCCACTTCCGTCCTCTCCGCAGGCGGCGACCGTCTCGTTATAGATGCATTCACTCAGGATGCCGCCGATTTCAACGTACATCGGTTCCTCGGGTGAGGCCTCAAAGACCTGGCACTGACAGTCGCCGGTCGCCCCCTCACCGGGAACGCACGGGAGTGGAGAAGGGCCCGAGTAGTAGCAGAGCGCGTAGCTGCCGGCCTCGCAGCGCAGGAAATTGGCGGTGCTGGTGAACGCGTCCTTGGCGGCGAGCACCCGCTCGACGTACGGCAGGTACACACAGGCGCCGGGAGGCTCGTCGGGCGTGGCCTCGGCCGCCGACTGGGGCTCGGCTTGGGCGGCCGGCGCCGGATCGTCGGACGCGGGCTCTTCCGAGGCGGCGCAGCCGATGAGCAAAGAAAGCCATGCGACGGCCAAGAGGCCACAGAACAAGCGAAACAGGTGCATAGGGGACTCCTATCGAGTGTCTGGGAATATAAAGCTGGACGCGGGTCTACCTCATCATAGTCTGGGGAGCCGCGCAGCCGCCCCTCTGTTTGACCAGTACCAGGCCAGGTCCTCGGTACCGGCGGCGCGGCGCCGCTCCGGTTGGTCTAGCCGCTGAGTCGCTGCCGGGAGTGCCGGAGCCAGCGCACGCCGAGGCGGCCCATCGTCTGCGTCGAGGCCCAATTGAGGCCGAATCCGATCAGGCCGCCGATCAGCGGCACGAATTTGAGCAGCGACTTGGAGATCGTCTTGACCACCACGCCGCGCAGCGCCTGGCTGCCGGCGGTGGCCAGCTCCATGCCGCCCGCGGTGGCGATCCAGAGACCCGCCTCCGGCACCTCGGCTTCGTCGACCCCGTGGACCAGTCGCAGGAGATGCACCATATCGGCCTGGAGGCGGATCGTCGCCGCGATGTCGATGGGCAGGGCCAAGGGCAGGACCGGTAGGCCGCCGAGGCCGGTCACCAAGCCGACGAGGCCGGCGCGATTCGATTGTCGCAGGATGATCTTGCCGCAGAGGGCTTCGTCGTCCAGGTCGGGGTGCGCACGGCGTAGCTTGGCCAGCAGTTTCCCGAGCTTCGCAGGATTCGACGTGACCGCGTTGGCCACGAGCTGTTTGGCCTTCCACAGCAGCAGACCGACGACGGCGAATAAGAGGAAAAAAGCGATCACCGACAGGATCAGCAGCCACTTGAAGGCCGTGCCGAGACGATCCAAGAAGGCCAAGTCCGGCGGGGCGGAAGCCTGGGCGACGGTGGACTCCAGTGACGCGAGGCCAGCCATCACCTCGAGGGAGGGTCCGAAGACGACCAGGATCAAACCGCAGGCCCACCAGGCCAAACCCGAGGGCAAGGCGGGATGTCCCGAGAGACTCGGTCTCCGTCGCCCTGGCCGCCCTCGCTGGCCGGCGTGCACCTCGCCGCGTCTCCGATCCTCTTCCGGTCGAACGAGCTTCTCCGACGGCCGGGGGCCGCGGTCCCGTTGGCGTCTCGTCGGCCGCAGATCTTTATCGCTGTCCACGGGCCGAGAATACTCTACGGTGCCCGAGGGCCGGCGCCGACGTGGAAAGCGTGCCCTCCCGCGGAGAGCAGGGGGGCACGCTTGTCGGGGTGGCTTCTCCGGTGGCGGACTCAACTCGCAATCCGCGGCCCTGCGAGTCGAGCCTTGAAGCCACTTGAAGCCAGGGCCTCGGCTGATCTACGCAGGATCCTCCTCACCGGCTTCGAGGGTTTCGATCGAGCGATGCGCCGCCTCCGAGACCGTTCCCCACGGGTCGACGGGGCTGCGGTCGCCGACCAGCTCCCGGAGTCGGGGGAGGGCCCGCCCGTCGCCGAGGTCGCCGAGGGCGAACGCCGCCCAGTAGCGAAGGTGGGCGAGGTCGTCCCGGCTGGCCCGGAGCAAAGCCGGGAGAGCCTCCGCGTGCCGCCGAGTCCCCAGGGCTTCGGCGGCGTAGCCCCGGAGCTCCGGGTCCTCGCCGGCGTCCGCGAGGACCTGGGCAAGGGCCGGGTGGACCCGGGGATCCCGCTGTTCGGCGTGGCCGAGGGCGTGGGCCGCCGCCTGCCGGTGGGCTAGTGAGGTCGAGGAGGTGAGGGTGTCGGCGAGGGCTTCACCCCCCAGGCCCCTCGGCCCCAGCGCCTTGGCGATTTCCCCCGCGACGGGAATGGGCGGCTCGTCTCTCCAGACGTCGACCATCAGGTCCACAAGCGACTGCTCGTCGGCCGCGGCGGCGCCCCACACGAGGAAAGCGCGCAGCGCCGGGTCGGCGCTCGGATCGCGTAGCAGAGCTTCAAGGTCAGGGCGTCGCCAGCCGGTCGACGCCCCGAGCTCGCGCAGGCGGCGGTAGCCCTCGGCGCGTTGGCGCCCCGGCGAGGCGCGGATCGCCGCAGCGATCCGCGTCTCGAGGCTGTCGCCGGTGTGGGTCACCGCCAGCACCGGGTGGCCCGGCAGTGCCGCGCGTGCGTACCGGGCGGCGTGTTTGAAGAGGCGTTGGCCATGGCCGCTTGGGCCGCCATCGATCGGGACGGACCGGTGCCGAAGCCGGTCACGAAGCCCGAGCCGACGGAGACGCCGCTGAAGTCCTTGACGTGACACCTGGCGGTGCACTTCCACTTGCCGCCGCGCCTGCGCTTCCGGCTCGTGGTGTTGTCGCACGGGTTACACATCACGGTACCGGCGATGAAGCCCGCGACCCCGCCGCCGATGGCGG
>JBCDKB010000557.1:0-5435 GCA_038747035.1 Acidobacteriota bacterium | reverse complement strand
TCTGCTGGCCGTCGGTACGAATTCGGGCGTGCACGATTTTCAGCCCGCTGGCGTCGGTGCCCTCGAGCACTTGGAAGCTGGCCCACTTCGGCATATCCAGGCGCCCGAGCTCGAGGCGAAGGTGCGCCCAAAGGGTCGAGCTTTGGCTCGGTGCCGTGTCGGACCACTGCGCGGCGCCGTTGTTGAGGACGTCGGCGAAGGACAACGCGCCCCACCAGTTGTCAGCGGCTCCCGGGCCGGTGGCGACCCGCTCGCGGAACGGCGACCCCAGCATGCCGATGGTCTGCCAGTCGGTCGACCAGTCTCCGTCCTCAAAAGCTTCGACCCGCTGGCGCAGCGGCGAGACCGTCAAGAAGCCCGCGCTCGCTTCCACATCGTCGAAGTGGATGGCCGTCTGCCCGGTGCCCGAAAGGTCGAAGGCGCCGAAGGAAGGCTCCAGCGGCAGGAGGCTGAAATTCTGCGGCAGGGTGAGGCCCACGATCTCGTCCGTATGCTGCCAGCTGCCGTCGAGGTCCCGGTAGCGGATCTCCAGACTGTAGGTATTGCTGCCGTCCGGGTGCTGCACATTGTGGCGACCGAAGGAGAGCCGGACCCGGTAGTCGTGGCCCGCTTCGACGTCCTGCCACAACGTGGCGCAGGCGCCGACGGCGCAGGTCGTGCCGGCGCCGGCGACCGCACGGAATTGATAACCCTCGGCGGCGGAGTAGCGCAACTGGGCAAAGGCCATATCCCCCAACTCGAGCACCGTGGCGGTGAACTCGTCCACGGACTCGGGATCACCGAACTCGTCGGGCGGCGAGGCGTTGATCACTCCGATGATGCGGGCGGTGTCCCGGCCGTCGCCGAGGATCGGATACCCGTCGATTCGACGCACGCTCGCGTCGGCGCCGCCGGCATCCAGATCGATCACAAGCTCGCGGCCGGCGCTGCGCGGATCGTCGACCAAAGCCATCGAGGATTGGCCCTCGACTACAAAACCGTTCTGCAGGTCGGAGACCGACAAGAGCTGGTCGAAGTCTTCGCTATAGAGCAGCAAAGGGCTCGGGGCGAGATTAAAGACGACCGTGTGTCGAGTCACCTCGTTGGTCCCGCTATTCTTCACTTCAAAGCGCATGCGGTCTCCGCCGGCGACCAAAAAATCTTCACTCGGGGTGTACACCTCCGAGGCCCACGTGCCAAAGATCGGCGCGTCGACCACGGTGACGTCCACCGCCGCGAAGTCAGGGTAGAGCCACCCTTCGAGGGGGAGCGGCACCGACACGGCGTCGCTGCGGATGGAGATGGTGCACTCGTCGCCGCATAAACCAAGTGACGGAGCGGCCGCGGTGATGGCGGCCAAGCTCAAGGCCAGAACAGTCTTTCTTAGATCAAGCATGGTGATACCTCAGGTTCCAAATCAATCGATCAACAAAACCGAAAATAGAGAAGAAAAAGGGGCGGAGCCCCCTTAACGGGATCGGCGAAGTCCCGGACGAAAACGGCTCACGGGTGCCCGCCCTAGGCCCTTGTGCCAGCCGCCACAACGGACAACGCGGGGCGATTCGCGCCCCGCGTCAAACCGCCAATCATGACCGGCGAAACCGTCCGAAGTCCTCGCCGGCGCTGCGCCCGACGGGTCCGCCGGAGCCTCGGTCAGCGGCGCTGAAGCAAGACTCCGGCGTGATCCAACGCGACGGCGACGGCGTCGCTACCGATACTGCAAGACGATGTCGTCGATGAAGAGACCGGGGTCGGTCAAGAGGGAGCCGCCGTTGCCGATCATCGCGTTCTTCATACCGATGGCCACGCGGTTGAGGGTGTAGGTGTGGGGGACCAGCGAAACCGAAGCCGCGAGCTGGCCGTCGAACCAAAGCTCCAGGTTGCCGCCGAGGCCGTCCCAGGCGAGGTCGATGTCGACATGGTTGGTCGGCAGACTGATCCACGGCGAGTCGACAAGGGCCAGCGACCCGTCCCGGGCCCCCACCGACATTTCGAGCACCCCTTGCCCGTTGGCCCGTACCCGGGCGTGCACGATCCTCTGCCCGACCGTCGCCTCATTAGCTTCGAGCAAGATGAAGCTTCCCCAATTCGGCAGATCCAGGCGCCGGTGGTCCAGCCGGAGGTGGGCCCAAAGGGTCGAGCTCTGGCTCGGCGCCATGTCGGACCACTGCGCGTCGCCGTTGTTGTACGCGTCGGTAAATGAAACCGCGCCCCACCAGTTGTGCTCATGGGAACCGAGAGCGCCGACTTCGCGCTCGACAAAAACGGCGGCGAGGTTGCCGGTGGTCTGCCAATCCGACGACCAGGCGCCGCCTTCGAATTCCTCGACGCGGTGACGCAG
Organism: Acidobacteriota bacterium; assembly: GCA_038747035.1. Lineage (GTDB taxonomy): Bacteria > Acidobacteriota > Thermoanaerobaculia > Multivoradales > J023 > JAUIJL01. The sequence goes on along the minus strand of JBCDKB010000557.1, from coordinate 3,115 downwards.
CCAGGAGCCCAGGAGGAAGCCCACGCGCGCTTCCATATCGTCGTAGGTGAGGGTCGCCTGCCCGATACCCGAGAGGTCGAAAGCGCCGAATGACGGATCCAGCGGTAAGAGGTTGAATGACGCCGGCAAGCTCAGGCCCACGATCTCATCCGCGTGCTGCCAGCTGCCGTCGAGGTCGCGGTAGCGAATCTCCAGACTGTAGGTATTGCTGCCGTCCGGATGCTGGACGTTGGAGCGGCCGAAGGAAAGACGAATCCGGTAATCGTGGCCCTCGGTGACGCTCTGCCACGGCGTGGCGCAGCCCACGCAGGTCGTCCCGGCTCCCGCGACGGCGCGGGCTTCAAATCCGAGGGTCGCGGTGTATCGCAGCTGGGCATAGGCCATGGTGCCGAGCTCGAGCACGGTCGCGGTGAAGGGCTCCAACACGGCTCCGGGAATCCTATTCTCATCGGGCGGCGAGGCGTTGACGACACCGATAATGTGGGCGTTGTCCCGCCCGTCGCCGTGGATCGGTGGATCTTCTCGGCGCACGCTCGCGTCGACTCCGGTGGCGTCGAGGTCGAGGAGGAGCTCACGTCCGGCGGTCCGCGGGTCATCGACCACCGCCATCGAGGCCTCGCCCTCCACGACGAAGCCATAGGGCAGATCGGCGAGCGACACCAGCTGGTCGAAGTTCTCGCTATAGAGCAGATAAGGGCTCGAGGCGAGATTCAGGACGACCGTGTGGAGCGTCCGCCCGCCTGTGAGTGTGTCTTCGACTTCGAAGCGAATGCGGTCACCGCCGACCACCAAGAAGTCTTCGCTCGGGGTGTACACCTCCGAGGCCCACGTACCGAAGATCGGCTCCTCGATGACGGTGACCACCGCCGACATGGAGTCGGGATAGAGCCACCCTTTGGTCTCGAGCGGCACGGAGATCGCGTCGGGGCGGATAGAGATTTCACAAACGCTGCCGCACAAACCGGACGACGGAGCGGCCGCGGTCAGAGCGGCCAAGCCAAAGGCCAGGACAGTCTTTCTCACATCAAGCATGGTAATTACCTCAGGTTCCAAATCAACCGATGAACAGAAATCCGAACAAAGAAGAAGGAGGGGCAAAGCCCTCTTATCGAGACCGGCGACGCCCCGGCCGAAAGCGGCTCACGGGACGCCGGCGAAGGAATGTCCCTCCGCAAAGGCCTAGGGGACATCACAGGGACAATGCGCCGCGGGCGATCCGACGCATCGACTCAAGCCGGGCGGCTTGAGGGGCCCGGGCGGCCCCATGCCGCCCAAGCTCGAGGCCGCGGTCACCGATAGAGCAGCGCGATGTCGTCGAAATAGAGAACGCTGCTCAGGTCGATGAGACCGGCGCCCAAGGCCACGTTGCCGACGCCGAAACTGACGGAGTCGAGGCGGTAGGGACCGGCGAAGAAGTCGAGGCTCGCCGCCGGCTGACCGTCGAGCCAGAGGTCCATGGACCCGTTCAGGCCGTCCCAGGCCAGATCGATGTCCACCTCCTCGTCAGTCCCCAGGTCGACCCACGGGGTCGACACGAAGGCGCCGGAGCCGTCGCGCGTCTGGGCTTTGATCTGGAGGACACTGGCGCCGTTGGTGCGCAGGCGAACCTGCACGAGTTGCAGGTTGCCCGTGGTCTCGCCCCTGAGCACGACGATCCCCGACCACCGAGGGAAGTTCAAACGACTGGTATTCAGCCGCATGTGGGCCCAGAGCGTCGAGCTCTCGGTCGGGTCTGAGTCGATCCAGAAGGACTCATCCAATCCCGAGTTGAGAATCTCGACCTCGCCGACGAATTCGTTATTCTGGGCCTGGACACCGCCGATGCCGACCGGCTCCGGCCCCGCGGACACGGAGCCGACAGTCGAGAGACCGCTGTCCCAGGTGCCGCCCTGGAAATCCTCGACCCGCTCGGTCAGGTACGACGGACGCAGCAGGCCGTCGTAGGCCTCGGCCTCGTCGATGAAGAGGAACACCTGGCCGGTGCCGCTCAAGTCAAAGGCGCCGAAAGCCGGGTTTAGCGGCAGCACGGGCGCCGAGGGCGCGAGCGTCAAGGGCGAGAGCTCATCTTCGGCCTGCCAGCTACCGTCCAGGTCCCGGTAGCGGATCTCCAGACTGTAGGTATTCGTGCCATTCGGGTTCTGGGCGTAGTGGCGGCCGAATGAAAGGCGCAGGCGGTAGTCGTGATTCGGAGTCACCGTCCGCCACGGCGTCTCGCAGGGGGCACAATCAATCGAGCTACTCGCCACGGCGCGAAATTGATAGCCGCCGGCCGTGGTGTAGCGAAGCTGCGCATACGCCAGGTCACCGAGCTCGAGGACCGTGGCCGTGAAGTCGGTTTGCCCCTGCCACGGAGCGTCGGGGGGAGAAGCGTTGACCACGCCGATGATGCGAGCGCTATCGCGCCCGTCGCCGAAGGTATAGGGCTCCAGCTTGCGGATCCCCGACGCGCCGGCCAAAGGATTCAAGCTGACCATGAGCTCTTTATTTTGGCTCCCGGCGGTCACTACCGACATCGAGGAAGCCCCTTCGACTTGAAAAGCCTGTCCCAAGTCGCTCACGGACACGATCTGATCAAAATCCTCACTCAAGGTCTGCTGGATGCCTTCGGCCAGGTTGATCACCACCGTATGGCGACTACGGGCGGCGCGCACGCTCTGGACATCGAAACGGATGCGATCGCCGCCCGCGATCAGAAAATCCTCGCTCGGGGTGTAGACCCCGGAACTCCACGTGCCGAACATCGGGGGATCCACGACGGTGACGGTGGCATTCGCATTTTCGGGATAGAGCCAACCTTCGAGCGGTAAAGGCACGGAGATCACGTCGGCACGGATCGAAATCTCACAGACATCGCCGCACAGGCCTTGGGAAGGGGATGCGATACACAAGGAGGCCATAGCCATGGCCAAGACGCCATTTCGTAAACTCATGTCAAATACCTCTTGGTTCCGAACAAAATCGTGACAATAGATAGAAGGAGGAGAGTGCCTCCACTCGAACCGGCGGCAAAGCTCCCGAAACCGGATCATGAGTCTTGGAGTCCAGACCCTGGCTCGGTCGACCGCAGGCGATCCGAAAGGCCAGACCGTCCGCAGGGCCCGGCGGAGGACCCGGC
>JBCDKB010000556.1:0-5440 GCA_038747035.1 Acidobacteriota bacterium | reverse complement strand
GCCTGGGCGGCGTCAGCGACAACGCGGAGATCGGTCGAAGGCTCCAGGAGCTGTTCGTCGACGACCTCGGGCAAGAGACCGACGCAGCCGAAGCGAACGGCCCGGGCGAGACGGTGCCCTAAACGCCGCCGCGCCGAGCCCCCAGGAAAGGACCCGGCGCGGCGCGTCGGTCACCCGCACGGCGCTTCTCGCCGCCGCGCGCCGGGCGCTACTCGTCGAACATGATCGCCTTCGCGACGGTCCGGAATTTCGCGACCTTGGGGCCGACCACCCGCTTGACGACGGTGTTGTAGCCCGCATTCACCGCGAAGACGTAGGCCTTGTCGCCGTTTTCGCACTCGTTCTTGCTATTCCCGCCGGGGCAGTAGTAAACCGGACCGCCGGAGTGACCCGGGCCGCTATCGATCTTGAGGCGCACGACTTTGTTGAAGGTCGCCGCGATCGGCTCCTCTTCGTCGCCGTGGACCAGGTTGGCCCGGCTGTTGTTGGTGCAGTCGTTGATCCAGCCCGGGCGGCCCAGGTGGTTGACCCGCTCCAGGTTGTCGAGCACGCCGTCGCCGACCCCCGACAGGTGCATATCCTCGGCGACCGAGAAGCCCGCGTCCTCCCAGGTCGACGTCAGCTGGATCAGCGCCCAATCGTCCGAGTAGTCCGAGCCGCCGTTCTCGTCCGTGCCGCCGCGGTAGCCGTCCGGGAAGGAAACGTCCGAGGCCTCCATGCAGCGGTCGATATCCACGCGGCAGACCCTGATTTCGTCCGTCGGCATCGGATTGCTGCGCCTGTCGCTCACGCAGTGGGCGGCGGTGAGAACAAAGTCTTGGGTCAGGATCACGCCGGTGCAGATGTCGCCGTTGTCTTTATGCACTTCGACGCCGGTACTTTCCCACTCATCAGCGACCGACACCCAGGTCCGGCTTTCATCGACCCACATGCGCACGTCTTTGCCGGGTTTGCCGTCGCAGTCCTTAGAAGTCCACGAGTGCGGCTCCCAGAACTCCACAGTCCCAGGCGCCGGCGCGGGCCCGTGGGCGCGGGGGGTCTCGCCGCTGTCGATCTCCTCAGTCCCTTCGTCGGAGGCCAGGATCGCGGCCATCCACGGCTCGGGTTTACCGAACTCGGCGCGCCAGCGGTGGCCCCAGCGGTCGATGCGGACCATCGACTTCAGCTGCTGTGCAGGCGACTCGACCGAGTCTTCCGGCACGACCCGGTGGAGCAGGCCGCCGACCGGCTGCGGGTCATTCGAGAACTTCGCTTGGCCGTCGTAACGCCAGCGGATGATCTCGCCCCAGACGCGGAGCTCGGGGTGGAGGTCCAGCGCCGGCAGGTAGGACCAGGTGCCGTCGCCGTTGTTGATCCGCGGCCGCGGGACCTCATCGAAATCGGGCTGGGCGGCCTCAAAGGCGGCGCGGGTCATCGAAGGGGCGTCGGCGGGCGGCGACGCGGTCGCCGTGGTGGCGAGGCACAGCAAAGAGGCGACGGAGAAAAGGCACGGGGCGAAGCGGATCTTCCAAGTGGTCATGGACTGACACTCCTCAATATTTGCGAAGCGCGCGGGGCGCGCGTCAGGCGTAAAGTCGGCGCCCCCGAAACGTCGGCGACGTCTTCGGGCGGCGACATCCAGGAACGCGCGCCGGGCGGAATAAAGGGACAGGAAAAGTCAAAAAAGTCTCGGAGACCAGCCCGACGACCACAAACGCTGGACGCCGCGCAGTCTTTAGGCCCTGAAACCAAACCTCGCGGCGCTGCTATCGTTAGTAGCAGTAACCCACAGATCCCTGCCGACGGCGCCCCCCTTCGCGTCGGCCCCCCTGGCCCCGGTCGAGTCCGCACGGGCGGAAGCGGGGTCGCCCATCGTTGAAGGAGCTCTGCATGCCCCGACTCGGATCCTCTCGTCCCGGACTCCCAAACCGCCGCCCGCGACGCCTGCTCCTAGGCGTCCTGATCGCGGCGATTTCCATTTTTGTCTCGTCCGCCGCCGTCGCCACCGAACTGCGGGGGCTTGACGGTGATGCCCTCGTCATCCGGGACTCCAACGGCATCCCGCACGTCTGCACGGCCAGCGATCACGACACTTTCTTCATGCAGGGCTACCTGCACGCGCAGGACCGGTTCTTCCAGATGGATACCCTGCGCCGCACCTTCAGCGGTACCCTCGCCGAGCTGCTGGGCGCCGGCGCGCTGCCGTCCGACGTGCAGTTCCGCACCTTCGGCCTACGCCGCGCCGGCGAAACGAGCCTCGCGGGCTACCAGGCCGCCGGCCTCACCGATAGCCTCGATCGCTTCCAGGCCTACGCCGACGGCGTCAATGCCTATCTCGCGTCGAATCCGCTGCCGCCCGAGTACGCCGCGGTCGAGATCACCCAGGCCGCGCCGTGGACCATCGTCGACACCCTGACCATCGGCAAAGGCCTCGCCTTCGGCCTGTCCTTTGACCTGCTCGAGCTCGACCTGACGCTGCTCGCCGGCGCCTATTCCCAGGTCGGCGCCATCGGCGGCTTCGACGGCATGAGCCTGCTCTTTGACGACATCATGCGCCAGGCGCCCTTCGACCCGACGATCTCGATTCCGCAGTCGGCGTCCGTCGCGAAGAGCGCCGCCGAGCGCCCCTTCGCAGCCCCCGACGCGCGCACCCTCAAGCTCGCCCAAGACACCCGCGACCGCTTGGCCGAGGTGCCGCGCCTCAAGAGCGCCCTCGAACGCCGCATCGGCGACACCGGCAGCAACTGGTGGCTGATCGACGGCGAGCGCAGCGCCTCCGGCCACGCCATGCTCGCCAACGATCCGCACCTGGGCCTCGACACGCCGTCGACGTTCTATGAAATGCACCTGATCGTGTCGCAGCAGGAGCGCTGCGGCTTCGCGGCGGAGGGCGCGTCGCTCTACCTCGGCGGCGACCGTGCGGTGAAGAACACGTCCGCCGACCTCGACGCCAACGGCGTCAGCTTCCCCGGCGCCCCCGGCCTCGTCCAGGGCTGCAACCAGCAGATGTGCTGGGGCTCGACCGTCAACCCGATGGACGTCACCGACGTTTACCAAGAAGTCTTGGTCATCGACCCGGCCACCGGCCTGCCGACCCACACGATCTTCGACGGCGAGCAGGAGCCCCTGCTGCCGATCCCCCAGGCCTACGGCGTCAACCAGATCGGCGACGGCGAGGCCGACACCATCGTCGACTCCGGCCTCGGCCCGCTCGACGGCGGCCTGACCCTGGTCGTGCCGCGACGCCTGCAGGGTCCGATCCTCTCCCTCGACGTCACCCAGCAGCCGCCGATCGCCTTCAGCGTCCAGTACACCGGCTGGGGGGCGACGCTCGAATTCGAAGCCTTCTTCCAATTCCTTCGCGCCGATTCCGTCGAAAGCTTCCGCCAGGCCCTGCAGTTCTTTGACGTCGGCTCCCAGAACTGGGCCTACGCCGACATCGCCGGCAATATCGCCTACTTCACGAGCGCCGAGCTGCCGCTGCGCGAGGACCTCCAGGACCTCGGCTTCCCGGACGGCGGCATTCCGCCTTTCCTGATCCGCGACGGAACCGGCAGCCTGCAGCACGAGTGGAAGGCCCTGACCGCCCAGCAGCCCAACCAGGCCATGCCCTTCGACATCTTGCCCTTCGCCGAGATGCCGCAGGAGGTGAACCCGGCCCGCGGCTACATCATCAACGCCAATAACGACCCGATCGGCAATACGCTCGACAACAACACGCTGAACGAGGTGCGACCCGGCGGCGGCGTCTTCTACCTGAGCCCGGGCTACGCCAGCCTGCGCCAGGGCCGCATCGATCGCCTCATCGTCGACCTGCTCGCCGACGGCGGCAAGGCCGACGCCGACGAGCTGATGGAGGTCCAGGCGAATAACCAGCTGCTCGAAGCGGAGCTGATCTCGCCGTTCCTGGTCAACGCCTTCACCAACGCCACCCGCGACGGCGCCCCCGCCGAGCTCCAGGCGCTGGCGGCCGACGCCGGCATCGCCGAGGCGATCAGCCGCCTCGGCGGCTGGGACTTCAGCACGCCGACGGGCCTCGACGAAGGTTTTGATCCGGGCGACAACCCGAACAACCTGACGCCGGCGACCGCCGCGGAAATCGACGCCAGCGTCGCCGCGACGATCTGGAGCACTTTCCGCGGCCAGGTCGTCCAGCGGGTGATCGACGGCACGCTCACCGGCATCGGGCTCGGGGACTTCCTGCCCGACAACCGCTCGGCCTATGTGGCGCTCGCCAATCTGCTGATGAACTTCGACGCCACGGGCGGCGTCGGCGCGTCCGGGGTGCCGTTCTTCCAGACCGGCCTCGGCCTCTCCCCGGCCGACGAGCGCGACGTGATCTTGCTTCAGAGCCTGGGCGCCGCCCTCGACCTGCTGGCGAGCGATACCTTCGCCGCCGCCTTCGCGAACTCCACCGACCAGTCCACCTACCGCTGGGGCAAGCTGCACCGGATCGTCTTCAACCACCCCTTGGGCGGTCCGTTCGACGTCCCGAACGCCGGCGGCGTCAGCGACGTCTCGCCGGAGCTCCGCGGCGTGGCGCGCGCCGGCGGCTACGAAGCGGTCGACGCTTCCCGCCACAGCTCCCGCGCCGACGGCGTTGACGAGTTCATGTTCGGCGCCGGCCCCGCCCGCCGCTTCGTGGGCGTGCTCGACCCCGCCGGCATCCAGGGATTCCAGATCATCCCCGGCGGCCAGAGCGGCGTGCTCACCAGCCCGGACTACGCCAGCCAGCTCCGTCGCTGGTTGGTGAACGACTACCACCCGCTGCTGCTGACGCCGCAGGCCGTGGTCGCCGACCGTCGCGACGAGGAGACCTTCCAGTCGCCCTGCGCCGCCGGCGGCACCGCCCTGTGCTTCCAGAACCAGCGCTTCCAAGCCACGGTCACCTGGAGCACCCCGGATGGCGCGGGCGGCCAAGGCCGAGCCGTCGCCGGTTCGTCCGACCTTTCGGGTAACTTCTACTTCGCGTCCCCCGACAATTGGGAGATGCTGGTGAAGGTGCTCGACGGCTGCGCCATCAACGGTCGCCACTGGGTCTTCGCCGCCGCGGCGAGCGACCTCGGCTGGGTGCTGACCGTCGAAGACACCCAAACGGGCGAGGTCTACACCGCGACCAACCCGTTCGGCTCGTCGACGCCGGTACTCACCGACACCGACGCGTTCAGCACCTGCCCGTAGGGTCAGCGAGAACGCCACAGGAGCTCGGCCCTGACCGAGCGCACAAGACCGGTCCGGCGACGTCGGGCCGGTCTTTTTCTATTCCGTCGCCCTCGGAGGTTCTGACTCCCGGGGCGTGGCTTGCCCGCGCCCGCATCAACGCGGCGAGGTCGCCGCGAGTCTTCTTCTCCGGCGTAGGGGCGTGGCTTGCCCACGCCCGCATCAACGCGGCGAGGTCGCCGCGAGTCTTCTTCTCCGGCGTAGGGGCGTGGCTTGCCCACGCCCGCATCGAAGCGGCGCG
>JBCDKB010000555.1:0-5454 GCA_038747035.1 Acidobacteriota bacterium | reverse complement strand
GCCTAGGCGACGTGGTGCTTGCTAAACAGCTCCAAGAGATCTTTCATGTCCTCCGAAAGGAACATTCAAGGAGCCCAGTCGACTTTTTCCTAGGTCGCGACTTTCTTGATGCGCTCGGATCGCCAGCTTTCTCCCCAGAATCGCTCCTGCAGCGCCTCAAACTCAGCCATCCACTGCTCTCGTGTCCGGAGGGCGCGGCGCTTATCTTCGGCGTCGTCGGCTTCTTTGAAGGAGTGAAAGATCTGGACCTTCTTTTCCAAGCGCGTCTCCAAAAGACTTGTCGGTGACGTGGGGAGCGCCGAGGACCTCCTGAACTCTGGCGGCAACCTCCTGAGGTTTCAATCTACGCCCCCGCGCGGGGACGCCCTCGATGGCTGCCTTCCTCTCCGCGCAGTCTAGCGTTTCAATCCACGCCCCGACGACGACGACCTCCTGAATGCCATTCAGGCGCCCTCAGCTAGACCTCCACAAAGCTCGGCAGCTCGCGATACAGGTGGTCCGCGAACGCTTCGACCGCCGGCAGGCGGCCCCGCCGGGTGGGCATCAGCATGCTCAGCTGCGCATCGGCGGCGATCCAGTCGGGGAGCACGCGGACGAGATCCCCGGCCTCGACTTCACGGCGGCAGACATAGCCCGGCAGCGCCACGATGCCGAGGCCCGCGGCCGCCGCTTGTTTGAGCGTCGACATATCGTCGCTACACAAGCGCGGGCGGAAAGGGATGGTGACCCGGGTCTGGTCGAGGCCGCGCAGCGTCCACCGGCCGACTTCATTTTTGCAGCCGACCTTGAGGCCGGAGTGGCCTTCGAGCTCCTCGGGGCCTGAGGGCACCTCCGCGCGCCCGAAGTAGGCCGGGCCAGCGAATAAGTACCAAGGCACCCGCACGACCCGACGCTGGATCAAGCTCGAGTCCGGTAGCGGCCCGACATGGCCGCGCAGCACGATGTCGACACCCGCGTCGATCGGGTCGACCGTGTCGTTGGTGACATTTTGGATGACGTCGATCTTAGGGTGGTCAACGAGGAAGTCCGCCACGAGCTCGGAGAGCGCGAACCGGGCCATGCCGACGGAGCAGTAGAGCCGAACCCGCCCCGACAGCGTGTTGGTCTGGCGCTTGACCTCGACCTCCGCCGCTTCGACATGGTCGATCGCTTCGCGGGCGTGGCGATAGAAGACCTCCCCGACTTCGGTGACCACGAACTGCCGCGACGTTCGCTGAATCAGTCGCACGCCGAGTCGCTTCTCAAGCTGCTGCACATGGCGACTCAGCCTCGATTTGGGGACGCCGAGGAAGCGGCCGGCGGCGGTGAATCCGCGCTGCTCCACCACGTGGACGAAATAAAGGTAGTCATTGAGATCCATGGCGACGATTCGGCTCCATTCCAATTGTCCTGAATGCAGAACGATACCTCGCATTTCTGCCTGTTGTCAAGGTCATTTGTCCCAAATACGATCTTTTTGCGACGAAAAAGCGCACCTTTTCCGCTTCTCACCAACCCACGGAGCCTGAACATGAAACCGAATCGTCCTGCCCGCGTCGAGCCCCTCATCGTCACCGCGCCGGTGCGCGGACGCCGGGTCGAGATCGGCACGGGGTTCTCCGCGCTGAGCTTCGACCACACGCTTTTTGACGGCTTGATGGATCCGCTCCTCATGGTCGACCACTTCACCATGGGCGAGCCCACGTTCGGGCCGCACCCCCACGCCGGGATGTCGGCGGTGTCCGTGCTCTTCGAGGACAGCCGGGGCTTTTTCCACAACCGTGACTCGCTCGGCCACGACGTCGACCTCGGGCCCGGCGACCTGTACTGGCTCAAGGCCGCGCGCGGGGCGGTGCACGACGAAGGCCCGCGGCCGGGGTCACGGACCCATGCACTCCAGGTCTTCGTCAATCTCCCCGCGGCGGCCAAGCACCAGGCCCCCGACTCTCTGCTCGTTCGTGCCGAGCAGATGCCCGAGCTCCGCGGCGAGGGGTCCCGCGTCCGCGTGGTGCTCGGCGCCAGCCATGGGGTGTCCGGGGCGACGTCCCCGGCCTTGCCACTGACCCTCCTCGACGTCCATCTCGACCCGGGCGGCGGCTTCGCACATCACCTGCCCGCGGGCCACCACGCCTGGATCCACGCGGTCCGCGGCGGCGGGCAGATCCTCGTCAAAGACACCGCCGTGCCCCTGGAGTCCGGCCACGCCGTCGCCGTGCGCGGCCCCGTCGGCGACCCCCTCGAGAGCGCAGATCTTGTCCTGCGCAGCGAGGCCGGGGCCCAGTTCGCGCTGCTCGGAGGCCAGCCCATCGCCGAGCCCATCGTGCAGCGCGGTCCCTTCGTCATGAATTCCCGCGAAGAGCTCGCCGCCGCCGCAGCAGCATACGCCGCCGGCGAGTTCGGCTCCATCGACTGATTCCACCCCCAGCCAGCCATCACACCCACAACCCTCAAACAGGAGACCGACCGTGACGACCCAGCCCTTCAACCCCGAGCCCCTGACAGAAGCCAACGCCGCCCTCGTTCTCGTCGACCACCAGGTCGGCCTGATGACCGGAATCCGCGACTACTCCGTCGCCGAGCTGAAGCACAACGTCGTCGGCCTGGCGCGCGCCGCCAAAGCCCTCGGCCTGCCGATCGTGACCACGACGACCTCCGCCGACTCCCTGTGGGGTCCGGCCTTCCCCGAGCTCATCGCCGCCCTCCCCGGGCAGACTTTCATCGACCGAACCACCGTCAACGCCTGGGACGACCCCCGCGTGGCGGCGGCGATCGAGGCCACGGGCCGACAGAAGCTGATTTTCGCCGGCGTCTCCCTCGAAGTCTGCGCCGCTTTCCCGGCCATGCGCGCGGTCCGCGAGGGCTATGAGGCCTACGTCGCCGTCGATGCCAGCGGCACTTTCAATCTCACCAAGCGCGAGACGGGCATTCTCCGCCTGGTCCAGAGCGGCGTCGTGGTGGCCGACGGATCGACTTTGATGGTCGAGATCCTCGGCGACAACGCCCGGCCCGAAGCCGGTGAGGTCTACGGCTCCCTCGCCATGGACTGGGCGACGCTCGTGGGTCAGGTGCGCAGCTCAGCGTCCGCCGCGGCGGCCTTAGCCTGAACCTCTCCCCGGGCGGAGCCGAGCCATGCCGAGACATCCTGAGACACCAGCCCGCCCTTGCAGCCCGCCGCCGCGCCACAAGCAGGCGCTCCTGACCTTCGTCGGTCTGCTCGGCCCGGTGTATTTCATCCCTCCGGTCCTAGTGACCCTGATCCCCGGGCCCCCCGCGGCCCTCATCCCACTCACCGTCGCCTGCATCGTCGGGCTGATGACCTACGTGATCATGCCGGCCTTGCAGCGACTCTTCGGACCCTGGCTCGCGCAATCAAGCTCGCGCGCCAGCGCCTCCCGATCAAGCAGCAGGCCTTGAAACGTCTAGAAAGGACCCCACCATGACGATCTCGACCTCATCTCATTCCCCTCGCCTCACCCTCGTGCTCGGCGCCAGCGGCAAGACAGGCCGCCGCGTCGTGGATCGCCTAACCGACGCCGGCTACCCCGTCCGAGCCGCCTCGCGCTCCGGAGCCTGGCCGTTCGACTGGAATGATCAGACGACCTGGGCGCCCGCCCTCGAAGGCGTCGGCGCGGTCTACATCACGTACTACCCCGACCTCGCCCTGCCCGGCGCGGCCGAGACGGTCCGCGCGTTCGCCGATCTCGCAGTCAAGAGCGGCGCCAAGCGGCTGGTCCTGCTCTCCGGTCGCGGCGAAGCGGGAGCGCGTCAGGCGGAGCGTCACGTCGAGCGCTCCGGCGCCGACTGGACCCTCGTGCGCTGCGCCTTTTTCAACCAAAACTTCGACGAGACCTTCGCCGAGCCGATCCGCCACGGCGTGCTCGCCATGCCGGCCGGCGACACGGCCGAGCCCTTTCTCGACGCCGAAGACATCGCCGACGTCGTGTTCGCGGCCCTCACCGACGACCGCCACATCGGGCAGCTCTATGAGCTCACCGGACCGCGCCTCCTGACGCTCGCCGACGTCACACGCGAGCTCAGCGACGCGATCGGCCGCGAGGTGCGCTACCTCCCGGTGACGGTCGAGCAATACGCCGCCGAGCTCTCCCGGCACGGGATGCCGAAAGAAGAGGCCGAGCCGATCGCCCAGCTCATCGCCGAAGTGCTCGACGGCCGCAACGCCCACCTCTCCAACGGCGTCCAGCGCGCCCTCGGTCGCCCGCCGCGCGACTTCGCCGACTACGCGCGAAAAGCGGCCGCGGCCGGCGCCTGGAATCTCGGCGGCGGATCAGAGCTCGAGTCGAGTCCTGATCCGGTCGCGCAAGTCGCCTGAGCAGACGCCGTCGCACTCGAGTGCTTCCATCGATCGCCCCCCAGGCGGGGGGCGACGGAAAGCCGCAGAGGATCTCTTCCGCGAAGTCACCTCTGCAGGAGCGCGCGACGTCGCTCCGCCGCCATGGCGTCCGTGACACAGACCAGCTCATAGCCCTCGACCCCGCGGAGGCGCTCGAGGACCTGGTCCGCGATCACCCCAGACGCCTGCCACTCCGCGTCCTCAAGACCGTTGGCGTCGGCTTCGAGGCCGAAGAAGATCGACTTCGAGACCTCTCCATCACAACGCTTGAGCAGCGAGTGCGTCGCCACGGATGAGCCCGTCTTCGGGAGGCGCCACCACGGATTGGCGACGGGCGCGCCGGTGGACTCCACGCAGACGCCCGCCGCTTCCAAGGCCGCCACGTCGAAAAGACTCGTGTTCCGCTCGCCGCACCCCCAAAGCTCAGATTGAAACGCAATGGCGAGCACGGTGTGCCCCAACTCCCCCTCCGCCAACGCCTGGCTCGCGCCGTACGGCTGACCGTCGGCGCCGTCCCAGTTCAGCGCATAGGCCGGAAAGAGCCGCCCCACGTTGACCAGCCCCCTGGCCGGTGTCCGGTGATCCCAGCCTGAGGGCATGAGGGCATAGAGATGACAATCCTCGCCCCACCGCGTCAGCTCTTTCGGCTCCCGCTCCGGCAGGTCCAGAGGCGCCAAGTCGCAGAGCCTCGGATCAGCACAGGCCGTGAACTTCGCCAGGTATTGGTCCCTAGGACAAGCATCGGCCTGTCCCAGCAGCAGGAGAGAGAGCACAAGAATCATCACGGTCTATTCTCTCCGAAGGGGCTCTCATCCATGCCCCCAGCACGGGAGGCGGCACACGCTGGAGGGCGAGCCTGACCAACACGGCGACTCGTTTCAATCCGCGCCCCCGAGCGGGGGGCGACGTTTTGCGCGGTGTTCAAAGGGTCGTTGACGATGTTTCAATCCACGCCCCCAAGAAGGGGCGACCGTTGTGGCGCCGGCCTCGGCCACATCAACTGGGAGTTTCAATCCACGCCCCCGCGCGGGGGGCGACGCCGTACCGGCTCGGGCGCACGACGACGCAGCCGTTTCAATCCACGCCCCCGCGCGGGGGGCGACGCAGCGTGAGCGCCGGACATG
>JBCDKB010000554.1:0-5466 GCA_038747035.1 Acidobacteriota bacterium | reverse complement strand
GTCGAAGAGCGCCTCGACGACGCTGTCGGCAACGCCCTGAACCGCCTCGGCGTGCCGAGCCGCGACGAGATCGCGACCTTGACCCGCCGCGTTGAGGACCTGACCCGCGTCGTCGAGCAGCTGAAGGACCAGCCGGCGCCGGCGAAGAAGCCCGCCGCCAGGAAGCCGGCCGCCAAGAAGCCCGCCGCTCGCAAGCCCGCCGCCAAAAAGGCGACTCCGCGCAAGACGGCTGCGAAGGCTGCGCCGAAGACCGCCGCTAAGGCCGACGACTCGACGGAGGCCTGATCGGCATGCCCTCTGCCGCCCGACCCACGTCCGAGCTGACATCCCCCGTCGGCCTGGCGATGGCGGGCGGCGCGCCCGGCGGCGCGATCTATGAGATCGGCGCCATGCGGGCCCTCGACGAAGCGTTGATCGGTCTCGATCTGCGGGACTGCGGCTGCTTCGTCGGCGTTTCTGCCGGCGCTTTTTTGACGTCGTGCCTCGCCAACGGTCTGTCGACCAAGCAGCAGGTGCGAGCCATCGTCAAAGCGGAGCCGGGGGAACATCCTTTTATTCCTGAGATGTTTTTCAAGCCGGCGCTGGGCGAGCTCAGCAGCCGGCTTCTTCGTGCCCCCAAGCTTTTGGGCGGGGCCCTCCGCGACTTCGCGCTCCGTCGCGAACCCCGGCTCCTCGACGCTTTGACCGCGCTCGGCGAAGCGGTGCCGGTGGCGATCTTCGATAATGATCCGATCCGCGAATACGTCCACAAGATTTTCGCCATCAAGGGACGGACAGACGATTTCAACGCGCTGCGCGGCAAGCTGACCGTGGTGGCGACTGATTTGGAGTCCGGCGAATCCATGCTCTTCGGCCATCTCGGCTGGCCGTCGGTGCCGATTTCCAAAGCGGTCCAGGCGTCGACGGCGCTGCCGGGTCTCTACCCGCCGGTGGAGATCGACGGCCGCTTCTATGTGGACGGCGTGCTGCGCAAGACCATGCACGCCTCCGTCGCCCTCGAGGCCGGGGCCCAGCTGGTCTTTTGCATCAATCCGCTCGTACCGGTCGATACCCGCGCCGCCGTGCAACGCAATCTCCTGCCCCCGGATCAGGTCCGTCGGTCGGGGCTGCCGTCGGTGCTGTCGCAGACCGTGCGCACGATGATCCACTCGCGGATGGCGCTGGGCATGCGGGCCTATGAGAATCGCTTCCCGGAGGCCGACGTCGTGCTCATCGAGCCGAAGCGGGACGATTACGAAGACTTCTTCTCGAATATCTTCAGCTTCTCGTCTCGCCGGGCCGTGGTGGAGAGGGCCTACGAAGACACCAAGCGGAGCCTGCTGGCGCGCCGCGAGAAGCTCGAGCCGGTCCTCGAGCGATACGGCATCGAGCTGGACGTCGACTTCTTGACCGATCCGACCCGGGATCTGTGGACCGGCGTCGGTCTACCGGAGCTCTCAGCCCACCGGCAGAACGGCCACGGCGCCTACGAAGCTGCCGACGAGGTGGTGGACGAGCTCGAAGGTCTGCTCGAGCGCCTCGAGAAGCTCGCCGGCGAGCGAGCCTCGGCGAGCTGAGGCGGGCCCGTCTTTGGGTCGAAATCGCTGCGGCGATGGGCGCTTAAGGCCTGTCCGATTCGGTGCCGTTGCCGGTTGACAACTTGCGGCGAGCGACAGAGAATGTCGATCGGAACTACAAGCTGTTCAGCCAGCGCAGACGAGTCGCCGACACACGGTCCCCTGGCCGTGACGCCCGACGGTCGCCGAGCCTCACTCGGCACCCTCAGGTCATTTGAGGTCGCCGCTCCGTCGCGCCGCGAGAAGCGCACCGATGATGATTGCCCAGTTCGTTAGCCCCATCGTCTCTTCAAAGACATCGCGAGTAGACATCTTGCCGGCGGAGGCGCCGCGGGAGCGATTCGATCGTCTCCGCGACGAAGCCCGCCAGGAGGTCCAGACCGGCAACCTCCAGAAGGCGCTCTCGCTCTTAGAAGAAGCGCTGCGGGTCGCCCGCTCCATGGGCGACGCCCGCCTTGAAGCGCTCGCGGAATGCAACCGCGCCGCGGTCGCCATCACCACCGGCCAGATCTCGGACCACGTGCCGCGCTTGCGCTCCATCCTGATGCGCAACCACGGCGTGGACACCAGCTTCGCCGCCGCCTACAACCTGGCCCAGGCGTACGAGCTGCAGAAGAACCACAAGAAATCGTTGTTCTACGCCCGCATCGCCCGCGACCGGGCGCTCGAAGCCGACAACAGCGATTTCCTGGCCAAGAGCCATACCCGCCTCGGCCTCAGCCTTCTGGGCGAAAGCCACTTCGACGACGCTTGCGGCCACTTTGAAGCGTCCCTCGAGCTCCTGGGTGCCGAGCCGAACTCCTTCAGCGTCTCGCCGCGGATCAGCCTCGGCTACTGCCTGATCGTGCTCGGCCGACCCCGCGAAGGCATGGGCATGCTCTATTCGAGCCTGCGCTGGCTCCGCCGGAGCGGCGAGCGGCTCTTCCAGTCCTGGGCCCACCTCTTCCTCGGCTACGGCCACCTCGAGCTCGGGCGGGTCCGCCACGCTTGGCTCCACGCCCGCAAGGCCCTCGCCCTCGCCGAGGCGATGGGTGACGACGAGGCCATCAAGAGCGCGCTTTTCGTGCTCGGTGATGTCGAGCGGACCGCCGGAGACTCCGAGGCGGCTTACGCCTGCTTCCACCAGATGCAACAAAGATTCTTCCCAGAACACCCGGACTACGCCGAGCTGCTGTCGGTGGTTGGCGTCGCCCAGGTCGTTAACCTGAGGGCTTAAGCGATGCGTTGGATGAAGATCCTACCCGTCCTCCTCCTCGTCCTCGCCGCTGTGCCGGCGGGGGCCGAAGAGCGGTTGGCCCAGGTCGTCGATAGTGACGGCATGCTGCTCACCCTGGTGAGCGGCGACTACGGCACGCTCTTCCCAGAAGGCAACGAAGCGAGCAAGCGCGCCTCGGTGCTCGCCCTCGATGCGGTCCTACAAAACGACGAGCGGCATCGGCTGCTGGTGCCGTCGACCGCCTCCAGTTGGCCGGAGAGCTCGGCGAGCTTGCTTTATGACGCCGGCGCCGGCGTGACCTACGTGCTGTGGTCCGCGCCGTTCAATGGCCTGCACCCGATGCTCTACTTGACCACCTTCGACGGTTCGTCGTGGGGACAGGTTCTCGAGATCGTCGGCACGATCTTCGCGCCGAAGATGGATCTCCAGCTGGTGGTGTCCCACGATTCTTACTCGCCGTCCGAAGACGGTCCGACCCTCGAGCGCACCGTGATTCACGTGGCGTGGTGGGAACCGCGGGCCGCCGGCGTCGAGAAGCAGTACACAGCGCTGGTGCTTGAGAACGGCGCCTACGTCGGCCGCACCCTGAGCCACAGCTTGACACCGGCCGGTGGTCTGTTCGATCAGACCTCCTTGGCCACCGAGCTGGTGCTGCAGTCGAGCACCAACGGCAACTTGATCACGGGCTTTCATGACCCGGTCTCCGGCGAACTCTCGAGCCTCCAGGTCGAAGTGCTGCCGGTGGCGCTGAGCTTGCTCGCCAGTCGAGTCGAAGATGCCGTCGCCGTCTGGTCGCCCGAATCCGGCGAAGACTTGTTGGGGACGGTCGATAAAGCGCTGCGCTCCCACGGCTCGGCTTTCCACCCGGCCGTGCTCGATCTGCTATCGATCGAAGTGCGTCGACTCTTCGAAGAGGCGGAAGGCGACATTCAGTCCCTCACCGAGAAATTCGGGCCCCACATCATCCACATCGGCATGACGGTGGGCGCCAACGGACTGGTGAGCGAAGAGGCCGTCGGCCTGCTGACGATCCGCCCGACCCATCCCGGCGACTTCATCGGCCCGCGGCATGACCTGAAAGTCTCGAGTTTAGGGCGTTGGCCGGTGCCGACCGCGCTCGGAACCAACCCGGAATTCATGCTTTCCGCCGACGGCGGTGACGCCCTCGTTTCATGGTTCGACGAAGAGTCGGCCGAGCTTCGCTACGTCGAGACCCTGGCCGACTCGGCCTGGTCGGACGTCCGGGCCCTCAAGCTCTCGGAGGACTTTGGCGTCGACGAGGCGCTCAAGGCCCTCGCCGAGCATCTCCGCGACCGCTGATTCTTCGGTCGCCGCGTGGTCGCTCCAACTTCGGGACGACAGCGCATTTCAGCGCGATCCGAGTCGGTTAGCCGGCACGGATCGCTCAAGAGAAAGCCCCGCCAGCGGCGGGGCTTTTTTGCTAGCGCTTGAAGACAGAAGGAAACGAGGTTAGACGCTCGGCGGCTTCTTGATCCACGCCGCCGCCCGATCCGCCGCCGCCGGACCCGCGATCTCAAATCCTTGGGCGTAGGTGAAGCCGAGCTGACGGACCTTCTCGAGTTGCGCCTCGCTCTCGACGCCCGTCGCAACCACCCGCAGACCAAGGCTCTCGCCGATGGCCGCCGCGGCTTGCACCACTTGCGTGTTGCGGCCGCCGTCTTCAATGCCAGACAGCAAGGTCGGAGACAGCTTCAGGGTGTCCACCGGCAGCCTGTAGAGCGTTTGCAGCGAAGTCCTACCGGCGCCGAAGTCTTGGATAGTGACGCGGAAACCTCGGCGGCGCAGCTCCCAGAGTCTCTCGACGAGCGCATCCTCCGGGGTCTCGAGGACAGAGTCCGGGACTTCGAAGCTGAGCGTCGCCGGAGAGATGCCGGCGGCCCGACTCGCGGCGTCAAGGTCGACGAGGAAGTCTTCGGCTTCGAGCTGTGACGGCGAGAGGTTCACCGATAGCGCCACGCCCTCATTCTCGGGAAATTCCTCGGCCCAGCGGGCGAGCTGCAGGCAGGCGGCCTCCAAGGCCCATCGGCTGAAGCGACCCGCCAGCGGGGAGCCGATGAGCTCGGGTAGCCAGACTACAGGATTTTCAATGGCGCCGTCAGATGTGCGCCGGCGCGCGAGGGCCTCAAAGCCGACGACGGTCCGGCGGATGAGGGACATCACCGGCTGGTAATACATGTCGAGGGCGCCGGTGTCGAGCAGCTTCTCGAGACCCCGTTCCAGCTCTGCGCGCGGAGGCGCCGGCGGATCGAGGGGCGGTACGGGCAGCTCGGGAGGGATCGTTCCCTGGGAGTTTTCCGTCGTCGCGTCGAAGATTTCGTACCGCGCCTTGCCGGCGCTCTTCGCCCGGTACATCGCAATATCGGCGTCCCGCATCAGGTCTTCAGCCCGGAAGTATTGCGGCGAAGAGTAGGCGATGCCGATCGATCCTGAGCTGCTGACCTCCTGGCCGCCGATGTCGAAGGACCGGTCGAGGGCGCCGAGGATCCGGTCCGCGATGATCGGCGCGTCCTCGAAAGCGTTCAGGTCGTCGAGGATGATGGTGAATTCATCGCCCCCCAAGCGGGCGACGGTGTCCCCCGGGCGGGTGCACATCTCGAGTCGACGGGCCATTTCGACCAAGAGCTCGTCACCCGCGGCGTGGCCGAGGGTGTCGTTGATGCCCTTGAAGCCGTC
>JBCDKB010000553.1:0-5474 GCA_038747035.1 Acidobacteriota bacterium | reverse complement strand
CGCCATGAGCCCCGGGGTCGTCAGGGTCCTCCGTAGACGGCGTGTTTCACGCGGGCAAGATCTAGTTTCGTCGCCCACACTTTCCGGGGACCTCTCGCGAAACCGGTCCCCTCGCCACCGTCAATAGGAATCCAGACACATGCCACGTTCCATCCTTTTCCTGCTTCTCGGCGCCCTGCTCTCCGCGGCATTCTTCGCGCCGGCAGCTCTTGCCCAGAACGCAGACCAAGACCAGGCGGACACCGCCCAGGAAGAAGCCTCGGCTGACGAGGCCATCGAAGACGAAATTGTCGTCACCGGTAAGTACCTCTACGTCGACCAGATCAACGCCCTCCGGACGCCGACGCCGATCATCGACGTGCCGCAGAGCCTGTCCATCACCACCGCCGACCAGTTCGCCGAGCAGGGCTTCACCAGCATCGGCCAGGTGATCAGCTACACCCCGGGCGTCAATATGTCCCAGGGTGAAGGTCACCGCGACGCCATCGTCTTCCGCGGCGTCCGCTCCACGGCGGACTTCTTCCTCGACGGCGTCCGCGATGACGTCCAGTATTACCGTCCGCTCTACAACCTCGAGCAGGTCGAAGTGATCCGCGGTCCGAACGCCATGTTCTTCGGCCGCGGCGGCGGCGGCGGCATCCTCAACCGCGTCACCAAGAAGGGCGTCGTCGGCACGAGCTTCACGGACTACCAGGCCGGCTTCAACTCCTTCGGCGAATTCGGCCTCCAGATCGACACCAACTTCAGCGGCAGCGAGAACTCGGCTTTCCGCGTCAACGCGATGTTTGAGAGCCTGGACAATCACCGCGACTTCTACGACGGCGACCGCATCGGCTTCAACCCGACCGGCCGTTTCGTGCTCTCGCCGAACACCACCCTCGACCTCTCCTACGAGTACGTCGACCACCAGCGCTTCGTCGACCGCGGCATTCCGACCGGTGACGACGGCCGCCCGGTGGAAGCCCTCGAGGACGTGACCTTCGGCGACCGCGAGCTCAACACCACCGAGCTCGAGGCCCACCTGATCCGGGCCCGTCTGGAGCACATCTTCAACGACCAGCTCAAGGGCAACTTCAGCGTCTTCTACGGCGACTACGACAAGCTCTACCAGAACTTCTACCCGAGCGACTACGACGAAGCCACCAACATCGTCGAGCTCGACGGCTACGTCGACATCACGGTGCGCGAGAACCTGATCTTCAGCGGTGACCTGGTCCGTGAATTCGACACCGGCAACGTGCAGCACACGTTTATCTTCGGCGCCGAGTACATCGATACTTCGTCCGACCAGGATCGTTTCAACTCGTTCTTCGACACCTCCGCCGCCGACGTCGCCGCGGGCGTCCCCGGAGCCCGTACCGACCAGGCGAACTTCTTCGCCGGCCGCGAAATCGATCTTCGCAACGGCGTCGGCCGCCTCGCCGACGGCCGCGTGACGACCAACGACTTCACCGCGGACCTCAATGACGACACCCGCGTTGGCATCGAGGTGTTCTCGTTCTTCGTCCAGGACGAAATCGAGATTTCGAATAACTTCAACATCACCCTCGGCGCCCGCTTCGACAGCTTCGACATCGACGTCTTCAACGTGCCGGCCAACGATCGCCGCACGCGCACGGATGAAGAGGTCTCGCCGCGCCTCGGCCTGGTCTACAAGCCGCAGGAAAACGTCTCCCTCTACGCCAGCTACAGCGAGTCCTTCCTGCCCCGAAGCGGTGAGCAGTTCGCCAACATCAACGGCGACAACAACCGCCTCGATCCGAACACCTTCGCCAACCTCGAGGCCGGCGTGAAGTGGGACCTGAGCAACCGCCTGAGCCTGACCGCCTCCGTCTTCGAGGTGGAGCAGGAATCGCCGGTGGTCTCCGACTCCGACGCCTCGACCTTCGACATCATCGAAACGTCGGTGGACGGCATCGAGATCCAGCTCCAGGGCCAGCTGACCAGCAGCTGGTTCATCTCCGCGGGCTACAGCTACCTCGACGGCGAGCAGGCCAACGGCGTCCTCCGTCCCCGTGAGCTGCCCGAGAACATGTTCTCGGTGTGGAACAGCTTCCGCGTCACCGACGTGTTCTCTTTCGGTCTCGGCCTCACTTACCAGGACGAGAGCTTCATCAACAACAGCAACAGCGCGGTGCTGCCGAGCTACACCCGTATCGACGCCGCGGCGTTCTACGACGTGTCCGACACCCTCCGCCTGCAGCTGAATATCGAGAACCTGGCGGACGAGCTGTACTTCCCGTACTCCCACAGCACCCACCAGGCGACGGTCGGCGCGCCGCTCAACGCGCGCCTGTCGATCCGCGGTCGCTTCTAGGACTTAAGTTCTAGCGACAACTCCCGGCTTCGAACCCGGGGGTCATAAGGAGCGCCGGCCGGCAGCCCCACCGCGGATGCGGAGGGTTGCCCCGGCGCTTCTTGGCGTCCGCGGCTTGGGTGGGTTCTTCGGCCTCCGCCTCTGGGGGGCGGCCCGGTGACCGATAGGCGGCGGGTGTCCGGTGCGTCGAGTGTCCGGTGCTTAAGGGGCGGACAAAAAAAGGGCGGGAGTATCGAGAAATATAGGGGATCGATACACCCGCCCATGAGGGAACGCTGTGGGCCGGGGCCGTCTCAGTTCTTAGAGACCGTGCCCGCTGGCGGTCGTGGTGGCGATCAAGACGTGGACAAAGTCGATCGCCGCTGCCGTCGTGTTGAGTGAAGACTACGGGTTGAGGATGTCGGCGTCGGTCGTCCTGAACCTCTCTTTCGTGTCGGAATCGTCCGACACGGGCAACCCCGGTCGCGTGGGATCGCGGCCCGGGGAGCTCCCGAGAGGTGCCGAACCCCCCGGGCCGTGGCCGTTCAGTCGTCGAAACCTCGGCCCCTCGGGGGACGTCCATGTCGTGGGCGCCGCCCGGAGGCCCCTGGGGTGCCGATGGCCGTCGCCTGGGGCGTGCCGCGGAAGCAGCTCAGGGTGTACGGATACTCGGGCGTCGCGTGATAGTGGTACATCACGACCCGCTCACCGTCCCACTCGACTTCGCCGACGTGGCCGTGGCACTCGTCGAGGTCGGCGTTGGTCATCAGCGTCCCGTCCTCATCGCGCCAGCCGAAGATGCCGAAACCGTCGAGGGCGTAGCCGACCAGGCCCGAGTGGTCAAGCTCGCTCGCCGCGGGATCGTCGACGCACGGACTCTTGCCGTGGTAGTGGTAGACGCCTTCGCGCTGTGGGTGTCCTTGGCAGCTGTCGAGGATTTCGTGGGCGAGGGCGTCTTCACCGCGGGCGTCGAGGGCATTGAAGAGCACGGCCCCGGAGGTCATGACGCCGATGGCGCCCATCGGTAAACAGCTCGCCTGCCGGGCGACCTCGGGCGTACGGGGGAGCGTCAGGTCCAGGCGGTAGCTCTGGATGGTCCCCGGATTGCGGTCGTATTGATACGCCTCGTCGCTACGGCGAATCGGGAAGACGCCGGTGGCGTGGTCCGGCAGGCCGTTGCCGACAATCCGTCGGTTTGAGCCGGACACTTCGATCGCGAGCTCGGATCGGTGGTAGACCTCGCCGTCGACGGTCGGCTTGGCCTCGAGGTCAAAGGTCGACGAGCCGAGCCAGGATCCGGTGGCGTGGGCCCCCGGGGCGTTGGGGCTGAAGCGGCTTTGGCAGGCGAAGATCGAACCCGCCTGCGGCCTGGATGAAATATAGCCGTCGCCGAGCGGGAGCTGGCTGAGGTCCACCTCGTGGCCGCTGACGGGAGCGGTCGCGCCCACTAAGATAGCGAGTGCGGTCGAAGCAAATAGGCGCGGAATCTTCATGGGATGTCTCCGGTTTGGGGACCCGTGGCTCGGGTCCGTCCAGAGCCTAAGGCCGGCGTATTGCACAGTTGTGGCAGAGATACCTCATCTTCGGGCGTCGTGATTCTCGAGACGGGCGTCGGAGCACGGAAATGGAGCACAAAGACATCGTCTGGGGCCTCGCGCTCGGCAGCGGATCCGCCCGGGGTTGGGCCCACCTCGGCGTGGTGCGCGCCCTCCACGAGATCGGCATCCGGCCGCGGGTGGTGACCGGCTGTTCGGTCGGGGCGATGGTCGGCGGCGCCTGGGCGACCCGCCAGCTTGAGGTCCTCGAGCGCTGGGCCCTCTCCCTCAATCGCCGGGATCTGGTGGGCTTCTTGGATATCAGCCTCGGCGGATCGCTGATCAAAGGCGAGCGCGTCTTCCAGCTCTTTGAGCGCTATCGCGATCTCGGAATCGAGGACCTGCCGAGACGGTTCGGCGCCGTGGCGACGGACCTAGAGTCCGGCGAGCAGCGGGAATTCACCTCCGGGCCCCTGCTCGAGGCGGTGCGGGCGTCCATGTCGATGCCGGGTCTGCTGCCGCCGGTCCACCTCGACGGCCGCTGGCTGGTCGACGGTGGCCTCGCGGACCCGATACCCGTGAGCTTGTGCCGGCGGCTGGGGGCGACCCACGTGATCGCGGTTAATCTGAATCGCGGCAGCGTCGGCGCGGCGGCGTCGCGCGAGCTCGCCGCCGATGTCGGGGAGGGGGTGGAGAAGGGGGAGGGCGGTCGAACCCTGCGCGGGGGTCTGGTGGCGGTCGGCGACCGCCTCGACGTGCTGACCCAGCGGCTGCGTTCGCGCTTTGAAGATACGGGTGAAGTGGAAGCGCCGCCGAAGGCCGGAACAAAGCCGCCGTCGGCGCCGGGGCTCTATGACGTCATGATCGGCGCGCTGCACGTGCTCCAAGATCGACTGGTCGCCTACAGCCTCGAGCGCGATCCGCCGGACTTTGAGCTCTCTCCGCAGCTCGGGGGCATCGGCATGCTCGAGGTTTACCGGGCGGAAGAGGCGATCGCTGAAGGGCGGCGAGTCGTCGAGCAGGCGGCGGCGGAGCTGCTGGCGCTGGTTTCCGAAGACCTGCGATAGCGCGGACGTTAAAGCTGCGCCGAGGGGGTAGATTCGGGCTGCTAGCATTTTCATGCTACAGTCGCATTATTGACGCCATCCGACATGGTCCTTCCCCTGGAGACTGTCTCATGCCCCGTGTCCGCTACGCCCGTCGTCGCCCCGTACTCGCCTTTCTCTGCTGTGCTCTGAGCCTCCCATTCTTGGCGGCGTCGCTTTCCGCCCAGCCCGCCTTGCGCTGCGATCTCTCCTCTCAGCCCGGGGCGACGTTGCTACTGCCCTATTTTGAAGTCGATCTCGAGACCGCCGACGGTCGCACCACCTATTTCGCCGTCGGCAGCAACGCTCCGGAACCGACCGTCGTCCGGGTGGTGATGTGGACCAACTGGGGGCACCCGGTGATGGCCTTCGACTTGGGCCTCGAGGCGGGGGCGCTGCGCAGCTTCAACGTCCGCGATCTGCTCGCGGGCCGGCTGCCGACGACGGAGCCGCCGCCCGTCGACGATGAAGGGCGCTACGGGAGCTGCGCCAGCCCGATCCGCACACCGACCGTCGATCCGCAACGTCTGGCCGCGCTGCTCGCCGGCCAGCCCCGGT
>JBCDKB010000552.1:0-5516 GCA_038747035.1 Acidobacteriota bacterium | reverse complement strand
GGCGTGAAGTGGGTCACGACCAGCGTGCCGTCGGCGTATGCCTCGACTCGATGCATCGCAGGCGCTCATCGCCCATCGCTCCGACGCCGGCTCCCGCCCTTTCGGAGGTCAGGGCTGAATCTCGGCGTCCCGGTGCCGCAAAAGCAGCCATGCCCAAAGCCGCGGGGGTGCCAAGAACGCCCGCGGTGAGACGCAGCCTTTGTCTTTTCAAGTCAAGGCACTGTCCAAGGCCCGTCCATCGCGAAGAACTCGCCGGTCCGAATCTTTCAATAGGTCGACGGATTCCGGCGATTCAATGCCACCGGGCCGCGTGCCGAACGGTGCTGGAGCGATACAGGTCCCGATGACAAGTCCGCCAAAGGCTCCCCCAGTCCCCGCCACCGCCGCGCGATGTGGCCATCCGGGCGGATGAGCAGCGCGCCGCCGGCGTCAAGCCCCAGCCCTCGGCACACCCGCGGGCGCTCGGCTTGCGGCATACCGGCATGCCGCAAGCTCACGGGGCGCACCGGACAGCCCACCGCCAGCTCGAGCGCTCTCACGCCGCCCCTGTCGCCGTTCAGGTCCAGGTCAGCATCATGGAGCAGCACGTAGGCGCGGTAGTCGATCACGTCTCGGCTCGACCGAGTGTGCCTCGGATCGAGCCAGACATGGGGCAGGCGACAGCCCGGGGCGGTCGCCGGCACGTACTCTCCGACGCCGCCGCCGGGTGGCTCGACAGCGGGCCCGGGCCCGGCGAGGGTCCCGTTCACCGGATAGCGATAGCCGAGCTCGAGGCCGATGCGGTCGAAATGCTCGGTTTGGTCGGCGATTGCCGCGCGGACGCGCGCCGCGGTGGCGGGACGTCGGTGGGATCCCGCGAGTCTCCAACGCGCCGGATAGCTGCACAGACGGGAGAAGGCGCCGTCCGTCCAGGCTTCCAGGTGTCGAAACGGCGGGGCCGTCCGCAGGCGGGTCAGCAGCGGTAGCGCCGCCGGGTCGAGGCCGAAGGCGCGCATGACGTCGAAAATCTCCTCGTAGTTGCGCAGGCTTTCCTCGCAGTTGCGCTCGATGACCGGCCTTCTCTCCGTTTCGTAGCTGTCGAGCAGCTCGGCGCTGGCCCGGCCGCGAATCACCGCCGCGAGCTTCCAGCAGAGGTTGTGCGCGTCGGCCATGCCGGAATTCATGCCCAGACCGCCGGTCGGCGGAAATCGATGGGCGGCGTCGCCGATGAGAAACGCCCGGCCGACCCGAAAGCGCTCCGCGACCTGGGCCGACATGCGCCAGGAGCTGATCGACTCGATCCGTACGTCAAGGTCGTCTTGCCCGAACGCACGGCGAATGCGCTGGGCGAAGACTTCCCTCGGATAGTCATCGACGGTTTCGCCGTCATAAATCGGCACGTGCATCACCCAGCGCTTCGCCGGGTGGTGGCAGATCAGGGTGCCGTAGCAGTCGGGGTTGAGGATCCAGTAGAGCTTGGCCGGCGTCTTGACGAGCTGGCGCAGATCGTTGGTGAAATAGGCGCTGACGAAGTCTTGGATCTTCTCCGGGCCACGCATCGGCACCCCGAGCGCGATCCGGCCCTGGCCGGAGGCGCCGTCGGCCACGATCACGTAGCGCGCCGTGAGCGTGTGGGTGGCCCCGGTCCGGGACGTGATCCGGCAGCGAATCCCGTCCTCGTCTTGATTCACAATGTCCGCCCGGTGCTGCAGGGCTAGCCGCATACCGGCGGAGAGCGCGGTGGACCGGAGCACCTTCTCCACTTCACTCTGGGACACATTCAGGAGCGGCCACGGCCCACGCAGGTGGCGGTGGTACTTCGCCGCGATCGCCGGCGCGCCGAGCTCGATGCGGCCGAACTCGCGGTCGACTGTCTCGCAGAAGAGCACGCGCTCGGCGGTCTCCTGGTCGCTGGCCTCGCGCGCTAGCTGACGGGCGTCGACGCCGAGCTCGGTGAGAATCTCGATGGACCTCGCGCTCAGCTCGTGCGCCTTTGGGTGCTCACGCGGCTGCGCGCGGCGTTCGACGAGCAAGTGGTCGATCCCCAGCCGGGCCAGGGCGAGCGCACTCACGACGCCGGCCGGCCCCCCGCCGATAATCAAGACGTCGGTGCGCTCAGGGATATGAACACCGGGGACCGGGTGGGTCATCTTCTCTCCCTCCGATCACCCTCGACTCGGCGGAGTGCGGCGAAGCGAGCGAGCCAGGTGGGCGAGGACATCAGGTGGAAGCGCGCATGCCCGACCCAGTGTGCGTTGAGCAGATGGGAGGCGTTCGTGTCGCGCACCGTCGGCCCCAAGAAGCCGAGCGCGCCGACCGTCACCAGAGTCCGGGACGTCAGCAGCCATCTTTGTTTTTCCATCGCAGTCAGTCTCCGCGTCGATGCGATCGGCGTCCACCGATCGATATGAACGGAACCAGTCTGCGTATTCCGGGCGCCGCTGTCGTCTCAGCTCGGAAGCGGAGCCTCAAGAAAGGCGCATCTCTGACCACGAATCCATTAGCGGATGCTTATCCAGACGCCTCGGACCCGGCTTTTCGGAACTGGCCGGGGGTTTGGCCGGTGACCTGCTTAAAGACTCTGTTGAAAGCCGCCTTGGACTGGAAGCCGGCCCGATACGCGATGTTTAGCAGCGTTTCGTCCGCTTGCCCCGGATCGGAAAGAAGACGGCGGGCGGCGTCGACGCGGTAGCTATTGACGAATTGGAAGAAGTTTCGCTCTAGCTCAATATTGATCACCATCGAGACGTGGTGCTTGGGGATCTCCACGGCCTCCGCCAGGTCCGCCAGCGCCAGCTCCCCGTTCAGGTAGGGCTCTTCGGCCTCCATGAAGTCACGGATCCTCCGGAGATGGGACCGGCGAGTCTCGGTATCGAGGGATTGGCGGGCGTACTTCTGCGCCTGGCCAGGCCCGACCGCCGGACGCGGGTCAGCGTCAACCGCCGCTGCCTTTTTGACCGGCGACGACTCGGACGGCGATGTCTCGGGCGAGGCGGGTTTCGAGGCCTCTGCCGGCATCCTGGCTGCCCCATTCGTCGGCTCCTCAGTCGGGAGCGTAAAGATCTGAGGACGCCGGACCAAGTAGTAGAGCACCAGATAGGTCAAGCCGAGCAGCAGCAGGCCTTCGAGCGGAGTGATCGGAACGCTCCAGTGCATAAAGAAGCTCACCAGCGCCGTGCCCGGAAACGAAAGGTAGACCAGCGTGGTCAGGCCGAGGAATGCGCGGAGGAACTCCAAGCGGAGGTCATCTAAATTCGAGAAGCTCTCTTGAAATCGGGCGCGATAGCCACGCAAAGCCCGCCAAGCGCGCACTAAGAAAATGACGTTATATGCGGAGAAGACCAGCGCTATCAGCCGACTGTAGAGCGCTATCGGGGCGGTTTGGTCAAGGATCGCATCCCGACTGCGGAAGTCGTCGATAGTCGCGAAGAGCAGCCCGTGGACCACGAGCACCGCCAGAGGAGCCGCGCCCAGCGGCAGCATCTTCCGCTGCGAACGATCCTCTTCAAAGAGGCTTCGGCGAACGAAGAGTTCGACCAGCGGCCCGTGCACGGTCAAGAGCGGGAAGACAATAAAAGGCAGGTAGACGATCAGCAGCGACTGCGTCGTGAAGCCGTAGCGCAGCAGAAAAGCCAGCGCGTGGATGGCCAGCAGCGCCGCCAGTAGCGGCGTCGCCGGACGGCGCTCCCGGTCAAAAAAGAGCAAGCCCGCCAGGAATGCCGACAGGCTGAAGCTGATCAGAGAAACGGCGGCGATGAGATCCATAGGTATCTTGAAGATAGAGCCGGGAAGGTCGAGCCGGTTCAGGGAATTTCGGCGAAGTCCGGCTGGCGGTCGGTCGACGGCACCTCGATCCGGCCGTGGCTCCGGAACCGCTCGGGCAGCCCCTGCGGAAGTCGCTTGTCGCCGCGGCGAGCCCCGCGACCGCCGCCCAGCGTGGCGTCGTCTTCGCACCCCCTGAAGCCGTCAGGATCCGCCGCTCCGACGGAGCCCCCGCCCGTCAAAAGCAAAGGAATCGCCACGGACACGGCGTGCCTCACGGCATTCTGACGACGAGGGGGCATTAGCGTCTCTCCTTCCGGCAACATCACATCGTTGATTCGGCGCAGAGAGTACCAGCAGGAGCCCAGCTCAGCCATCATATATAGTGATATTGCTATTAATGAGATTCATTGACCTTTCGCCCGCGGAGGACGACCTGGTCCTCCCGCCATTGAACTCCCCCGGGGACTCTACGATGCACAGACTCGCTCTTCTCATGCTCCTGGCGACCGCTCCGGTCCACGCCGATCCCCCGCCGCGCTTCAGCGGCCCCACCGTGTGGAAGGAAAACATCGCGACGGCGCCGCTGCATCCGGATTCGGCGTCAATGATCTCGACCCTCAGCAGCTTGGGCGGCTTCGGCCTCGGTCGCCTGCAGATCGACTTCAGCATCCACGTGGTCCGCGCCGCGTCGGACGCGCCGACGCGGACCATCGTGAGCCACCCGGACGGTTATTTCTTACCGGACTGCGACCCGCTCGGCACGGCCATGCCGGTGCCGCTCGACGCCGCGATCGAAGGCGAGACCGGCCTGTTGTGCGACAACCTGTCGGGGGACTGCCACCTCCTGGTCCTGCGGGACCGGGTTCTCTACGAGGCCTACCGCACCACGGCGTCGGGCGCCGGACAGCTCGAGGCGCAGTGTCTCGCTATTTGGTACCTCGACGGCGAGTATCCGCCCGAGGGACGCGGCGAGCACTGCACCAGCGCCGACGCGGCGGGGTTTCCGATGGCGCCGCTGCTTTTCAACGCGGACGAGATCGCCGCCTCGCTGGCGCTCGATGCGTCCGGCGACGGCGACCTCGGCCACGCCATTCGATTCATTCTGCCCAACGCGAGGATGGCCACCGACGAGAGCCTAGGCGGCGTCCTCGGCCGTCTCTACGTGCGCCCGGCCTCCCACGCCGGCGGCCCGAGCGGACCGATCGGCACGGTGGCTTACGGCTCCCGACTGCGACTGCGGGCGGATTTCCCCCTCACCGGCTACTCGCCCGCCGCCCGGGTGATCCTCAACACGCTCAAGCGCTACGGCATGGTCCTGTCGGACGGCGGAAATATCGCACTGACCGCCGAAAGCGACCTCTACACGACGGCCCAATGGGCCGACCTCGGGATCAACTCCCGCGTCTTTGACCTCACCCCCGGCGCGGCCCAGGTGTTGGCCTCCGACTTCGAAGTGCTCGAAACCGGGCCCCGCATCGGCGAGACGTATGAGTGCGAGCGGACGGAGATCCCCGTCGGGCTCTTTGCGGACGGCTTCGAGTCCGGCGATACGACCGCATGGTCGAGCACGCAGTAGCCCCGCTTGACTTCCGATCGCCGTTCTTAGTCTGCCTCCGACCCGCCGCGCCACTCCCCTGATGGAGTTCCGCGCGGGCCGGCGCGGCGCCCCCGCCGGCCGCATAGTTTCTCAATCCTTCGGGATCGGTGGAAACCTCGCGCGAGTTTTTTCGTCTCAAAGGCGAGACCACCGTCGCAAGCCAGCCGCTGCGCCT
>JBCDKB010000551.1:0-5531 GCA_038747035.1 Acidobacteriota bacterium | reverse complement strand
TCCCTCGTGCCGCTGGCCCTCGCGTCCGTCTGGCTGCTCGGCCGGCGGATCGAACCCGTAAGGCCCCACTGACTCCACCTAACCCATCCCACAAGGATTTTTACCGTGACGACTCTCGATAAGAAGGTAGCTCTCGTGACCGGCGGAGCCCGCGATATTGGCAAGGCCGTGTCTCTGAAGCTCGCGGCCGCCGGCGCCCATGTCGCCGTCAACTACTACAGCAATGAAGAGAACGGGCGCCGGGTCTTAGAAGAGATCCAGGCGGCGGGGGGCTCGGCCATCCCCGTGCGCGGGGATATGACGAAATCCGCCGACGTCGACGATGTCGTCGGCCAGACCCTCGAAGCTTTCGGCGGCGGCATTGACATTCTGGTCAATAACGTCGGCGGACTCGTGGCCCGCAAGACGCTGGCGGAAATGGATCTGGAATTCTTCGAGTCGATCATGCGACTCAACCTGACGAGCACTTTCCTCGTCACCAAGGCGGTGGTTCCGCATATGTCCGCCGGCGGTTCGATCGTCAACCTCGCGTCGCAAGCCGGCCGCGACGGCGGCGGGCCGGGGGCTTCCGCCTACGGCACCTCAAAGGGGGCGGTGATGACCTTCACCCGCGCCATGGCGAAGGAGTTGGGGCCGTCGAATATTCGGGTGAACTGCCTGTGCCCGGGCATGATCGCGACCACCTTCCACGACACTTTCACCGCGGATGCGGTGCGCACCAAGGTGGCCGCCGGCACCCCCCTCCGCCGGGAAGGGGAGGCTAGAGAAGTGGCGGACCTGGTCGCCTATTTGGCGTCCGCGGAGTCGAGCTTCATCACCGGCGCCAGCCTCGATATCAACGGCGGCCTCGCTTTCTCCTAAGCGCGAGACCTACGACACGGCATCTCACCGGTTGACCAGGAAAGGGCAAGGCATGGCTGAATTCATGAGTGTCGGCGAGCTGATGTTGCGGCTCAAGTCTCCAGGGAACGAGCGCCTTCTGCAGAGTCCGGCCTTCGAAGCGACCTTCGGCGGCGGGGAAGCGAATGTGGCGGTGTCTTTGGCCAACTACGGTCTGGACTCCGGCTTCGTCTCGAGGCTGCCGGCCAATCCGATCGGCGATGCCGCCCTCCGGGAGCTCCGCGCCTACGGCGTCGACACCCGGCACGTGCAGCGGGGCGGCGGGCGGATCGGTCTCTACTTCCTCGAAACCGGCGCGAATCAGCGCCCATCGAGCGTCGTTTACGACCGAGCCGCCTCGGCGATCGCCGAGGCGGACCCCGCGCTCTTCGAGTGGCCGGCGATCCTCGGCGGCTGCCGGTGGCTGCACATCACTGGCATCACGCCGGCACTCAGCGAGTCCGCCGCCCGGCTGAGCCTGGAGGCGGTGCAGGCGGCCAAGGCCGCCGGCGTGACCGTGTCCTGTGACTTCAACTACCGGGGCAAGCTTTGGAAGTATGGGAAGAGTGCCCCGGAAGTCATGACCGAGCTCGTCCGCTACGTGGACGTGGGGATCGCCAACGAAGAGGACTGCCAGAAGTCGCTCGGCATCACCGTCGACGAGATCGATGTGGAGGGCGGAACCCTCGAGACCGACAAATACGAGAAGCTGACCGCCAAGGTCCTCGAGGTCTTTCCCAACCTCGATCTCCTCGCCGTGACCCTCCGCGAGTCCATGTCGGCGGACCGCAACGGGTGGTCGGCCTGCCTCCGCGATCGCCAAGGCGGCTTCAAGCGCTCGACGCGCTACGAGATGACGGACATCGTCGACCGCGTGGGCGGCGGCGATAGCTTCGCCTCGGCGCTGATTTACGGCCTGGCGAGCTACGAAGATCGCGGGCAAGCCCTTGAATTCGCCGTGGCGGCGAGCTGCCTCAAGCACTCGATTCCGGGGGATTTCAACCGCGTCGGCGTCGGAGAAGTGCAGAATCTCATGGCCGGCGACGGTTCGGGGCGAGTCCAGCGGTAGACGCGGGGGGCGTCCCAGAGTCTCCGCGATCGGCGGATGGCCCGGGATCGCGCCGATACCAGAGGAATGACGCCGGTCAATCCGCCGGGGGCTCCCCGGGACCGCCGTCGCCCGTGAGCTTTTGCAGCATATAGACGGATTGCAGGGCGTCCAGCTTGGCCTTTTGGTTGAGGTTGGCGGCGGCTCCGTGCCCGCCTTCGATATTTTCGAAGAAGAGGAACGGCTGGCCGTGGTCCTGCATTTTAGCCGCCATCTTGCGGGCGTGGCCGGGGTGGACTCGGTCGTCCGCGGTGGAGCCGGTGAAGAAGACTTCGGGGTACTCCGCGTCCTCCTTGAGGTTTTGGTAAGGCGAGTAGCCCTTGATGACCTCCCACATGGCGGGGTCATCGGGGTCGCCGTATTCGGACATCCAGGAGGCGCCGGCGAGCAGCTGGTGGTACCGCTTCATGTCGAGCAGCGGCACGCTGCACATCACCGCTTCGTAGAGGTCGGGCCGCTGGGTGAAGGCCACGCCCACCAGCAGCCCGCTATTGGAGGCGCCGATGATGCCGAGGCGCTCGGATGATGTATAGCCGCGCGTGATGAGGTCTTCGGCGACGGCGTAGTAGTCGTCATAGACGCGCTGTCGGTTCTCGAGAACGCCGGAGAGATGCCATTCCGGGCCGTATTCCGCCCCGCCCCGAATATTGGCGAGCACAAAAGAGCCGCCGGCGCGCAGGATGGTCTTGAACGGCAGGCCGCCGCCGAAATACCCGCCCAGATAGGCCGGCGTCTGCGAGAGCCCGAAGCCACCGTAGGCGCCGATGAGCGCGGGAGCTTGGCCATCGAGGTTCAAGTCGGCCGGTCCCACCACGAAGTAGGGGACCCGGGTGCCGTCGGGGCTGGTGGCGAAGTGCTGGACGACTTGGTAGCCCTCGGCCTCAAATTTGGGCGCGATGGTGGCGAAGCGTTGCGGCGACCCGTCACCGTAGGCGATGAGGGTCGGCGGGGTGAGGAAGTCCTCGTACCTGACGATGAGGGTATTCGAATCGCCGTGGGCGGCCACCAGCGACACGGATCCCTCGCCCGCGATCTCGACGAGCTCGCTCCGCCAGCCGCCGCCATCCCTGCTGATCTTGACCAGGCGGCCGACGACATCTTCGAGCAGACTGATGAAGATCGCATCTTTTGTTTGCCGGGAGCCCTGACCGAGCAGCATCTGAATCGCCTGGTTGGGCTCCGGAGTGAAGAGAAGCTCAGCCGCCGGCAGATCGCCGCCGGCGACCATGGGCGCCAGCTCGAAGGCGACCAGCGATCCGGCCTGATAGCTGGCGTCGTTCTGCGTCCAGTCGACCCGCAATCGACCGAAGGCCCTGCCGTCGAAAATGCCCGAGTACTCGAAGCTCGACGGCAGGGGAAGCTCGATGAACGTACCGTCGTCCGCCATCAGCGAGACCCGGTAGTCCAGCAGCGTCTTGATGTCGTTGGCCGTGACGTATTTTCTGTCGCCGTCCATGACCGTCGCGGGCCAGGCCCCGATGTGGTCGGCGGGGATCTCCATGGCGACGGGGGCGGACGAGAGCTCCGTGTCGCGGGTCCAGCGCCGGACGAGTCGACCGTATCCTGAGGTGGTGGTGTCGTCGGCGTCGGTGGCCGAAGACACCAGCAAGGTGTCGCGCTCCGCCCAGGCCAGGGTGGTTTTGGCTTCGGGCAGCGAAAAGCCGCCGTCTACGAAAGCTTTTGACGTCAGGTCGAACTCACGGTAGACCACGGCGTCGGACCCGCCGCGGGAGAGCCCGAGCATGCAGCGATCGGACTCGGGACTGAGGCACGTGGCGCCGCCGAAGACCCAGTTCTCGCCCTCGTCGGCGGCCAGCGCGTCCAGGTCGAGCACCGGCTCCCACGCCGGGGCGCCGGCCGCTAGGCTCTCCAATTCGGCGCGCCTCCACAGGCCGCGGACGAAGTCGCGGTCCCGCAGCAGGTCGTAGCCGTGGTCTCCGAGAATCGTCAGGCTCGGCAGACGCTCGGCGAGCGTGAGGTCGTGGGTGGCCTCCTCGAGCAGCGCCGCGTACCGAGGATCGCCGGTCAAACGTTCGAGGCTCCTTTCGTTCTCGGCTTCGACCCACTCTAGGGCCCGCGCGCTGCGGATGTCCTCCAGCCAAAGCAAGGGGTCCTCCTCAACGGGTTGAACGTCGGTCGGACCTTGGGGCGCGCACGCCGCCAAGCACGAAGTGGCAATAATGAGCAGCGAGCGCATCGTTTTGAGCACCACGGATCCTCGACTTTTCTGAGAGTTAGCTGAGCGGCGCCAGTTCCTTCAACCAGTTTATTCGGAAGCGCGTTGAAACTCCGCGGATGGATCAAGACTCCCCCGGCCAGGGCCGCCCGTGGACCGGGTTGCGGTACGATGACGCCGTGAAAATCAACAATGTGAGTTGTCGAATTCGGCGACGTCGGATGGGATTCGTCTGGGGGGCGCTGGGAATGATCGCCTCAGTCTCGTTTGGCCAGGCCGGCCCGCCCGGCCAGCCGGGACCCTCGGACCCGTCGCCGGAGATTTATGAGTTTGGTGAGGTCGTCGTCACCGCGGACAAGACCCGGGTCGTCGAGGAGGTGACGACGGTCGACGTCGTGACGTGGGACGAGATTCAGCGCTCCGGCGCACGGACCCTCGACGAAGCGATCGCCCTCCTGCCCGGTCTCCAGCTGCGGCGCGGAGCCGAAGGGCTCATCTTGCTCGATGTCCGCGGTCTCCGATCGCGCAACGTGCTGGTGCTGCTCGACGGCGTTCCGCTCGGTTCGTCTTTTGACGGTCTCTTCGATCTCGAGACGCTGCCGCTCGACTCGGTGGCGAGAATCGAGCTCACCCGCGGCGCCAGCTCGGTGCTCTACGGCCCGACGGGCAACGCCGGGGTTGTCGACGTCATCACCCGCGCTGCTTCGGAGTCCTCCGATTCTTCGCTGATTGTTGAAGGCGGCACGGCCGAGTCCTACCGCGTCGCCAGCCGGACGTCGTGGCGCCGCGGCGACCTCGGGCTTGTCGCGGCGGGATCCGTCGCCGGTAGCGACGGTTTCGAGCTCTCGGACGACTTCGAATCGACCGCGCTCGAAGACGGCGGCCGCCGCACCGGCAGCGATCGGGACGACCACTCGGCGCTGCTCAGCCTGACCTCGACGCCTGACGAGGGACCCCGGTGGGGCGTGACTTTGGGCGTGCGCGGCGGTGAGCGCGCCAAGCCGCCGGCCACCGAAGACTTCCGGGTCTCCGACTTCGCGCCGCGGACGCGCTTCGAGCGAGAGGAAGCGGACTCGCTGTCTCTGCACGCCGGCTTGGCGGCGGAGCTTGGGCCGAACCTGACCGTGCGGCCGAATGTTTTTCTGAATCGCACCGAGACGCTGACGGATGGCTTCGATGACGCGGACTTCGACAGCCAAGAAGCCGCCGGAGCCTTCCGCGAAGATGCGACGGCGAGCATTTTCGGCGGCGGCGTCCAGCTCGCCCTCGAAGACGATTCGGGCAGCCTGTGGACCCTGGCGGTCGATGTTCGCCGGGAAGAATGGGAGGCGGATGGTTTTGAGATCGTGAACGCGGCGGGCGGCGGCG
>JBCDKB010000550.1:0-5537 GCA_038747035.1 Acidobacteriota bacterium | reverse complement strand
GTAGAGGACACGCTTCCAGGTCTCGCCGCCGTCGGTCGTCTTATAAACACCGCGCTCCTCGTAGTCTTGGAAGAGCTGGCCGAGGGCGCACACATAGACCGTGTCGGGGTCGGTGGGGTGGATGCGAATGGCACCGATACGTTCGCTATCCTCGAGGCCCATTTTTTCCCACGACTCGCCGCCGTCCGTGGACTTGAAAACCCCCTCGCCGATGCTCACGCTATTGCGGGTCCACGACTCGCCCGTGCCGACCCACACCGTTTGCGGGTCGGATGGGGCGACGCGGACGGCGCCGATCGACTGCGTGTACTCATCGAAAATCGGGTCGAAGGTGGTGCCGCCATCCTTAGAAAGCCAAAGACCACCCGACGCCGTGCCCGCGTAGACCGTCACCGGGTCCGTGGCGACGGCGTCGAGCGAAGCGATGCGACCGCTCATCACGGCCGGCCCGATGGCGCGGGCGCGCAGTGCACCGAAGGTATTCGAATCTACCGTCGGCGCGGCCGACGCGGGGGGCGGGACAAGCCCCGTACTCAGCAAAGCAAGAACAGGAATCAGCGATCGCTTCATATTTAATGGACCTCGAGGTCGATGACTAGATCATTTCTCAGCGGCGGCGGCGGCCGGCGCAGGCATGGCGAAGAGCTGCTCGTTGACGTCTTCCGGGTTGATCTCGATCGAGCTGAAGCTGATCTGCATCCCGGCCGGGGCGCCTTCCGGGATGAACTCCATCGAGTGGGCCAGCATCAGGCCGCTGACTTCCTTGTAATCGCCGACGACGACATTGGCCTTCATGTCCTGGCCGGCCTGGTTGGCGATGGTCGTCTCCTGCTTGAACTCGAGGAAGTACTCGGCGTCGAGGTAGGTGTACGCCACGTCGCCCGTGTCGAGGGTAACTTTCAGCTTGTAGGCCTCGGTGCCGTCAACGTCTTCTTTACCGACGAGCTCGATGTTGTGGCCCTTCTCTTTCCAATCGACGAGGGGGCCTTCGAAATCGGCCTGGCGCTTGACCATCTTGACTTCGTCATCGCTCATTTTCTGGGCATCGGGCTTACCCATCATCGGGAAGATCTGCCAGCCGGACTCGCCGTCGTAGGCCTGGACAATTTGCTGGCCCTGCATCTCCATCTCCATCCGGACCTTACCGGGGCGCATGAAGTACATGGTCATCGGCAGCTCCATACCTGGCCCCATGGTCATCATGCCGGTGATCTTGGCGGACTTGACCTCGCTCCAGGCCTCCTCGCCGCCGCGGGCCTCAATGTTCTTATCGATCACTTGGTCCAGGGTCATGTCTTCGGCGAAGGCGGGGAGGCCCGCCACGAGCATGACGACGAGCATCAGAATCAGCTTGCGCATAGAGATTGTCCTCTTTCGGGTTTTGATCATGCAGGGGCACCGGCGGTGCGCCTACTGAAGTGGAGTGTGGGGGTGGAATCAAGGCGGGGCGCTGGCGGGGCGGGCTTGAGCGTAGAAACGGTTCTCGAGCCCGGAGGTTTCAGCCCGCGGGTTTTGGAGTCCGCGGAGACCGCCGCCGTGCCCGCCAAGCTTATCGTGCGCGCGCGGAACACGATTGGACGGAGGGTCCAGCCGCAGATAACCTTGGTTCACTAGCGGCAGGGCCCAGGATTTTGCGGTGGAAGGTGCATTCAAGACCGGTGCGTCCAAAGAGTGCTTAAAGACTGGGCCCTCATCTTGAGAACGTTTAGCTAAAGCAGGCCCGGATCGAGCCCAATGAGCCTCTACGACATTCGTCTGCTCTATATTCGCGAGCTGCGCGCCGCCCTGCGGGAGCGGGGAATCGTCATCAACTCCCTGCTCGTTCCGCTCTTGCTGTATCCGGTAATGATCTGGGTCATTTTCTCAGGCATCGCGTTTATCAAGGGCAGCGAAGAGCGGTTGCCTTCTCGGATGCTCCTCGACGGTGTTCCGGCCGCCCACGGCGACCTGACTGACCTTTTTGGCGCCGACGATCGCGTGGACCTTGTGGCCCAGGTCCCCGGCGGAGCCGGACCGGAACAGGCGGTCCGTGACGGCGATCTCGATCTTTGGGCCCAGTTTTCCGCGGTGCCGACCGACGGCGGGCCGGTGAACTTCACCGTCGACGTGGTCCACAACAGCTCCATGGACCGGTCCGACCGCGCCCTCCGGCGCTTTGAAAGCCAGCTCGAGGACTATCGGGCGACGTGGCGTGAACAAGTCGCCTCGGAGATGGGCTTGGGGCCGGCGCAGTGGTTGGGATTCGAAGTGGCATTGGAGAACACCGCCACTGGCGAAGACGTCGGGGCTTTTCTGCTCGGCTTGATGGTGCCGATGTTCATGATGATGATGATCAGTATCGGCTGCTTCTACCCGGCCGTTGACGCCACGGCGGGGGAGCGGGAGCGTTCGACCTGGGAGACGTCACTGACCCTCGGCGTCGATCACGGCAGCGTGCTGATTGCGAAATATCTCTACGTCGCCACGCTCGGGGCCATCGCAGGATTCCTGAACCTCATCGCGCTGTCCATTTCCATGGCGGCCCTGCTAAGGCCTTTGCTCGGCAGCGACGCGGTGTCGTTTCAGATCCCTTGGCGGGCCCTGCCGGTCATCGGCATCGGCACTTTCGCTTTTGCCTTGATGGTGGCGGCGGCCATGATGCTCTTTGCGATCTTTGCCCGGACGTTCAAAGAGGGCCAGGCGATGATCGGCCCGGCTTATATTCTGAGCCTTCTGCCGCCGATTCTGGTCACGTCCCCGGACCTCGAGCTCAACGTCAAATGGGCCCTCGTGCCGGTGTGCAACGTCTGTTTGCTGTTTCGCCAGGCGATCGGCGGCGAGATCAATTGGGCCCTGGCGGCGCTGGTGATCCTCGTCCAGACCCTGGCGATTGCGGCCCTG
Organism: Acidobacteriota bacterium; assembly: GCA_038747035.1. Classification (GTDB taxonomy): domain Bacteria; phylum Acidobacteriota; class Thermoanaerobaculia; order Multivoradales; family J023; genus JAUIJL01. The sequence goes on along the minus strand of JBCDKB010000550.1, from coordinate 2,657 downwards.
CTCGCTGCGGTCCGCCGGGTCCTGTCCTCGGAACAAGTGGTGGTGGGCGGATTTGAAGGTTCGCTCGGCACGTGGATCGGCCGCCGCATGAAGCGGAGAACCCAGGAGACACGCCATGGCCAGTGAAGCCGCTGTTGAAGTCCGCGGGCTGCGCAAGACGTTCTATGACGAAGGGCGCGGTGAAGTGAAAGCCGTCGACTCGATCGACTTCACCTGCGAGCGCGGCCAGGTCTTCGGGCTGCTCGGCGCCAACGGTGCAGGCAAGACGACGACCCTGCGCATGCTGTCCACCGTGCTGAAGCCGACCGGTGGAGAAGCGCGAATCGAGGGTCTATCCGTCGCCGAGCGCCCCGCCGAGGTGCGCCGCCGGCTCGGCTTCTATTCCGCCAGCACGGCCCTTTACCCCCGTCTCACCGCGCGGGAGACGCTCGAGTTCTTTGCCCGCGTCAATCGCTACCCGGCGTCAGAAGTCCGCGCGCGGGTCGACGAGATCATCGAGCGCTTCGGTATGGGCCCTTTCCAAAATGCCCGCGTCGACAAGCTATCGAGCGGCATGAAGCAGCGCGTATCCATCGGCCGTACGGTCGTCCACGATCCGCCGGTGGTGATCTTCGACGAGCCGACGGTCGGCCTTGACGTGCTCAACGCTTTGGCCCTCATCGACGCCATTCGGGACCTTCGGGACGCCGGCAAGACCGTCATCTTTTCGACCCACATCATGAGCGAAGCGGAGAAGCTCTGCGACCGCCTAGCCATCATGCACGGCGGGCGAATTCTCGTGGCCGGCGACCTCGAGACCCTGCGGGGGCAGACCGGCCAGCACTATCTTGAGGACATCTTCGTCAACTACGTGAGCGATGCGGACGAAGAGACCCGTCTCGCCCTGGAGCGTCGCGACGCCAGGGAGCTCGAGGGCATCGGCGGCCGACCCGGCGAGCCGGCGCCGTGAGCGAGAATCTCGCTTCGCCCTTTCGGGCACTCCTCGCGGTCGAGCTTCGCATGCTCGCACGGGACAAGCGGACACTTTTTGCCTCGGTGCTCCTGCCGACGCTCTTGATGCCGCTTTTTTTCGTCGCGTCGAGCTTCGTTTTTGGGTTTGGGTTGGTGTGTTTTTGTTTGGGGTGGTTCAGCTATGCCATCGAAGGCTCCGAGGCCGCCGGGGTCCGCGATCTCTTGGCGCTCGCGCTGGGCCAGGCGGACACCAACACGGGCATTCGCCTCGAGGAGATCCAGTCCGAAGCCGACCCGGGCGACCTCGAGGCGCTACCGCCGCCCTCCGCTTCGACTTTTGAAACCCTGGGCGTGCACGCCATCGTGCGGGCGATATCGGCCGCCGAAGCTCAGGCCGTCGATGCTGCGGGCGGAGATGAAGGCCCAGGAACCGAAGAGGTTCCGCGCCCGCGGGTCACGCTCTACTTCCTCGCCGATTCGGACGCGTCCAGTACCGCGGTCGGAGCGCTTGAAGACCTGCTCGAACGGGCCTTGCTCATCCGGCAGGACGCCTTGCTGAGCGACGCGGGATTCCCGATTGAGCGTTCGCAAATGGGCTCGATCGTGGAGCGGACGGACGTGGCCACGGCCTCTGAACGGACCGGTTCCAGCATCGGCCGCTGGGCGCCTCTCTTCCTGATGCTCTTCTTGGTTATCGGCGGCTCGGTGGTCGCCGCGGACACCCTCGCCGGCGAGAAGGAGCGCGGAACCCTGGAGACCCTGCTCGGATCCGCGGCCAGCCGTCGCGACATCATCGGCGCCAAGCTGACGGCCATCTTCAGTTTGGGTCTGGTGATCACCGTCATCCAGCTCGCGAACCTCGCGCTCTACGCCGGACTTCGCATCATCGATGTGCCGGCCGACTTCAGCGTCAAGCTCGGGCCCGGCGTCGCGGTGGCGCTGCTCGTCCTCTTTCTGCCGCTGGCTCTGCTTTCCGCCGCCGCCCTGCTCTGGGCGTCCGGTCGCTCTTCGACCTACAAGGCCTTCCAGATCGCCCTCTTCCCGCTCATGCTGGCGCTCATCGCGCCGGCGACGGCGGCGCTCTTGCCGGGGCTTGAGCTCAGGTCGGCGGTCGCCGCGGCGCCCATCGCCGGTGTCGCCGTCGCCGTCCGCGAAGTCCTGGTGGGACGCATCGACCTGCCCTTCCTCGCCCTCGCCTGGCTCAGCACGGCGCTGGCCGCCGCCCTGCTCGTTCGGACCGCCCTCATCGACCTGTCGGACGAACGCCTGCTGACGGGCGGACGGGATCGCGCGGCCCATCTCGGCGGCATCGACCTGCTGAGCCGCCACGTCTTGCGCTACTACGCGGTCGGCTGGGCGGTGATCTTCCTGGTCTCCGCCGGACTCAGCTTCGGACTCCGGGGCCAGGTGCTCTTTAATATCGTCGGTGTGTTCTTCGTGGGCTCACTGCTGCTCCTGAAGGCCTATCGCTTGCCGGTCCGCCGGACTTTGGCCCTGCGGCCGGTGTGCGGGTCGGTGTGGGCCGGGGTCCTACTCGGGGCCCCGTCCATGTTCTTCGTCGCCGCCGCGGTGTCCCAGCTTTCGGCCCGGTTCTTCCCGCTGCCGCAGGAGGCCTTGGAGAGACTAGGCCAAGGCCTCCTGCCGGCCGACATGGGGCTCTTCGAGCTGCTCTTTTTCGTCGCGGTCCTTCCCGGCCTCGTTGCGCC
>JBCDKB010000549.1:0-5560 GCA_038747035.1 Acidobacteriota bacterium | reverse complement strand
GTCCACGTCGCCCCGAGTCTGGCACTCCCACCGAAAAAGGTGAGGAATGGAGCGGGAAACGGGATTCGAACCCGCGACCCCAACCTTGGCAAGGTTGTGCTCTACCACTGAGCTATTCCCGCCCGCGGGACGCGTAGGATATGCAAGGGCCCTAGCCCTGTCAAGGGACTGGGGAGACTGATTTCGACGAGTCTTCGACGTCCCAGAGGTCGCTACCTGGGGGGCGTAAAGCTCCTCAAATAAAGGCGTTCAGCCGGTTAGCTGGAACGCATCGCGGACCAGTGTGAAGCGCCACTCCCCCGCTTCAAGGTCCATCGCCACGACGTCGAAGCGACACGGCATGTCGATGGGGCGGGTCGCCAGGTAGAGCGAAGCCGCCTTCGCCAGACGACGCTGCTTGGTCGCCGAAATCGCCTCGATGGCGGAGCCGAACTCGCGCGAGGCTCGCGCCTTGATCTCGATGAAGCACAAGACGCCGCGGTCTTCGGCGATGACGTCGATCTCGCCGCTGCGGCACGAAAAATTCTTCTCCAAGACGCGGTAGCCCTGGGCGGCCAGGTAGTCCCTAGCCTCCACCTCCCCCAGTCTGCCCCGCGCTCGATGGTCCAGGCCGCGGAACGGCGCCTTCACGTGAATCCGAGCTTCTTCAGCGAGCGACGGGCCTTCTCCTTGCGCAATCCCCGGAGGTGGTCGATAAAGAGCACGCCGTGCAGATGGTCGATCTCGTGACAGAAGGCCCGGGCTTCGAAGTCCTCCACCTCCATCTCGACTTCCGAGCCGTCGAGACTGTGGCTGAGCACTTTGATCTTGGTCGGCCTGACGACCTTCTCCGTGAGGTCTGGGATCGACAAGCAGCCTTCGGAGTCGAGCTCACGGCCGTCTTCTTCAACGATCCGAGGATTGATCAAGACCTTGAGCGCCGAAGGGTCCTCGCCGACCGTCACGTCGACCACCGCGAGCTGTTTTTCGATGCCCACCTGGGGCGCCGCGAGACCGACCCCCGGCGCCGCGTGCATGGTCTGCACCATGTCGTCGACGAGCTGGCGCAGATCGTCGTCAAACTCCGTGACCGGCGGACAGTCGACCCGCAGGACCGGGTCGGGGTAGATGCGAATCGGAATCAGTGCCATCAGCTTTTGTGGAGCTTCTGCAAGTTCGCCGCCACGTCCCGGTCATGATTCTGGAGCCGCAAGACCGAGATGAAACCCCGCGGATCGGGATGCCCTTGCATCGCGACCTCGAGTCCCTCTCGATTGAGAATGAAGACCGTCCCGGACTCCGTCACCCGGTAGGTCGCCGGCCACACTTTGCGTTCGAGCAGGGCGCCCTCCCCGATCAGGTCACCGGTGGTGAAGGACTTGATGTCGAAGAAGCGGCCGCTGTCTTCCTCCCCGGCCTCGATCGTGCCATCCACGACCAGAAACATGACCTGCATCTGCTGGTGCTTCTTGACGAGCACGCTGCCTTCCGTGATCTTGGACATTTCCATCACGGAGAAGAGCTTGGTGATCTGCTCACCATCAAGGCGGGTCATGAGATGCGACTTGGCGATCTTGTTCCAGAGCATCTCGACCTCTAAGGCCGAATTCGCAGCCGACCGGAAGTCTGTCGTCTTATTCTGCTTGAGACCTTCGATGGCGAAGGCCCGTCTCTTCTCGAGCTGCTTGAGTCGGCGAAGGCGGTCGACCCGGCGCGGAATGATGTCGTTGCCGGGGGCCAGCTTCGAGGCCTTCGCCAGCAAAGCGATACCTTTGTCGAAGAATCCGTCGTCGGCCATGGTGTCCGCGACGTAGACGTAGGAGTCGATGGCCTTCGTGACGTCCTTGAGGGCCACGTAGACCTCGGCGATCTTAAGGTGGGAGTAGAGGTCCTTAGGCTGGAGCTTGACCTTCTCCCTGAGCAGACTGAGAGCTTCGTCGTAGCGCTCGAGCGTAATGAGATCTTCGACGGTGAGCTCTTTGCCGTCGCCAACTGAGGGCGCCTTCTTCCGCGAGAACAACTTATTCAGCAATGCAAATTCCTCTCAGACGGGCTGTCCGATAGCGGCAAGGGATCTGACGAAAATGACGAAAAGCTCGAGTCGCCCGACATTATAGACGATCGCGCGGAGGCCGGTCACGGTGGCCCCGATGGAGACTTGGCTTTAGAATCCAGCGCCATGGACCGCCTCTTCCTCTTTGTCTTCATCGTCTACTGCACCTCGGTCGGCGTGATCCTGACGATGTTTCCGTGGTCGCCCGCGTGGGAACGTCTTCTGTCCCTGCTCCCCTGGGCCGGGCTGCGGGTCCTTGAGAATCCGTGGGCCCGGGGCCTCGTCACGGGATTCGGCCTCGTCCACCTCGTGTGGAGCATGCATGACCTCCACCTCCTGCTCACCCAGGTGCTGGCCCCCGAGGCTAGCGACGATGGCCGCTAATCGCCCTCCCCGGCTCCTCGCAATCGCAGGCCACGAGACCCTCGGCTCGGATCACCTCGGAGACTGGATCGGGCAGCTCCATGTGGCGGGTGTCGACGCGCTCCAGATCCGCGCCAAGCTCCTAGACGACCGAGCGCTTGAGTCACTCGCCCGCTCGGTGGTGGGCGCCGTCGCCGGAAGACTGCGCGTGCTCGTCAACGGCAGAGCCGATATCGCCACCGCAGTCGGCGCCGACGGGGTCCACTTGCCTTCACATGGCGTTCGCCCCGGCGCGGTCCGACGCCGCTTTCCGGACCTATTGCTCGGGCTGTCGACACACCACGCCGACGACATCGAGGAGGCCGGAGCGGCTGTGGACTACGTGACCTTCGGCCCGGTGTTCGACACGCCGAGCAAAAGGGCCTTCGGCGACCCCGTCGGGCCCGGAGCCCTTCGCCGGGCTGCGCGGCACGGCGTTCCAATTCTCGCCCTCGGCGGGATCGACGCCGCGGCCGTGCCGACGGTCGCGGCGGCCGGCGCCTCGGGCGCCGCGGCCATCCGCGCTTTGCAGGATAAGGCGTCCCTGGTACAAATGGGCGCCGCTGCGGCCCGCGCCTGGCCGCGCCCACCAGCTAAGGATCGATAGAGACTGATGACTGAACGCCCTTCTTTCGCCGGCAAATCGCCCTATCTCCTGCTCGGCCTCGCCATCTTGGTCCTCGATCAGTGGAGCAAATGGCTCGTCGAGGAGAAGCTCCCGATGCCGAGCGCCGTGGAGGTCATCCCGAACCTCCTCAACTTTGTCCATGTTCGCAATACCGGCGTCGCCTTCGGGCTCTTTGCGTCCCACGGCGATACGACAGGGACGTTGATCCTGATCGGCCTCGGCCTTCTCGCCTTGAGCTTTGTCGTTTATTACTTCGCCATCACGCCCCTTTGGGACCGACTCCTCCTCGTCTCCCTAGGGCTTGTGCTCGGCGGCGCCATCGGCAACCTCGTCGATCGCATCGCCCAAGGGGGCGTCACCGACTTCATCGACTTCTACTACGGCACCTACCACTGGCACACCTTCAATGTCGCCGACAGCGCGATCTCCGTCGGCATCGGCCTCATGCTGCTGGGGGCGTTCCGACAGCCACCGCCTGATTCAGAAGAGACGACGGCGAGCGAAGCGGCGTCGGACGATGCCGCCGCGGATGGCGAGCCGGATCCGTCCGACGGGGCCGAACCCAGCCCGCAGCCCGAGGCGTGACGAGCTCCGAGCGCAGCTGGCGCGTCGACAGCCACGAAGCCGGCGAGCGCCTCGACCTTCACATCGCCGGCCGTCTTGGGGTCGCGCGGAGCCAGGTCCAGATTTGGATTCGACAGCGGGCCGTCTCGTGGGATTCTCCGAAGAAAGTCAAAGCCAGTGCCACCGTCGATGATGGCCTTGAAATCACCTGCGCGGTGCCGGCGCCGGAGGCCGATCCGGAGCTCGTCGCTGAGGCCGGTGACCTGGGACTTCTTTACGAAGACGATCACCTCGTAGTCATCAACAAACCCGCCGGCCTCGCGGTCCACCCGGGCGCCGGACGCCCGCGGGGCACGCTGGTCAACCGGCTCCTCCACCACTACCCCGAACTGGCCACCCTCGGCGGCAAAGGCCGGCCGGGCATCGTTCATCGCCTAGATCTCGATACGACCGGCGCGCTCGTCGTCGCTCGCCGAGAGGAGACGATGCGCGCTCTTCAAGCGGCGTTCGCCGATCGTCAGGTCAGCAAGACCTATCTTGCGATCGTCCACGGCGTGCCGAAGGACACCGAGGGCCTCGTCGACGCCCCCCTCGGTCGCCACCCCCAGGACCGAAAGCGCATGACCGTCCGTCGCGACGGTCGGCCGGCGCGGACCGGCTTCCGCATCCTGGGTAGCGTGACAGAGCGCCAGCGAGTCGCGGCCGCCCTAGAGGTGGACCTCCAGACCGGCCGGACGCACCAAATCCGCGTCCACATGAAGTCGATGGGCCATCCTCTCATCGGCGACCCGACCTACGGAGAGGCCCGTTGGCGCGGGGCCCCGACGACCCATAAGAAGACCCTCGCCACCTTCCAACGCACGGCGCTCCACGCTTGGCGGCTCGCCTTCTCCCATCCCGCGACGGGGGAAGCCATCAGCTTCGCCGCGCCGATCCCAGACGACCTCGAGGATCTCTGGCGTCGGCTCGGTGGATCCGCCCTAGAACCCGGCTAGCCGCTGATCGGATCCAGGATCAAGCACGTCGTCGTCGCGTGGGCGATCAGCCGATCGCGGCCATCAAGAATCCGCCCTTCGGCGATCGCCGTCGACCTGCCGAGGTGGACGACCTTTCCGCTGCAACGAACCTCGCCGGTTTCGATCTTCATCGGGCGGACGTAATTCACCTTGAGCTCGACCGTCGTGTAAGGCACGTTGATCGGCAGCCGCGTGTGTATCGCACAGGCCATGCTGGTATCTAAGAGCGTCGCGAAGACCCCGCCGTGCACCATGCCGAGCGGGCTGTAGTGGCTCTCTGTCGGCACCATGGTAAAGGTCGCCTCGCCGTCGCCGAACTCGGCGGCCCTATAGCCCAAGGTCGCAGCGATGGGGGGCGGCGGCAGCTCTCCATCGACAATCGCCTGGAGCATCTCCCGCCCCGTCTTGAAGCGTCCCTCCCCGATCGCCTGCCGGTATATCGCCGGGTCATACCAATGGCTGACCCGCTCGCGCTGCTCGCCAAAATTGAGGGGCTTTCGCGGCGTTGCTTGATCGCCTTCCATTGCAAACTCCTGGTGAGTAGCTCTTTACGCCCAAACTAAAGTGACGACCTGCATCAAAAGCACACCGCCTCGCCTGAGTTCTGGGCTGCTATCTCTATGACTTGAGTCTTTGAACCCGGCCGGCCCACGGACGCCTGCAGATTCCTCTCGATAAAACCAAACTTCCCACTATGCCCGCCTTGGTCGACGACTAGGCCAACATCACCCCGACGTCATACTTCAGGACCGGATCATCGAACGAATCCAGGATTCTGACCTTGCCTTCCCATCCGCCCGGTCGCCTTCGCGGCTCTTCGACCGGCACGAGCCGGGCCTGGGCGAGTCCGCGACCGTCAGTAATGACGAGCTCCTCGCCTGACGATGCACGCTCAACGAGCTGGCGAAGGGTATTCTG
>JBCDKB010000548.1:0-5565 GCA_038747035.1 Acidobacteriota bacterium | reverse complement strand
CGAGGCCGGCGCCGGCGGGACCTCGCTCGACTGGAGCCTGGTTTTTCCGCGACTCGCCGAGCACACGACGGTCTGCGCCTACGACCGGGCCGGCTTGGGGTGGAGCGAATCGGGTCCGGGGCCGAGGGATCTCAAGCAGCTGGCTGCGGAAGCCGAGGCTCTCCTCACAGCCGCCGACTTGCCGCAGCCGCTCATCCTCGTCGGACACTCCTTCGGCGGCATGGTCTCCCTCGAGCTCGCGGCGAGCCGAAACCTCGAGGTCGCCGGCCTGGTGCTGGTGGACTCCGTGCACCCGAACCTCGCAGAACGCCTGCCCGCCGGCTACTCCGCCGCGGTCGACCAGCAGCTATCGATGTTGAGGTGGGGCGCCCGCCTCCACGCCACCGGTTTGCCCAGGCTTCTTTTCCCGCCGCTCCGGCCGCCGGGCCTCCCCTCAGATATCGAGCCGGCGGCGACGGCGAACGGCTACCGCGCAGCGACCTACCGGACGGCCTATCGGGAAGCGCGGAGTTTCGCCGAAAACCCGCCGGATCGGCCGGCGCTGCCTTTGGACTTACCCCTCACCGTCTTGAGCCGAGATCGGCCGGAGACCTGGCCGCCGAATCTCTCCGCAGACGATGCCGAGATGGCCTGGCGACAGATGCAGATCGAGCTGGCCGCCCTATCCAGGGATTCGACGCACCACATCGTTGAGGGCGCCGGGCACTTCCTCAGCCTGGAGGACCCGGAGGCCGTCGCCGCAGCCGTCCTCGAACAGGTCGAACGCGCCAGATCGGCCCAAACGGTGACCGCAGCCCCCCGGACAGAAGACCCGTAGGCCGTGCCGGGCTCCCGGAGGGGCTAGGCGCCCGCCAGGAAAATCGGCGAGACCTTCCGGCCAGAGGCGCCGATGATCGCGCCTTGACAAAGGGGACCTGGACGGTCCAGTATCCCTTATTGAGACTGCTTCTCAACGAATAAGCGGTAGGTCGCGCCGTCCGATCACCGGGTCCTAACCGGCCGGGCGGCCGGCCTTGATCTCGGAGTCCCCACCTCCATCCACTCATTTCATCTTGCGCCGTAGCTGTTGTGACATCGCCCTGCCGGGCGGGAGTGCCTGACGCACCGCTAGCACCGATCTAGACCCATCTCACAGGGATCCCGACGATCCTAGGATGCCCACCTTTATGCCAACCTGTCTTCCTCGCTCTGCGGTCCGAACCCTCGCTCGGGCTGCCCTCTTCTTCGCCTTGCCGTTTGGCTTCCTCCCCGCAGCCTCCGCACAGAACGCCGTCCAAGCGCAGCCCTCCGACGATGCGAGCTCCGCCGCCGAGCGGGACGTTCGCGACACCGTCGAAGAAGAGATCATCGTCAAAGCGTCTCGCACGGAGCTGCCGGCGAGCGCCACCCCGGCGACCGTCATCTTGATCGACAAAGAAGAAGTCGAAGCCAATCTGGTGATCGCCGACGAGCTCGCCAGCGTGCTCTCCCGGATGGTCCCCGGTTTTGCGCCCGGCCTGCAGAAGCTCACCGGCCGCGGCGAGACGCTCCGGGGGCGCAACCCTCTCTACCTCATCGACGGCGTCAATCAGCACAACGCCTTGCGCGACGGCGGCCGTGACGGCCACACCATCGACCTGTCCTTCGTCGAACGCATCGAGGTGATCAACGGCTCCAACGCGATCCAGGGCGTCGGCGCGACCGGCGGCGTGGTGAACATCTTGACCCGCGAGCCGACCCTCGGCTCCTCCTGGAAGACGTCCCTGGACTTCCGACTCACCGGCTCGACGGAAGATTTCGGCTCGGACGCCACCGGCTATAAGGTGTCCGGCTTGACGGGCGGCGGCGGCGACAAATTCGGGATCGTGCTCGGAGCGTCCTTCTTCGAGCGGGGTCTGTTCATCGACGCCGACGGCAATCCGGTCGGCCTCTACCCGACCCAGGGCGACATCATGGACTCCCAAACCGTGGCCCTCTACGCCAAGGCGAATTGGGTGCTCAGCGACCGGGCCGTGGTGAGCTTCCTATTCAACGACTTCGACCTCGAGCGCAACGGCGACTTCTTCGCCACCCCCGGCGACCGCGCCCTCGGGATCCCCACCGGTACCGCCGAGGGGGACCCCTCCGCCATCGTCGGCAACCCGGCGCGGAACGAAAACACCACCCTCTCCGCGACCCTCAGCCACAGCTCGCTCGGCGGCGGCAGCCTGGTCGCCCAGGTTTTCACCCAGGAGTTCAAGGGCCTTTTTGAAGGCGGCACCTTCGGAGGCTTCTTCCGCCTAACCCCCGACGGCCCGCCGTTCCTCGACCAGTCGGCGGTGGTTTCCGACAAGACGGGCCTCAAGCTCTCCTACAACCGACCGTTCTCCGACGACCGGGTTCTGCTCACCGCCGGCTTCGACGTCTTCCGCGATGAGTCCGCCCAGGTCCTCGACCGCAGCGGCCGGGAGTGGGTGCCGGAAACGCTTTTTGAGACCCTGTCACCTTTCGTCCAGCTCAAATTCGACATCGGCGAGCGGGTCTCCCTCTCCGGCGGCGCTCGCTACGAAGACGCGACCCTGGAAGTCGACGACTACACGACGATCGCGGCCGCCAACTCGACCTTCGTGATGGGCGGCGAGCCGTCCTTCGACGACACGCTTTTCAACGTCGGCCTGATCGTCCGCCCCGGTGAAGGCTGGAACCTCTACGGCGCCTTCAACGAGAGCTTCACCATGCCCGACGTCGGCCGCGTGCTGCGCGCGGTCAACTTCCCGGGCCTGGACGTCGACACCCTGATCACCCTTACCCCGGTGATCGCCGACAACCTGGAATTCGGCGTCGAGTATTCGACCCGCCAATTCTCCGCCCGGGCGTCCTTCTTCGATTCGACGGCCGAGAACGGCGCGCGCCTGGCGAGCAACCCGCAGGGCATCTTCGACGTCGTCCGCCAGCGGACCGAAATCGACGGCTTCGAGGTCTTCCTCGAGTACCGTTTCAATCCGTCCTTCTCGATCTCCGCCAACTATGCCGAAACCGACGGCCAATTCGACTCCGACGGCGACGACCGAGTGGATAGCGACCTCGACGGCATCAATATCGGCCCGGATCGGCTGAACGTGATCCTCGACGGAGCCTTCAGCGACCGCCTGGGCGGCTACATTCAGCTCTCCCACTTCTTCGACCGCGACTTCGAGGGACCGGGGGCGCCGGTGGGCCGGGACTTCAACGGCTACACCTTGGTCGACCTGAGCCTCTCCTATGCACTGCCGGTCGGCCAGCTGCGCCTCGGCCTCGAGAACCTCCAGAATGAAGATTACTTCACCTATTTCGCCCAGGTTGAGCCTTTCGCCCGGGCCGACACCTTCTTCAAGGGCAACGGCCGGACCTACGGCCTCAGCTGGCGGGTTGAATTCTAGGCGAATCGCCTGAGCTCTTCCCGCGCCGGGCGGGCCCGATAAGATATGGCTCCGACGACCTGGGCCGGCGCTTGACGCGCCGCCCGGCCCCCGTCGGTGCCATCTATGCTTGAACTCGCCGCGCCGATCTCGGCGCTCCTCAGCGCCTTCTTCTTCCTCGGGCTCTCAGATCGCCGCCACTGGCCGTCCGGAGCCTCACAAAGACTCCGCCGCCCGGCGCTCGCCGCGGGCTGGGGAGGCCTCGCGCTGTCGCTCACCGGATTCAGCCACCACTTCGGCATCGAGGTCGGAGCGGCGTGGTTTCTCCTGTGGCTCCTCTTTGCGGCCCTCGCCGCCACGACCTGGCTCAGCCTGAAGCCGCGGACGGCGCCGTGGGCCGGCGGCTTCTTCCTGGCGGCGGCCCTGGTCTTCTGGGTCGTCTAAGCGCCGTGCCGGGACGTCCCCAAAATCGCGGCCGTACCGCCCCCAGCCGACCGGGGGCTGCCCCGTAATGGCGCCCGCGTCGGCCCAGAGTCCGCGGAGCCCGTCGGCGCCCGGCGGTTCGAAAAACCCATCCACCGAGGTCGCCCCGTCGAAGACCCGAGGGAGTGGCCCCGTCACCGCCGGCCAGCTGGTGGCGGCCCTGGTCGGCGGCACGCTCATCGCCGTCGGCGTCGGGCTCGTGACTACCATTTTCGTCCCCGGCCACGACGGGCTCGACGAAGCCTTCCTCGGCGGCCTCGCCCTCGCCGGCGCCTGGCCGATCGCCATGCTCTGGGTCCTCTTCGCCCCCACGACCCGAAGCGCCTGGCTCCGGGGCCTGGCGCCGGCGATCGTCTTGCTCGCCGCCAGCGCCGCCGGCCTCTTCCTCTAAAGCCGACGCCCGATGCACCCATGAAAAAACTCGGACCGTTCAACCTGAGCCGCGACGCCTTCCAGCGGTTCTACGACCTCCATTCCTGGCTCGGCAGCGTCAGCGGCCTGGCCCTCTTCATCTGCGCCTTCAGCGGCACGCTGGCGCTCTTTGAGCGGGACCTCGTGGCGTGGGAACGCCCGGAGGTCCGCTTCACCGGTCCGGAAGCCGGCTCGCTCGACGTCGACCAGCTGCTCAGCCGCGCCATCGTCCACCTCGACGAGATCCATGACCACGCGGTCCATGACTTCTTCGTGACGCTTCCGCTGAAGAACCAGGGCGGTCTTCAGGTGAGGGCCTTCGGCGAGGGCGAGGTCCACAAAGTCCACGTGGATCCCTATACCGGCAGCGTCCTCGACGGCGACACGAAGCGCACCGCATTCGAATTCCTCACCCACCTGCATACCGACCTGCACCTTCCGAGACCCTTCGGCCGCTACCTGGTCGGTTTCCTCGGCGTGGTGATGATGATGTCCTTGATTTCGGGGGTGCTCGCCCACCCCAAGATCATCAAGGATCTCTTTCTTCTCCGATGGCGCCCGAGCCTGCGTTTGACCGCGAGCGACGTGCACAAGCAAGTCGGCGTCTGGGGCCTCGTCTTCGGCTCGGTCATGGCGTTTACCGGGGCCGTGATCGGCCTGCTCGGCCTGATTGCGCCGGCGATGGTGCTGAGCGCATTCGGCGGTGACGTCGGCAAAGCGACCGAGGCTTTTTCCGGGCCGCGGTTCGAAGAGACCGGCGTCACGGCCGAGATGCTGCCGGTCGCCCCCCTGATCGAAAGAGTGCAGGATCAGCGGCCAGACTTCCGCGTCACGACGCTCTTCTTCTCCCACTGGGGCGACGAGTCCGCGGAGGTGACCCTCAACCTCGAGCGCGCCCCCTACCGCCAGCTCACCGCCGGGGAGTCCCACCGGGTGAGCCTGGCCGACGGCGAGACCCTCTACGTCAGCACCTTCACGGAGCGGGGCCTCGGCTCCCGGCTCTTCGGCTCGGTACAACCGCTGCACTATGCCCTCTTCGGGGGCCTCGGTCTGAAGCTCATTTATTTCATCTCGGGCTTGGTGCTGTCCCTCGGCATCGCGACGGGAACCCTGATCTGGATCGAGCGTCGACGTTCGAGCGCCGGCGGTCGAGATCGCTACTTCTGGCTCGGCCGCCTGCACCTCGGCGGCTCCCTCGGCCTCGTCGTCGCGTCGGCGGTAAGCATCGCCGCCGGGCGCTTCGCTTCGGAGGCCATCGAGCCCGCCTTCTGGCTCACCTGGGCCGTGCTGCTCGGCTTTTCATGCATCACGTCGG
>JBCDKB010000547.1:0-5577 GCA_038747035.1 Acidobacteriota bacterium | reverse complement strand
GAAAGGACTTCCATGAGCAGCTCGTCGAAGGCGGGCGGGCGGGGGGGCATGGGTGATGCTAACCCGCGGGCCTCGGGTAAGATCCGCCGACGTCAGCCGTACGGGGCCGCCGGTGCCTCGGCTTTTCTCCGCGCGGCTTGGCCCTTGAGAGACCCTGGACCCCCCCTTCGAGTCGGTGAGCCCCACGCGGCTCGCCATGTGCGCACCCTGCGCAGCGTGCTTTATGGCAGAAATCACCCGCCTGCTCGAAGCTTGGGCGGAGGGCGACGAGCTCGCCCGGGAACGCCTCTTTGAAGTGGTCTACCCCGAGCTCCACCGCCTCGCCGCCTCCAAGCTTTTCGCCGAGCCCACCCCGCCTTCGATCCAAGCGACGGAGCTGGTCAACGAGGCGTATCTGAAGCTGGTGGAGCAGTCCTCGGTGAGCTGGCAGAGCCGGGCACAATTCCTGGCCCTGTCGGCGACGTTGATCCGTCGCATTTTGCTCGACCGGGCCAAGAGTCGGGGGCGCTCGAAGCGCGGCTCCGGCAAGCGTCCGCTATCGCTCGACCTCGTGGAGACGCCGGTCGAAGGGCGGCCGGTCGAGCTCCTGGCCCTCGACGCGGCTTTGGTGGATCTAGCCCGGATCCAGCCGGTGGCGGCGCGGCTGGTGGAGCTGCGCTATTTCGGCGGCCTGAGCGTCGAGGAGACGGCGGACGTGCTCGGCCTCGGCACGGCGACCGTCGTGCGTCGCTGGCGCTTCGCCAAGGCGTGGCTCGCCGAGCGCCTCGGAGGAACGGATGATGACTAGCGACCGCGGCGCCGGTCACCGCGGTCAAAACCTCGACGCCGACCTCGATTTGTGGCGCCGGGCGGAGATCCTCTTTGAAGCGGCCCTGGACTGGCCACCGGCGCAGCGTGGGCGCTTCCTCGAACGCGCCTGCGGGCGCGACTCCACCCTCCGGCGGGCCGTCGAGTCGCTGCTGCGCCACGACGAAGAAAGCCCCGACTTCCTGGAGAAGCCGATCCTCGCCCCGGCGATCGGCGAGGGGAGCGACGAAGCGCTCGAAGAGAGTGACGGGGAGGGCCTCGACGATCGCTGGATCGGCCGCACGCTCGGCGCCTATCGACTGGTCCGCCGCCTCGGCGCCGGCGGCATGGGCGTGGTCTTCCTAGCCGAGCGCACCGACGGCGAGGTCGACCAGCAGGTGGCGGTCAAGATCCTCCACGACGCGAACTTCGGCGGCGCCTTCCTGCGCGCCCTGCGCCGAGAGCGCCAGATCCTCGTGCGCCTCGACCATCCCCATATCGCCCGGGCGTTTGACGGCGGCACCACGGAAGAGGGCCTGCCTTTCGTGGTGCTCGAGTATCTCGACGGCCTGCCGATCACCGAGTATTGCGACACCGGTCGCCTCGGCGTCGCTGAGCGGCTCGAGCTCTTTCGCAAGGTGCTCGGCGCCGTCGACTACGCCCACCGTCACCTGGTGGTCCACCGCGACCTGAAGCCGAGCAATATCCTGGTCAACCGCGCCGGCGAGCCGAAGCTGCTGGACTTCGGCATCGCCAAGCTGCTCGACGAGCCGCGCCTCGAGGAGCGGACCCAGACCCAAGACCGCTTCCTGACGCCGAGCTACGCCAGTCCCGAGCAGATGTCCGGCGAGCCGGCGTCGACGGCGTCGGACGTCTATGCCCTCGGCGTCCTGCTGCACGAGCTGCTCACCGGCCTGCGCCCGGTGGACGTCGGAACCAAGGGTGAGGATCCTTCGCCGTCGAGCGCCGTCACCCTCGTCGAGACGTCCACGGCGGGCGGAGACGCGCCGCCGATTCGCGCGGAGCTCCGGGGCACCACCCCCGAGGGACTCCGACGTCAGCTCAAAGGCGACCTCGACGCCATCGTCGGCCGCTGTCTCGAGTCCTCGCCGCACGATCGCTATCGTTCCGCGTCGGATCTCGAAGAGGACCTGCGTCGCCACGTCTTCGGCCTGCCGGTGCTCGCCCAGGCGCCCCGCTGGACCTATCGCCTGGGCAAGTTCGTGCGTCGCCACCGGCTCGGCGTGGCCCTGGCGAGCCTGGCCGTCGCGGCGCTCCTCGCCGCTGGCGTCCAGATCGTGCGCCAGAGCTACGAAGTCGCCCGCGAGCGCGACCTGGCCGAGGAAGCGCGCGAAGAAGCCGAGGAGGTGACGACGTTCTTAACCGAGGCGATCCAGCTTTCGGATCCGTACTACCGCCCCGACCTCGACCTCGAGCCGGGGGTCGACGTCACGGTGCGCGAAGTGCTCGAGTACAGCGCCTCCAAGATCGAGGATCGCTTCGTCGACCGTCCGACCCTGCAGGCTCGGCTCCTGCACACGATCGGCACCGTCTACGGCAGCCTGTCGAGACCTGAAGAGTCGGAGGCGCTGCACCGAAAAGCCCTCGAGCTGCGTCGCCAGCGCGTCGACGAGCGTCCGCTCGAGCTGGTGGAGAGCCTCAACGGTCTGGTGTTTATCTACGTCGACTCCGGGCGTTTGGAGCTGGCGGCGGAGCCGGTGGCGGAGGCGATCGCGCTGTCGAGGGGCGCCGCCGAGGCGGGTCTCGTCCACCTCTCGGAGAGCCTCACCAACGGCGGCATGCTGGCCTTCTTCCGGGGTGAGCTCGAGGCGGCGGAGCAGCACCTCCGCGAAGCGCTCGACATCCGCCGCGCGGCGCTGCCGCCCGACCATCAAGGCCAAATCCTCGGCCGCACCTACCTGGCCCGTATCCTCACGCGTCGAGGCAGCCTCGACGAGGCGGAGTCGCTGCTCGACGAAGCGATGGCGATTTGCCTCGAGGCCGAAGGCAAGGACCACGCCCGCTACACCTCGGTCGCCGGCGACCTGGCCTGGCTGCTGACGGTGAAAGGCGAGCACGCAAAGGCGGAGGCCTACTACCGAGACGCCCTCGAGATCTTGAACCAGAAGTTCGGCCCCGATCACTCCCGAACCCTCGAAGCCCGCGGCGCCCTCGGCATGGCGCTCGTCGAAGCGGGGGACCTGCCGCAGGCCGAAGAGATCCTCCGCGACAATATCGCCAGGCGTCAGCGGGTCCGGCCCGACGACACCTACGGCGCCGCCCTCGCGATCAATAACCTCGCGCTAATCTTGATGTCGAACGGCCGTCCGCAGGACGCCGAGCCACTCTTCCGCCAAGGGCTCCAACTCCTCGAAGCGAGCGGCGAGCAAGGCGCGCGCGATATTAATGTTATCCAGCGCAATCTGGCCCGCGCGTTGCTCGCCAACGGCCGCGCAGCCGAGGCTGAACCGCTCTACCTAGAGGCGCTCGCCACCCTGCGAAAAGAGCAGGCCGAAGGCACCTGGCGCTACGGCAGCGGACTCTCCGGACTCGCCGGCGTGCTGCTCGCCCTCGACCGGCTCGATGAAGCCCTCGAAACCGCCAGCCAAGGGGAGGCGGTGCTCGTCGAAGCGCTGCCCGAAGGCCACGTCCGCATCGCCAACGTCCGCCGCGTGCGCGGCGCGGTGCTCACCGCCCTCGGTCGATACGACGAAGCGGAAGCGGCTTTGCTTGAAAGCTATGCCGTGCTCGAGAAAGTGGCCGAGGCCGAGCCGAATCATTTCCGGCGGGTCCGGTCTCGGCTCGTCGAGCTCTACGACGCCTGGGGTCGTCCGGAGCTGGCGGGGCCGTACCGCGACGGCGTCTAGATATTGCGACGGCAGGGAACTGGACTCGAGGCCACCAGGCTTACCGGATCCGTCTCCCGACAGGGGCCCGATCTCCGCGACCCCAGATCAGGCGATCCACGAGGCCTGCTTCGTCCTTGCCGAATCGAACAGGCGTGTAGAGCATGCGTGAGAACCAGCCTCCGCCGCTCGTCGGCACCAGCTCAGAGAACCCGCCTTGGTTGGCGCGGGCTAGCAGGCGGCCCGCTGATTCGCTGATCGAGACCTCGAAACCCGGGCCGAACGAGTAGACACCGAGTAAGCCATCGATGGGCTCGGTGGGTTGATCCACGAACACCCGTTTCGCGGGCGTTTCGAGCGGCTCATCGAGGAGGGTCGCGGCGACGGAGTGCCGGATCTCATCGCGGGCGACGGATTGTACGTTGCTCAAGACGACGACAGTCATTCGATCCTCCACGTAGCGCGCGACATCGCTGGCATAGCCGGCGACTCGTCCATCGTGGCCGATGACATCGCGTCTGAATCTCCGGAAGGCGCTCACGCCATATCCATACCCGTTCCCATGATCACCGATGAACTTGGCGTACGAAGACTCCGTCAAGAGCCTTCCACTGTGCAGGGCTTCGGTCCAGACAAGGAGATCGGCGGCGGTGGACCAGAGTGACCCAGAGCCGGTGGTGTAACCCGCAGAAACAGGCGGCACCGCGGTCAGGGCGTTCCGTCCCCACGGGTCATAGCCGCCCACTCGGTTCTTGACGAAGGGGCCCGGCCTGTCATGAAAAGTGCTCGCCATGCCCAGTGGAGCGAAGAGTCGGTCAGCGAGGAAGTCGCCGTAGGCGACGCCGGAAACGTGCTCGATGATCGCTGCGAGTATGGTGTAGCCGCCGTTGCTGTAGGCATAAGAGGTACCCGGCGGGTGGGTCAGGTCCATGTGGCCGAGGTCCCGGACGACCTCGGCGAAGCTGCCGACTTGGCCAGCGGATTCGCCGAAACGCTCGAGGGAATAGACATCGGCCACGCCTGAGGTGTGGACCAGCAGGTGCTCGATCGTCATGGGCACGTCGGGCTTGAAATCAACCAGATGCGCACTGACGAGGTCGCTGACTTTCAGTTTGCCTTCTTGTTCCATAAGGAGAATGGCGACGGCGGTGAACTGCTTCGATACAGATCCGATCATGAACACGCTGTCGGCGGAGTGCGGGACTCCCAGCTCAACACTGGCGAGTCCATAGGGAAGGATGAGTGGGTCCTTCCCGTCCCGCTGGACGGCGACGACGCCCATGAAATCACCCGATGAGACATAGGGTGAGACTGCGCGATCGATCGCCGCACCGTTCGCCGGTGCGAGTGCCACTTCCTGGGCAGCGGTTTTAGTCGCGGGGCCGATAAGAAATAGCAGGGCCGATGCACAGAGTAGGGACCGTCTTAAGCCAATCATGTGTGAACCTCGTGGTGGTTGTCGCCCGCCGACCGCGACGCGGCTAAGTGTCGTCGCTTCATCGAAGAAGTGCCCTCCGTACCGTTCTGAGAAGCGTTCTGAGAAGTGCTTGGCCGTTCTGAGGAGTGCTTGGCACCTCGGGGCAGCGTTCTGAGAAGTGCTTGGCACGTCGGGGCTCGGCACGTCGGGGCTCGGACTGCGCTCTGAGAAATTTTATAAAAATCGCCTCTGCCTGCTGAAAGTCGACACGCTTTGCGTCTTTATCGGGCAATATGGCTAGAAAACCGCGATATCTCCCCAGACCCGGGGCCGTGGTCGAAATCACCCAGCGCACCATCCAGGGACGGTTTCTGTTGAAACCCTCCCCAAGGCTCAACGCCGTGGTCGCTGGGTGCTTTGCCCGTGCCCAAGAAAACACAGGTGCCACCGTGCACGCTGTCGCTGTCCTCGCCAACCACTTTCACCTCCTGGCTTCTTTCGAATCCGTGCAGCAGATGGCGAGCTTTG
>JBCDKB010000546.1:0-5581 GCA_038747035.1 Acidobacteriota bacterium | reverse complement strand
CGCGGGCACCTTGCTCTACGAATACGCCCAGCGCATCGACCGCACTTCCGAGGCGCCGCAGTGGCCGATCTTGGCGGAGCTCGTGCGCTATCAATCGCAGCGCCTCGGCTTCGACCTGCCGGGCCACGAGGAGCTCATCGTCCACCTGAGGCTCGGCAACGCCAAAGGCTACGTCGGCACGGCGTCTGACCTCGCCGACTATGTCGAGGCGAGGCTCGCCGAGCTCGGGCCGAGCGTGAGCCGAGTGTCGATCGTCACGGCCGTGCACTTCGGGGCGAGCTTCCTCAACCACCACCGTGACGACGGGCAGCCGGCGCGCGCTAGCGCCGAGAACCGGTCGAAGGTCGCCGAGATCATGCGCCTTTTCGCCGAGCGCGGCCTCAGGGCCCGGCTGATCTCCCGGGCCGACGTCGACCTCGACTTCTGCACGCTCGCCAACGCCCGACATCTGGTGCTCGGCAACGGCCACTTCTACCTCTGCGCAGCCATGGTCTCCGGCGCAGACACCCTCGTCCCCCCCTGGGCGAGGAGCGGCACCGACCTCGATATCGATGAGCTCTTGGGATCGAGGCGCCGGGCCTCCGGATCGCCCTAGCCCGACCGCCCCGCCCGGCTCGACCCGGCCACTAGCGCCGCGTCAAATGACCTTCCAAGACTCGACGGACCTCCTCCGGATCCCGGTCTTCGAAGTACCAGTCCATGGTCCGCCGGAGGCCGTCGGCGAAGGCCCACTCGGGCTCCCAATCCAAGAGTGACCGGGCCTTCGAGTTGTCCGCGACGCGGTTGAGGGGCCCGGTCGGCATGTCGGGAAGCAGCCGAATCTCAGCGCGGTGGCCGCTGTAGCTGAGGATCTGCTCGACGGCTTCGATAACCTGAATCCGCTCCATGGTGCCGAGGTTCACCGCCGTCCCGTCGGTGATGTGCTCACCCGCGAGCATCGTGCCCCGGACGATGTCGTCGACGTAGGTCCAGTTGCGGATCTGGGTGCCGTCGCCCCAGACCTCAAACGGATCCTGGCGAACGAGGGAGCGCGCCATCATGGCGATGACGGCGTGACTTTCCAGTCCCCTCGGACCATAGACCGTGAAGTAGCGGCAGCTGGCGGCGCCGAGTCCGTGTTCGCGGTGGTAGGCCGAGAGCGTCAACTCGCCCATCAGCTTGGCCCAGCCGTAGAGGTTGTCGGCGTCGTAGGGCGGCTTGACCAAATCCTCTGTCAAGTAGAGGGTCTCTCCCGGATCCGCCTGCAGCGCGTTGGGGTACACACATCCCGACGAGGCGAAGACGACCTTGTCGACCCCGGCGCGCAGCGCCTCGAGAAAAACGAGGCCATCCAAGGAGAAGTTCGAGGCCGGTCCGGCCTGGTGGAGCTCCAGATACCCGCGGCCGCCGTGGTCGGCGGCGAGGTGAAAGACGACCTCCCGGCCAGCCAAGGCCCGACGGGTGAAGCCCGTATCGCGGAGGTCTCCTTCGACCAGCTCGACATCGCCGGAGGCCAACGCGCCGCTCAGATTCTGCCGACGACCGCTGCTCAGGTCGTCCGCCACGCGGACCTCGGCTCCAGCTTCGAGTAGGCGGTCGACGAGGTGAGATCCGATGAAAGAGGCGCCACCGGTGACGAGGGTTTTGGTTCCGGTCCAGAAGCTCATATCTACTCTCAGACGATTCCGTTTCGAGGCGCCCGCCGACGACCGCGGGCCGGCCGCTATGGCCCGGATACTACTGCCACTTCGTATAGGATCCGGCCATGGGCCCGCCCTCCCCGAGCATCTTTGTTGCCATTGCGTCTTACGCAGATCCGGAGCTGCCGCGCACCCTCCGCGACGCGCTCGAGACGGCCCGGACGCCGGACCGTCTGCGGTTCGGCATCTGCCTCCAGGATGACCCCGACCGGCCCCTCGATGTTTCTGAGTTCCGCCATTCGCCGCTCTTCCGGTGGGTCGACAAGACCATCCACGAAAGCCAAGGCGGTCCCTGGGCGCGCAATATCTGCCAGTCGCTGTGGCGCGGTGAGCCCTACACCCTCCAGGTCGACTCGCATATGAAATTCGAGCCGGACTGGGACCAGCGGCTCATCGACATGCTGGAAGACCTGCCGGTGCACAAAGCGGTGCTGACGATGAACGCACCGCTTTTCTGGCACGACGAGGAAGGGCGCCTCCACCGGAAAGAAGAGATGGGCGTGCCGACGACCAAGGTCACGTCCTGGGAATCTTCCGGCGGATGGGCCCCGTGGTTTGACTTCGGTCCGCCGAACGATCGGCAGCCCGCCCGGAGCCGGTTCGTGAACGGCAATTTCGCCTTCTCCCGCGGCGAGTGGAACCTCGAAGTGCCGCAAGACCCCGCACACTACTACTGGGGCGAGGAGTTCAACGTCACCGTGCGGTCCTACACCTGGGGTTGGGATTTCTTCCTGCCGCCCGAGGTGGTGGTCTGGCACCAGCTCCATCCGACGGCGCCGCGGCGCCATTGGGAGCACGGTGAAGCGGTTGTCCAGCGTCGAAATCGTGAGGCCTTGGCGCGGCTCCACGGACTGCTCTTCGGCGACGGCTTCGCCTTTGGCCCCTACGGCCTCGGTCGGGTCAGGACACGGCGAAGCTACGAGATCTACGCCGGCTTTGATTTCCGCCGACGCCGCGCCCATCCGGACGTCTTCACCGGCGCCGCTCCGGATCCGGTGACGCTCCGCGGTCCCGAAGACTGGGACCTCTGCCTAACCACCGACGAGGCGCGCGCCCAAGGCCTCCTGCCGGCCGCCTGAGCCGATCTATGCCGACCTCCACCGCACAGCGCTTCCGGCCCCGCCGTCGATCCGACCTCGAAGCCTTCCCCGTCGCCGACGAGCTCGTGCTCCTGGAGCCCCACACCGACCGCGCCTACGCCCTCAATCGATCGGGCGCGGCGATCTGGGAGCTCTGCGACGGCCGCCTTTCGCTGCCCGAGATGCTCGCGAAGCTGCGCGACACGTTCCAGGGCGACGACACCGAGATCCTGGCGGACGTCACCGCGGCGCTCTTCGAAATGGACGCCCTCGATCTCCTGGAAGTGACGCCACCGCGGCTGCCGGCGACGCGGGTCGCCTCGACCGTCGTGCTGGGTGAAAACGAGCTGCGGCCGAAGGTCCACTTCGTCTTTGGCGTCGAGGATCGCCCCTACTTCCATTGGCAGCTGGCGATCCTCTTCGAGTCGCTGGTCGGCCAGCTGCCGGCCGGCTGGAGCACGGTCGTCGTCGTCTGCAACTCCCACCGAGACATCTCCGCCGAGCTGGCCCACATCGCGGAGGTCTACGGCGTCCTGCTGCTGACGGGCGAGTCCCTCGGCGATCGACACCAGCTGGATTTCGCCGACGGCGGGGAGCGCTACGTGCCGCTCAACCGGGTCGAAGCGCTCGCGGTGGTCTCCAAGCACGTGGCTCCGGAGGATGTGGTCTGCCTCATGGATACCGACACCTTTTTGGTCGGCGACCTGCGGGAGGATCTCTTCCCCACCGGCAACGCCATGGCGAAAAACTGGATCATCGCCGAGCCGAGGTTCTTCCAGTTCGGCAACCCCGACGGACGCGGCGTGTCGCTGCCGGACCTCCTCCGGGCCATGGGCTACGACCGCGAGTGGAAGCCCGGAGGGGTCACCGTCTTCCTCACCGGCGAGACGCTGCACCGGCGCAAATACATCCAGGACTGCTTCCGCTTTCTCCAGATTCTCTACCTCATGGGCAAGGTCGGCGACTATCCGGCCCGGGCCGTGTGGGTGGCTGAAATGGCGTGTTTCGCCCTGGCGGCGGTGCCCAATAAAGTCGAGCTCGAGCTGCTCGACGCACCGCAATTCGCGGTCCCGGAACCCGGCACCGGATCGGTCCCCGACGGCACTTTCTTCCACTATTACATCGACCGCAATGAGGGGGCCGACGGGCCTTTCCCGGGATCGGAGTGGCACAAGCAGCTTTTCCAGCAGCGCGATCTGCTCCGCCACGACCTCCGCGGATCCCTAGCCGCCGCCCGCAGCCCGGTTGAAAAACGCTTCTTCGAGCTCGCCGTCGCGGCGCAGGAGAGAATTCATGGAACGGCAGCCGATACCTGATCACCCCGAGCTTCAGCCGATTTTCCCGACGCCTCCGGAGCTCGAAGCGTCAACGGTTGAGATGGCGGCCCGGGCACCCTATTGCGGCCTCGGATTCCGCCGAGGTCGGCTCGAACCCGAGCTGCACCGTCGGATCTTGGCGAGCTTTCGCGACAACGTCGGCCGCTTCGCTCCGGAATCGGGTCCCAACCCGTGGATGGGCACGGTCGAGGCGCAGCGGCTGCCGGCGGTCTTATTCGAGGACCGCGAGCTCAACGCCGACGTCAGCCGTGCCCTGCAACCGGGCCACGAGGCCTGGTCCGGCATGGAGCTGACGGAGTCGGCCTGCTACGGCATCCGGGTCTACCAGCGCGGCAGCTACCTCTTCAATCACGTCGACAAGACCGAAACCCACGTGATCAGCTCAACAATCTGCGTCGACCATCGGCTGGAAGAGCCCTGGCCGCTCTGCATCGAAGATATCGAAGGCCGGATGCACCAGGTCAATATGGAGCCCGGGGAGTTTCTCTTCTACGAAGGCGCGAAGCTCCGCCACGGCCGGCCCTATCCCCTGCTCGGCGACTATTACGCCGGCATGTTCGTGCACTACCGGCCCGTCCAGCCGCCGGGCGCGCGGGGCCCCGCCGCTTGAGATACCTGCTCTACACCAATTACGAGTCGGGCAACTCGGGCCTTTCGAACGGCATCATGTCGATCGAAGTGGGCGTCGGGCTGGCCTTCCTCACCAATCGATTCCTGGTGCTGGAAGGCAACGTTTCGCCGCCGGCGAATATCGTCTCCTACGGCGGCCGAGTCGACACGGAGAATCCGAGCCGGGTCACGGATCTCATCGATCTGCCGATCCCTTGGGCCGAGTCGGGGGAGGTCGACCTCGGGGGTCTGGACGCCCAAGAGCTGACCGACGAACATCTCGGCCAGCTGGTCCTCTACTTTCCTTCGACGCTCGACGTCGGCTCCGAGGACGCCCGCCACTTCGCCCGGGGCCGCACGACCTGGGTCCACCCGCACCGGGACCTCGCGGACATCCCCGTCCTCAAGCTGACGGAAACACCCACAGCCCCCCGCGGCGAGCGGCACCGCAGCAACCTGTCGTTCTACGGCTACGCTTTCTACCTCGACGACGAGCACCGGCGCTCCCTCTACCGGGTCTATGACCGCATGCGGCCGAAGCGCGAGCTCGCCGAGCTGGCCCGGCGCGTCGCCTCGGACCTCGGCCGGTTCAACGCCGTGCATCTACGGCGGGGCGACTTCAAGCTCACCTACGGGGTGACCACCCTCGATCGCCAGCCCTGGGAGGCGATCGAAGCGATGGATCGCCTTTTCTCGCGGGACGAGCAGCTGGTGATTCTGACCGACGAGCGTGACGACCCCTTCTTCACCGAGATCCGGGCCGCCTATCCGCAGCACATCTTCATCGACCACCACATCCTCGACCACTACGGCGACGCTTTTCAGGGCCTGCCGACCCGCGACAGCCTCACCTTGGCCTACCTTTCCCAGCTCGTCG
>JBCDKB010000545.1:0-5596 GCA_038747035.1 Acidobacteriota bacterium | reverse complement strand
CGTCGTCGACCTGGACGACAACGGCTTCATCGAAACCGGCCACGGCGGCGATCCGTTCGTCACGTCGCAGCCCGGCGTCTACGCCGTCGGCGATATCCGCTCCAGCTCGGTCAAGCGCGTCGCCTCGGCGGTCGGAGAGGGTTCGGTCGTGGTGGCGTCGGTCCATCGACGGCTGGCCGAAGTCGCCTCGCCGGATGAGTCGACAAGAGACTGACGCCGACGCTCATTCCGACGTTTCGGCCACCGCCGCCTGGATCATCTCCACCGACAGCGCGATCGCGTGCTCCCAGCTCCGACTGGTGTTTGACAGCACCGCGACCACCACACCCCGCTCCGGCAGGATCATCAGCTGCCCCGAGGCCCCGGTCTGCGCGCCGCTATGGCCGATGAGGGAGCCCCGCTCCGGATCGTCCTGGTAGATGAAGAAACCCACACCGTAGGGATTATTCGACCCGCGCTCCACGTCGGGGTAGCTGCGCAGAGCGGCCAAAGACTCCGGACTGAGCAACGTCCCGTCGAGCAGCGATTGACCGAACCTCAGAAGATCCTCGACCGTTGAGTAGAGTCCCCCGCCAGGGATGCGGTTGCTCAAGTTATTGCGCTTCGCTTTCTTGATGCGCCCCCGCTTCGACTTCGTGTAGAGCTCCGAGTGACTCGGGTCTACCTGGCTAAACCGCTCGACGCCGGTGCTTTCCATCGACGCCGGGCGCCAGATATTTTCCCGAAGATAGGCTTCATAGCTCTTCCCCGACACGCTCTCGAGCACCCAGCCGAGGACCACGTAGCCGTAGGTGGAATAGCTGTAGGAGGACCCGGGCTCGAAGAGTAAATCTCGCCGAGCAAAGACCTCGCTGGCGGCGGCGAGGGACTCGTATTCCGTCACCGTCTCCCTCTCCTTGTTGGACTTGTAACCGCCGATTCCCGCGGTGTGGTGGAGCAAGTGTCGCGTGGTGATCTTGGACGCTGCGGCCGAGGGGTAGTCCGTGAGGTAGGTGGCGATCGGAGCATCCAAGTCGAGCGCCCCTTTCTCGTGGAGCTGCAAGATCGCCACCGCCGTCATGGGCTTGGCGATGGATGCGATGCGCATCGGGGTCGACGGTGAGCAGGCCTTCTGAGCTTTGACGTTGCAGTCGCCGGCGACGCCAACCCACAGGATCTCCCCGCGGCGGGCTAGGCCCGCCGACACCCCGGCAAAGTGCTTCGCTGCGATGGCGTCGTCGAGACGGGTGCTGAAGTCGAGGGTCGCCGACGGCGCGGTCGCGGGAGACGGCCCTTCCGCGAGGGCTCCGGGGACGACGGTCATGAGGGTCATGAGCAGGGAGCCAATAACGGTCGAGATGCGATGCATGCTTTCCTCCGAGGTTGGTGCGACCCCAGTCTGAAACATCCGGGGCCCGCGGGCCCGGCCTGCGTCGATCCGAATCGGCCAAATGCACGGCGTATCGGCCAAGTGCACCTCCCCACTCGGACCCGACCGCCCCCGGTGCCCGCGGACCGCTCAGCTAGACTAGTGGCGATGAAGCATCGATCCGGGACGGGGCTCGGAGCCGCCCTCTCGGCGGGGGCCCTGCTGGGCTCGCTGGCCTTGGCCATTGGCTGTGCGGGTGCCGTCGGACCTCCGGCGGAGCCGAGTCCGAGGTGGAACGCCCAGGAAGTGAGGTGGCAGCTCGGCGACGATCCGGCGTGGCGATCGCCCGGCCTAGACGACCGCCGCTGGTCGCGCTCGTCGCTGCGCGATCTCCCGTCTCCCCCGTCCGTCTTTTGGATCCGCCTGCACGTCGAGCTCGAGCCGCGACACGCACCCGTCGGCGAGCCGATGGCCCTGCGATTCAGCGCCCTCGCGACCTGCGAACTCTTTTGGGACGGAGTCCGCCTCAAAACGTCGGGGCGCCCCGGGCTCGACGCGGACCAGGAGCAACCCGCGCTTATCGAAGCGCTGATCCACCTGCCGCCGGACCGGGTCGACATCGGCCGTCACCTACTCGCGGGACGCTGCTCCACCCACCACCGCCAGCTTGAGCTCAACGGCGGCTTCATGGAGATCGCCGTCGGCCCGTCCCTCGCCATGGCCGGAGAGAGCCTGAGCTACTCCTGGCTGGCGGTCGCTAGCCTGAGCGCCAAGCTGCTGGCGGCGGTCTATTTCTTCTCCGTCTTCTGGCTCGGCGACCGCGCGCGTGCGGCGCTGTTCCTCGGCCTGCTCAGCCTGTCGATGGTCGGCCTCTTGATCGCCGAGGTCTGGCGGCCTTTGGTCGGCTATACCTACGACTGGCACATCCCGCGTCTATTCCTCGTGAATGGCATGGCCTGGGCGAGCAACTTGTGGCTGCTGCTCTATGTCCTGATTCGCTTCCCCGCCCCGGGTCGAGCGGCCGCGGGAGCGGTCGCAGGCCTGGCCAGCCTCGGAATCGTCGTCACCGCGGCCGATTTCGACAGCCGTGTGGCCTGGACCTTCGTGCTCGGATTGGGCGTCGCTTTCGGCTGGGGGCTCGGCGCAGTGTGGCGCCGAGAGCGCGGCGGCGTCCTTCTCACCGTCGGCGTCGGACTCTGCCTGGCGGCCTACGCCTCGAACCCTTCCCGCTTCCTCGACCAGGGGGTCTTTCTCGCCTTCGACCTGCTGCTCGCGATGCTGCTGATCACCCACGTCCTCGAAAGCCACAGACAGGGCGACCTGAGCCGGCCAGCCGAACCGAGCCCGGCGCCGGAGGTCTCCGCCCCCGCCGCCGAGCCGGATCCTCCGGCGTCCGAACCGCCGCCCCCCCGTAAGCTCAGGGTGCGCCGGGGCGGTCGCGTGGAGCTCATCGACATCGAGTCGCTGCTCTACATTCGCGGCGCCGGCGACTACTCGGCGCTTCACCTCGAAAGCGGCGGCCGCCACCTCCACGACAAGAGCCTGAAAGAACTCGAAGCGCTCCTGCCGCTGCGCTTCGCCCGCGTCCACCGCTCCTACATCGTGGACCTCCATCGAGTCCGCAGCCTCTCCAGCCCCGGCGGCGGTCGTCACCGGATCGAGATTGACGGAGGCGAGGAGATCCCGGTATCCCGGACCCGCGTCGAAGAGATTCGCCGCCAGCTCGAAGCGCCTCGGTCCGAGCCTCAGGGGACGGAGCTTGCTTGAGGTCCCGCGGCGGTCGTCGGGCTGACGTCCCGACGGGAAGTCAGCCACGCCCCGCCGATGACAAGGGCCGTGCCGACGATGGCCGCGGAGTGGACGGCCTCTCCAAGCACGAGGACGCCAAGCGCCGCGGCGACGGGGGCCCCGAGGTAGATGGGCACGGAGCCTCGGGTGCTGCCGACCCGACCCACCAGGGAAATCATCATCACAAAGGCCAGGCCCGTCCCGAGCATCCCCAAAGGGATCATGGCCAGCAGAGAGCTCGTGTGCCATCGCGACGCCGAGAGGTCTGCGACGCCGAACGGCACGACCACAGCGAGCGCCGATAGCTGGGCCCGGAGCAGCACCGGCAAGGCTCCGTAGCGCTGCTGGAGCGGCACGGCGAGATTGGCGGCGAGGCCATAGAGCACCACGCAGAAGACGATCATGCCGGCGCCCA
Source organism: Acidobacteriota bacterium (assembly GCA_038747035.1). Classification (GTDB taxonomy): domain Bacteria; phylum Acidobacteriota; class Thermoanaerobaculia; order Multivoradales; family J023; genus JAUIJL01. The sequence goes on along the minus strand of JBCDKB010000545.1, from coordinate 2,045 downwards.
GGGCCGTCGATTTAGACGCCGTCAGCTGCGGCAAAGCGATGGCGACGACGCCGGCGAAGCCGACGAGCAAACCGAGGCGCTGGCTGGGGCCGGGCCACCGCCTGAGTAAGAGCGTTGCCCACGCGGCGGTGGCGAGGGGCACGGCGCCGTTGATCATGCCGGCGACCGACGAGTCGATCCACTGCTGGGCCATGGGGAAGAGCACCAGGGGAATGCCCATCCACAAGACCCCCATCAGGCCGATGCGCCCGAGGTCCCTGCGGTCAACGGGTCGCCGAGCATCTGGGAAAGCGAAGACCACCGCCGCGCCGAGCATGACTCGGCTCGCGGCGATAACCCCGGGACGTAGGCCTTCGAGGCCGAGATCGATCCATAAAAAAGAGGAGCCCCAGATCAAAGCGATGCTCACCAGGAGTGCCCACTCCATAGGACCGAAGGCTTCCGATCGGGAGCCTTCGGCGGTGGCCAAGAGCCGGGGGCGATTCGACACCTGGCGCCCCGACAGATCGTCACTTTGTACGAGGTGTGGGATGCCTTGGACCGGTCCACTATCCGGTGGGGTCTCTTGGGCTCGCAGATCGTTCGTCATCTTCATCGCGGGTGCTCCTCTCGAATGCCCTTCGGGGCTCAGGAAGGGTGAGGGAATCCAACCATTAAGACAAGCGAAACTTTCTAAACAAATTACTGTAGAATATCTAATGTGCTTGATTTACAACGCCTCCGCACGCTCCAAGCCGTCTCCCGATACGGCTCCCTGAGCGGCGCCGCCGACGCCCTCTACCTCACGGCCTCCGCCGTTTCACAGCAGCTGAGCAAGCTGGAAACGGAGACCGGTCAGAAGCTTCTTGAGCGGCAAGGACGGGGTGTCCGCCTCACCGACGCGGCGAGTCTTCTGGTCCGCCACGCCGACCGGATCCTGTCGCTGGTGGAGCAGGCCGAGGCGGATCTGGAGCTTAAAAAAGGCGCCGTCATTGGCCAGCTGAAGCTCGGTGCCTTCGCCACAGCCGCCCGGAGCTTGATTCCCGGGACTCTCCGCCGGCTGCGGGACCGCCACCCCGGTCTATCGATCAGCCTGCGAGAGATGGAGCCTGAGCAAGCCCTCGCCGACGTCACCCGGGGCACCCTGGATCTTTCGTTGGTGGTGGCGTGGGCCAACGCCCCACTGGAAGTGGCGGACCACCTCGCGCGGGAGGTCCTCTTCACCGACGCCGCGGACCTCGCCCTGCCCGCCGACCATCCCTTAGCGTCGGAATCGTCGGTACACCTCGAAGACTTCCCGGACCAGGTGTGGATCAGCTGGCCCCGGGGCTCGATCTGCCACGACTGGCTCGTGCTGACCCTTCGCAACCTCGGCTTTGAGCCGAAAATCGCCCATACGGCACTCGAGCACGCGACCCAGATCGCCCTGGTCGACGCCGGCCTCGGCGCGGCGGTTTTGCCACGCCTCGGCCGGGGGCCGCTGCCCGAGGGCGTCCGGGTTGTGCCGGTGATTCCTGCCCTCGAGCGACAGGTCTTCGCCGTCTGGCGAAAAGATGCGAGCCGCCGTCCGGCGATCAGCGCCCTTGTGGACGCTCTACGCCTGCAAGGAAGGAAGCTCGATTCAGCGGGCGGGTCACAGCTCGGGTGACCGTGGAGCCTCGGCGAATCGGACAGTGTTTCTGTCCCCGACGGGGGGTCCGGGCCTTCTCAGGTGATGAGAGCTCCAGCCCGACGAGATCAGCCGAATCCTCCGAGGCACAGCAAGCTTTGCGCCGCCGAGACGCTCGCCCCCGAACTATCGGTCACCGTGACGGTGATGTGATTCAGGCCTCCGCTGCAGCTACCGAACACCACCTGGGCCGAATCGCCGGACGGGAAGACGTCACCGTCCCCGAAATAGCTCCACGTAAATCCGTTGCCGCCGCTCCCGCCGACGGTCGTCACCTGGCAGGCGTAGCCATCGGCGGCGCCGACGCAATCGAGCGTCGCGGCGAGCGGTGCTGGGGAAAGCCCGGGCTTGCACAAACCGTAGGTGTCCGCGCGCCACATCTCGGCGATTTCGGACG
>JBCDKB010000544.1:0-5635 GCA_038747035.1 Acidobacteriota bacterium | reverse complement strand
GGGCCCCTTTGGGGGCGCCGAGCCGGACGCCCCGCGGCTAAATCGACTGTGGAGTGGGGCCGATCAGCGGGGCGGCATGCGCTGGGCGCCGTCGAGCCGGATCACCGTGCCGTTGAGGTAAGCGTTCTCGACGATCGAAAGCGCCAGGCGTCCGAATTCGGCCGGGTCGCCGAGGCGGGCCGGGAACGGGATGCCGGCGGCGAGCTTGTCGCGGTATTCCTGCGGAATGCCGGCGAGCAGCGGCGTGTCGAAGGTGCCGGGGGCGATGGTCATGACCCGCACGCCGGACCGGGTCAGGTCGCGGGCGGCGGGCAGGGTCAAGCCGACGACGCCGCCTTTGGACGCCGTGTAGGCGGCCTGGCCGACCTGGCCTTCGAAGGCGGCGATCGACGCGGTGTTGATCACCACGCCGCGCTCGCCGTCGTCGTTGGCGTCGAGCTTGGCCATCGCCGCGGAGGCGATGCGCAGCACGTTGAAGGTGCCGATGAGATTGACGCCGATGACTTTCTGGAAAAGCCCGAGGTCGTGGGGGGAGCCGTCGCGGCCGACGATCTTGGCCGCCGGGCCGATGCCGGCGCACGACACGGCGACGCGCAGGTCGCCGAGCTCGCCGGCGCGGTCGACCGCCGCCTGGACGGCGTCGGCGTTTGACACGTCGGTGGACTGGAAGACCACGCCATCGCCGAGCTCGTCGGCGATGGTTTCGCCGCGCTCAGCGTTCAGGTCGGCGATCACCGCCTTGGCGCCGGCGCCGACGAGGGCGCGCAGCGTCGCCTCGCCGAGGCCCGACGCGCCGCCGGTGACGAGGGCCACTTGGTTCTTGATATCCATCGATCAATCCTCCGTGGGAGTGGGGGTTTCTTGCGAGTAGTCGTAGAAGCCTCGACCGGTCTTGCGGCCGAGGTCGCCGCGCTCGACGCGCCGTTCCAGCGACGCGGGGGGCTTGTCCGCCTCGTCGCCGGTACGACGCCACTCTTCGAGTCGCGCGTTATATCCGATGTCGAGGCCGCTGAAGTCGCCGAGCATGAAGGGACCCATGGGGTGGTTGAGGCCGAGCTTGCACGCTTTGTCGATGTCTTCGAAGCTGGCGGCGTCGTTCTCGAGCAGGAAGTAGGCCTCGTTGGTGATGGCCCGCAGAATGCGGTTGACGAGGAAGCCCGGCAGCTCCTTTTCGACCCGCACCGGCGTCTTGCCGAGCCGCTCCGAGAGGGCGACGGTGGCGTCCATGGTGGCGTCGGAGGTGTGGGCGCCGCGCACCACCTCGACCAGCTTCATCACCAGCGGCGGGTAGAAGAAGTGCATATTCACGACTTTCTCGGGGCGCGAGGTGACGTCGGCGAGCCGAGAGTTGCCGAGGTAGGAGCTATTGGTCGCCAGGATGGCGTGCTCCGGGGCGAAGCGGTCGAGGTCGGCGAAGACCTTTCGCTTGACGTCGAGCTTCTCGACCACCGCCTCGAGCACAAAGTCGGCGCCGCGGCAGGCCTCGGCGAGGTCGGTGGTGGTCTTGATGCGGGCGAAGGTCGCGTCGACCTCGTCGGCGGTCATCTTGCCTTTGGCGACCCGGCGGTCGAGGTGTTTACGATTGCCGTCAATGGCCCGGTCGAGCAGCTCCTCGCTGAGGTCGTGGAGGGCGACGTCGAGGCCGACGAGGGCGGCTTGGATCGCGATCTGGGCGCCCATCTGACCGGCGCCGGTGACGCACAGCGTGCGAATTTCAGTCATTTCGTATCCTCAGCGGTCGCGGGCGCTGGCCCGGTCGAACCGCGGTTGGCCGTGAGTTTTGGGGGAGCGATGGGAAACGGGGTGACGGAAGGGGGACAGGGGAAAAATGGGTAGGCGGGGCTGGGATCTCGACCGGTGACTATCCGAGCTCTTCTTTGAGCCAGGCGCGGGCGCGCTTCCAAGTGCGCTGCACGGTGCGCAGCGACATATTGAGGGCTTCGGCGGTTTCTTGCTCGGAGAGGCCGGCGAAGAAACGACACTCGACCACCTTCAGCATGCGCTCGTCGATCTCGGCGAGGCCTTCGATCGCGTCGTTCAGGGCCAGGATGCGCTCGGCCTCTTCGTAGGCGCCGTGGCGACCCTCGTCGAGCTCCTCAGGGGCCTCGCCGCCGCCGCGTTTTTGGGCACAGCGTCGGCGCGCGTAGTCGACGATGATCTGCCGCATGGCGTGGGCGGTGATCGCGAAGAAATGCTGGCGATCCTGCCACCGCGCCTGATTCTGGTCGACCATCTTCATGTAGGCCTCGTGCACGAGGCCGGTGGTGTCGAGCATCTCGCCGAAGCGGGCCCGGCGCAGCTGCCGATGGGCGATGTCCCGGAGGTCGGAATAGACCAGGGACACAACTTGATCAAACGCCTGACCATCGCCGTCCGCGAAGTCCCGAAGGTAGCGGGTGATTTGCTGCGTATTGATCGGCATGGACGGCGGTAGACTACATGATCGCAGGTTTGAATTTGTCGCGGGTCCGCCCCGCTTGATACAATTACCGCCTGTTTGCCGCCCTTGGCGGATCGCCCGTGAGCCGTTCGTGGCGGCCCGGGTTTCTCAGTGGAACGGGCCGGTCCCCGCGGGTCGGCCCGGCGGTTGGACGCACAGAGCTGGCCCTTGGCCAGCTCAAGAGGCGGGTCTGCCGAGGCGATGGACAACGAGGTCCCGCCGCGGAGCCCGGCACGAGACGGAGCTTCGGGACGGCGGTGCCTTGCGCACCGCCACCGGGCAGCAGGTAGCAGCAGTTAGCAGCGAAGAGAGGAGACGCCATGGCGAAGCAGGCCGTGCTCTATGACGAAAAAGCGATCCAGACCCTGGATGCGCTCACCCACATCCGCAAGCGCACCGGCATGTATATCGGGCGTATCGGCAACGGCTCGAACCCGAATGACGGCATCTACATCCTGCTCAAGGAAGTCGTCGACAACGCCATCGATGAGTTCATCATGGGCGTCGGCAAGCGCATCGAGATCACGCGCGACGGCAATCGCATGACCGTGCGCGACTACGGCCGCGGCATCCCGCTGGGCAAGGTCGTGGACTGCGTGTCGAAAATGCACACCGGCGGCAAGTACAACGACGACGTCTTCCAGTTTTCCGTCGGCCTCAACGGCGTCGGCACCAAGGCGGTGAATGCTTTGGCGGAAGACTTCGTGGTCTGCTCGTGGCGGGACGGCCAGTTCCGGCGGGCCAATTTTGAGCGCGGCCAGCTCCTCGACGACAAGAAGGGGCGCGAGAAAGCGCGCAACGGGACCTTCGTCGCCTTCAGCCCGGATCCGGAGATCTTTGTCGACTTCGAGTGGAATGACGAGTACATCCACCGCCGCCTGCGCTACTACTCTTTCCTCAATACCGGCCTGACGATCGTCTACAACGGCAAGACTTTCAAGAGCAAGGACGGGCTCAAGGACCTGCTCTCGGAGGAGCTGGGGGAAGAAGAGTCGCTCTACGACATCGTCCACCACCGCCACGGCAAGCTCGAGCTGGCTTTTACCCACACCCACAACTACGGCGAGACCTACTTCAGTTTCGTCAACGGCCAGCACACCTCCGACGGCGGCACCCACCAGAGCGCATTCCGCGAAGGCGTGCTGAAGGGCATCAACGAATTCGCCAAGAAGACCTTCGCCGGCTCGGATGTCCGCGACGGCCTGATCGGCGCGGTGGCGGTGAAGATCCAAGAGCCGGTCTTCGAGAGCCAGACGAAGAACAAGCTCGGATCCACCGACGTCCGGGGCTGGGTGGTGGCGGAGGTCAAAGACGCCGTCAACCTGTGGCTGCACAAGAACCCCGAGACCGCCGAGCGGGTGCTGAAGAAGATCGCCACCAATGAAAAGCTCCGCAAAGAGCTGCAGGCGGTCAAGAAGAAGGCCAGAGAGCGCGCCAAGGCCACGGCCATCCGCATCCCCAAGCTGATGGACTGCAAGGTGCACTACCACTCGTCCAAACCCCGCGCCGACGAATCGATGGTCTTCCTCACCGAGGGCGACTCCGCGGGCGGATCGATGGTCCAGGCTCGCGACGTCGATACCCAGGCGGTCTTCTCGCTCAAGGGTAAGCCGCTGAACTGCTTTTCCCAGAAGCGCGACGCGATCTACAAGAACGAAGAGCTCTACAACATCATGCGCGCCTTGGGGATCGAGGAGTCGATCGACGACCTGCGCTACAACCGCGTCGTGATCGCCACCGACGCCGACGTCGACGGCATGCATATCCGCAACCTGCTCTTGACGTATTTCCTGCGCTACTTCGAAGAGCTGGTGACCCGCGGCCACGTCTACATCCTCGAAACGCCGCTTTTCCGGGTGCGCAACAAAAAAGAGACGGTCTACTGCTACTCCGAACGCGAGCGCGCCGCCGCTGAAGAGCGACTTAAGGGCACCGAGATCACCCGATTCAAGGGCCTCGGCGAGATCTCCCCCAACGAAATGAAGCGCTTCATCGGCGGGGAGATCCGCCTGGTCCAGGTGCAGGTCCGCGCCATGGGCGAAGTCAGCAAAGCGCTCGAATTCTTCATGGGCAAGAACACGCCGGCGCGAAAAGAATTCATCGTTGAGAACCTGATCACGGAGGCCGTGTGAGCTCCGACCTCGCCTCCGGCGAGCTCTATATCGCGGTGATCGGGGACCTTGTGGATTCGAAGAGCCTTCCCGACCGAGCGGCCGTGCAGCGTCACTTGATTGGGGCGCTGGAGCGGTTTAACCAGGAGGCTGAATCTTCGATTGCTGCAAAGTTTTTGGTCACCCTGGGCGATGAGTTTCAAGGCCTGCTTCGCGCCTCTGCGGGGGTGTCTGACTTCTGGTGGTTTTTTCAGGAGCTGATGCGCTCGATCGCCCCGGTTCGGCTTGGCTTTGGCCTAGGGCCTCTAGCTACGGATCTCCGCGATGTAGCCCTCGGGATGGACGGGCCTTGTTTCTATGCGGCGCGGGCTGCGATCGAGAAAGCGCACGCCGAGAAGATCCCGTTCGCTTTTGGAGTCGCGTCGCGAAGGAAAATGACTGAGATATTGAATCGCCTGTCACGGCCGGTGGGGGGGATCAGCCGCGGTTGGAGTGAGGTGCAATGGCAAACCTTGACGGCCCTAGGGCGGGGGCAGTCTCAGGTCGATATCGCGGTCGCCAGGGGCGTCAGACGCCAGAGTGTGAATGATGTAGTTCGGGCGAGCTTGGGGCTGGAAGTGTTGGACGCCTGGTGCGGTATTGACGGGCTCCTAGGACTATGCGTGGACGCCTGGGATGTGCCAGGTTTTTGGGAAGGTGGGGAGAGCGATGGAGTCTAGCCCTGGGCCTGCCGTCTCGCTGACGCTCCAGCACAGCTGGCAAGGCGGGGTTGGAAAGGCCTGGCGGTGGCCTGGAGCCTTCAGAGGCGTAGAAGAGCCACGCTCAGATGACTCCTTGTTTTTTGTTCGGGCCCTCCGGGCTGATACCTCTTTTGTCAGGCCCTCGGGCCTGACTAGGCCGATGTCAGGCATATTTGCCTGCCTATCGTCGTGTCAGGCTTATAGCCCTGCGCCGGAGGTGCGGCACTGATGTCGGCTAAATCTGTACGGAAAGTGAGGGGCTCGCGCAAAATTAGCTCCCGCATTTCGGCCGCCTGGGCATCCTGCCTCACTGCGCCGTATCCACTCGAAACCCCCCGGACGCC
>JBCDKB010000543.1:0-5639 GCA_038747035.1 Acidobacteriota bacterium | reverse complement strand
TTGAAGAAAACCTCCGCCCCCAAACACGCGTCGAGGGTGGCGGAGGTCATGACCGGGGTCCGGTGGGCGAGCCCCCGGACCCGTTCGGCCGCCGCTTCGAGTTCGCGACGGCCGGGGGCCGGGGCGCCCGGGTTGTCGACGACGGGCACGGCTACTGGCCGAAGATGTCCTGGACGGACACGGTCTCGATGTTGGCGATATTGAGCGGGTAGGCCGCGATCAGCTTGTCCTCCGCCAGAACTTCATCTGACTTCGGACTGGCGTAAGTGATCGGAGTCGGGGCCCCGCTCTCGAGCGTCGTCTTCAGACCTTCCGCGTCGCCCGTCACGATCGCGATCTTCAAGTCGCCGGTCTGGAGGTATTTCTTCAGCGCGGCGTTCACGTCCTCGCGGGTGATGGACTTCATCATGTCGCCGAAGCGCGCGAGGTGCCCCGGATCGGGCACCCCATAGAAGACGTCATCGACCCGGTATCCGAGGCGATCGGCGGTCGTCGGGGCGAAGTGGAGGTGGTACGTCTCGAGGAATGACCGGGTGAGCTGGAATTCTTCCTCGCTCATTCCGCCTTCGATCAGATCGTCGATCTCCCGCAGCGCCGCGCGCAGGGCGAAAATCGACTGCTCGTTGGGCAAGGTCCGGATCCAGCCTTCGAAAAGCTGATGTCGACGGGCGACGTTGGTGGGCGGCATCTGCCGGGATCCGCCGGCCGGGAAGGCCTCGATGTAGGAATAGTCGCCGTAGTTCAAACCGCGGATCTCGCGGATCACCTGGAAAAGGTGGGCGGCGGTGTTGCGGTGCTCTCCGAGCCACGAATTGGCGATCCACAGGGCGTAGAAGTCGCGCTCGCCGCGGGCCACGCCCACGGGGAGTCCGAAGCTGATCGACGCATCGGCGCCGGGCTTGTCGACCAGCAGCACCCGGCGGCCCTCGATGGTCGGCGCCTCGACCGCCGCCGGCGCGACGGCCTGCCCCTCGGGCAAGGAGCCGAGCGTCGCGTGGAAGCGCGTGGCGAGATCCGCGTCGAAGCCGCCGCCGAGTCCGATGACCGCGTTGGCGCGGTTGTAATGTGCGGTGTAGAAGGCCTTCACATCGTCGAGGGTGATGGCGTCAATGCCGCTGACCGTGCCCTCAATCGGGTGCTCGTAGGGCGTGCCGCCGAAGACGAAGGAAGTAAGCGCCGCTTTGCCGAGCTCTTCGTCATTCGAAAAGCGCAGGGAGGTTTCGATGCCGCTCTTCTGCACCGCCTTGAGGCGCTCAAAATCCGCGGGGTCGAACGCGGGCTTGAGGAAAGCGTCGGTGAAGATCTCAAAGAAGGCGTCGAGGTTGTCCCGGTGGGTGCGGCCGGTGAGGGTGGTCATCTCCTTGTCGACGTTCACGCCGTAGCCCGAGGCGATGGGGTAGAGCTTGTCCAGGATATCGGCGTACGCGTTCTCGGTCGTGGCGCCTTGGGAGATGATCGAGCCGGTCAGCGCCGCCAGGCCTTCTTTGCCCTGCGGATCATTCTGGGAGCCGACCTTGAAATAGACCGTGAAGCTGATGGTCGCGTCGCCGTCGACCGGCATCAAGACGGCGTTGTCGAGTTCGGGCATGGCGCCGTCGCCATCGCCGTCCGCGGGGCCGCCGGCCTGGCAGCCACCGAGGAGTAGGGAGACCGCGAGCAGGAAGAGAAGGACAAAGCGGGCCGACATCACCGGTCTCCTTGCAGCGTGGCGACGGTGCGCCTGGATTCTTGTAGGTATTGCTCCGCGGCCTGCTGCACGTGTTCGGGCGTGACCTCGGCGAGGGTTGCGTAGAAGGTATCGATGCTCCCGAGGTCGCCGGTCACGCCGAGGAGGCTGGCGAAACCGCCGGCGACGTTGCCGGGCGTGTCAAGGCCCATCAAGAAGCTGTACTTGAGACGAGACCTCACCTTCGCCACGTCCTCCGCGCTCGGGGGAGTGCTTTGGAACTGGGCGATGGCGCCGTCGATGGCCGCCTCCACATCGCCCAGCTTCGCGGGATCCTTGACGCGGGTGATGATGTCGAAGAGCCCCGGGTCCCGTGACGAGGAGGCGGAAGCACTCAGCGACACCACGAGCTGCTCCTCGAGCACCAGCTGGCGATAGAGATCGCTGGTCTGGCCGAATCCGAGCTCGGCGAGCACAAAGCTGGCGACCTGGACCGGGTCCGCCGGGTCATAGGCCGGAGCTTTATAGGCCATCCACATCATCGGAAGGGTCGAGCCGGGGTAAGGAACGTCGATCCGAATCTCTTCGGTCTGCTCCGGTTCCGGCGGCACCGCGGGGGCCTGGTATCCAGACTGCCACGGGCCGTAGTACCGCTTGATCAAGTCGAGCGTCTTAACGACATCAAAGTCGCCGGCGATCATCACGATGCAGTTTTCTGGACGGTAAAAGCGCTGGAAGAAGGTCTTCGAGTAGTCGAACGCCTCCGGCATCTTTTTGATGTCTTCGACGTAGCCCATCGGCGTATGGCCGTAGGTGTGCTCAGAAAAAGCGGCGCCGCGCAGGGCTTCGTAGATCGTGAAGAAAGGGCTCGCGCGGTTCTTCCGATATTCGCCGTAGACGGCCCCCGCTTCGGTCTTGAAGACTTCTTCGCTAAACAGGAGGTTCTGGAAGCGATCGCTCTCGAGGTCGATGACCAGCTCCAGGTCCTTCGCAGCGAAGGTGGCGTAGTAGGCGGTCAGGTCGGTGCTGGTGTAGGCGTTGGAGTTGGCGCCGATCAACGTGATCTTCTCGTTGAACACTTCAGCGGGGTACTTCTCCGTTCCGCGGAACATCATGTGTTCGAAAAAATGGGCGAATCCGGTGCGGCCCTCTTCGACCTCATCGCGGGCGCCGGTACGAACCACCGTCCAGTAGGACACCAATCCGTCGGCGGGCATGGGAATCAGGATGACCTGCAACCCGTTATCGAGGGTCTCGATGGTCGGATCAAAGGGCAGAATGCCGCCGGCAGCCACCGTCGGCGTCAGCGCCAGGGCCGCGAGGGCGCAAAAGAGCAGTCGTTTCACGTGAGGATCTCCTCGGAGGGCGCCGCGGGGGCGCGAGGATGGGAGGAAGGCGTGGGGGATGGCCCGCGGGCTTGGGGGCGCCGAGTGGATCAGCGAGCCGCGACCAATTGAAGAATAACGTATCGACCCGGAGCTCGGCGCCGGATTCCTCGGGAATCCGGGTGTTCCACCGGGCCGGACGGGCCTGGGATTATGATGCAGCCGCTATGACGCGCTTGGCCATCGTTTTCTCTGTGTTCGCCGTCAGCCTCGTGGCCTGCTCGACACCCCGTGAGCCGGATCGCAGGGTCCTGCTCGATCTCGCCGCGGAAGCTCGATACGCCGACACCCTGGTCGAGCCGAGGGCCCTTATTTTCGGTACCCCTGAGGCCCGCCGCGTCCTCTCCGGCGGCTGGTCAACCCGCGATGAGATCGACGGACACGGCCGCTTCGTGTGGGCGGTCGGAGGGTCGAGCCGCCTCGAGTTGTCGATACTCGATCCGCGCCCCCTGCAGCTGAGGCTCGAAGTGCGGTCCTTCCACTTCGAAGGGGCGCCTCCACAGACGGTGCGCGTCGAGCTCGGTGAGGTCGAGCTCGGCCGCGCGCAGGTCTCGCCGACGCCGAAGGTCATCGAGCTCGATATTCCAGCGCAACATCAGAAGTCGGGGCCGAATGCCTTGGCGCTGCACTGGGGATGGAATCAATCCCCGAAAGAAGCCGTCGGCGCCCAGGACCGCCGCCCCTTAGCGGCGGCGGTCTATCGATTGGAGCTGCTCGACCCCGACCACCCGGCGCGGGAAAGTGTTGACGTCCGTGCAGATGGGGAGCGCCTGTGGATTCCTGGCGGCGGACGGATCGACTATTTCTTGGAGGTTCCGGCGGACACCGTGCTCTCGGTTGAAGACCTACGGATCCGTGGGTCGGCCCAGATCTTCGCGGAAGTCAAGTCCGCCCTCGCCCCGGACGGTCAGCCCGGCCGACGCCCCCTCACCGCCGGCGATTCCCCACTCCCGGAAGGGCTCCTCCGTCTACGCCTCGAGGCCTTCGGCGACGGCGGCGCGATCGTCCATCGGCCGCGTCTGCTCGGTCCCCCGCAGGGGTCGACGGAGGCGGCGCCGGACGCCGCGGCCGCGGCGACTCCTCCCACAGGCGAGACGTCGAAGGAGACTCCGCCGTCGATCGTCATCTACAGCATCGATACGCTGCGGGCTGACGTGCTCGAAGTCTACGGCGGGCCCGTGCCGACGCCCACCATGGCCCGATTCGCCGAGGCGGCCACGGTCTTTGAGCAGGCGGTGGCGCAGTCCTCGTGGACCAAAGCGTCGATGGCGTCGGTCTTGACGGGCCTTTCTCCTCCGGCCCACGGCGCCCTGTCCAGGCGCCACGTCCTGGCGCCGGAACGGGTCACGCTCCAGGAGTTGCTCAGCGCCGCGGGCTATCAGACGGCCGCCTTCAATACGAATCCAAATTTGACTCGCACCTTCGGTTTCGACCAGGGCTTTGACGTCTTCGTAGACTTTCCGGAAACCGCGACCGCCGAAGAGGTCCACGCGCGGGTGCTGACCTGGCTGGAGGAGGGGAGGGATCCGGAGCGGCCGCTTTTTCTCTGGGTCCATACGCTCGATCCCCACTCGCCGTACTCGCCACCCGCAGAGGCCCGCGACCGTTGGGCAGCCGACGTCGATCCGTCCGTGGCCGCGGACACCATGCGCTGGCTGGACGATATGCGCGCCGGACGGACGCCGCGCAACGAGGCGGTCCTCGATGATCTCCGGGCGCTCTATTACGCTGAGGCGGCCTACAGCGACGAGGTCTTCGGCGAGTTCCTAGGGACGCTAGACAGGCACGGACTCGGAGGGGCACCCCTTCTCTTGCTTTCTGACCACGGCGAAGAGTTCTACGAGCACGGGAACCTGGAGCACGGCCGCTCGCTCTTCGAGGAGTCCGTTCGAGTGCCGATGATCGTCCGGGCCCCCGGGCGACTCCCGGCGGGCCGGGTCACCGCCCGCGTCCAGCACCTCGACGTGATGCCGACGCTGCTCGGCTGGGCCGGCGTCGAGGTCCCCGCCACCCTCGAAGGTCAGCCACTGGGTCAACTGGCCCGGGTTGAGCGGGCCCCCGGCGCCGATCGCCGCCGGGGGCGATGGGTGTTTAGCCACCTCCACCTCGACGGCGCCGAACGCGCGGCCCTCTACCGGACCCCCCTGAAGCTGACGGCGGAACGCATCGGCGGCGATCGCCTCGGTCGATTTCAGCTTTTCGACCTCTCGACGGACCCCGGGGAGCTCAATAACCTCGTCGACTCGATGCCCCTGGAGCGGGGATGGCTGGTTCAAGAAATGCGCCGGCGGCTGGAGGTTCGGGAAGACGCGGCGGAGGTCGACCTCGATCCCGAAACCCGCCGACGCTTAGAAGCGCTGGGTTATCTGTGAGGGTCGAATCAACCGCCACATGGGAATTATTCCCATAATAGGCCCAGGGAAAAACTCCCTGGAGGGTAAAGATTCCCGTCCCTTCCGGGGAACCTTCCGACCGGTCGGCCTTGAATTTGCTGATTTTTCGGGAAAACGGACCCTGGCACGCTTCCTGCTAGTTAGGTGCAGTGAACGGCTTTTACCACGAGGGGGGCTCGGGGTAAAAAAGCGGCC
>JBCDKB010000542.1:0-5656 GCA_038747035.1 Acidobacteriota bacterium | reverse complement strand
GGGTGCCCGGCCCCTGGGTGGGGGCGGGGTTGTTTTGGCCGGGCACCCCCCCCCCACCCCGGTTCCCGCTCCCGGGGGGGCGGGCGCCGCCGCCCCGGCGGCCCCCCCGCCCCCCGCCGCCCCCTGGGGGGATTGCCGTCTTCAGTGGAGAAACGGCCCGGTGCGGATTCGCCCGGGCCGTTTGTGGGTGCTGCCGATCGACGGATCGGAGCGGCTTCGATGCGCGGCTGCGACTAGCCGCGGACGCCGACCGACTGGGGCGGCGGGGCGGGGGTCGGCGCCGGTTCAAAGCCGTGGAGCTGCCGGCGAGTGAGAAAGAACGCCGGCGCCTCGTCGTCGTCGTCGGGCCAGCGCTTGGCCAGCTCCGACGTGGCGAGCAAAAACCAGAACACCTTGTAGGTATAGGTGTGGATGAGCGTCACCTCGACGATCTGGTGGGTCAAGATGGCGGCCATGGCGGAGCATACGGTAAGACCGAAGAGCCGATGGTCGACCCGTCGAGATCGTCGGTAGAGGACGACTCCGTTCCACAGCGTCCTGAGCGCCAGAAGGACGATGATGCCGGCCGCCGGGAAGCCCCAAAGCACGGCCATCGCCAGGTAACCGTTATGCGGCGTGTTGGCCTTCGGGCCGAGGGAAGCGTCGACCTCGGTCCCGACGCCGAAGATCGGGTTGTCGAGGGCGATTGCCCAGAAGTGCGGCCACCGTTCCTCCATCCGCCACTTCATGTTGGAGTCTTCGCTCGCGTCTGAGGCCGACAGGGCGTGCTTGATCGAGGGCCGAGACAGGATGATCGGCATCGCCGGGAGAATCGCGATAAAGCCGATCAGCATGAGCGGCGACATCCATCGGAGTCGTTTTCGGCCGACGTGCTGGGTGATCAGCATCACGGAGAAGAAGAGGCAGCCGGCCACCAGCGAGACTTGGGCGCCCCGCGACTCCGAGTAGAGTAGCGCCCGGGCGATGAGCGGCAGACTCACGATGGAGATAATGAACTGGGGCTTCGTGCGAGGCAGGACGGCGCCGACCACCGCCATCATGGTCGGCATCAGCAGCACGCCGCCGAGCTGATTGCCGGTCAGAAAAGGGCCCGGCGTCGCGCTCATGCCGGTCATGCCCTGCTTGATCGCCATTAGCGTTACCTGCAGGGCGGCGACCTGGATCACAAAGATCACGGTGTAAGTGCGCTTGGCGCTGCGGATGAGGACCAGAATCAGCGGCAGGTAAGCGATCGGGCGGAGGCAATAGCGGAGCAGCTGATAGGTCACGCGGATCGGGTCGGTCAGGTGCTCGTGGTGAATCGGTGCTTTGACATATGACAGGCAGAGGAGCGTCAAGAGCACGAGCCACCACAAGATGAACGGAAACTTCGCAAGCCGCCACTCTTCGGCGCGGCGACCCCGAACGATCAACGCCCCCACCATCATGCCGAGCATCAAGTCGCTCGGCCCGACCAGAAATCCTAAACTCCAGCTGCCGAAATAGGTGATGAAGGACAGATCCAACCGCACCATCCACCAAATCGGCAGGAAGGTGGCGAAGAGCGCACCGAGACCCACGACCACCAAAAGGTCCACTATCGACAGCACAGCAGCCAGTATAGTTGGATCGCCGTGGGCCAGAACCCGCCGCCGAACTTCGTCCACGCTCCGGAAGCGTCCCGGACCCGGCACCTCCTCGGGCGTTTCCACGGTCGAGACTTGGACGTGGACCTCTTCGGCTTGCCCTTCCCGCTACCGGCGGGGCCGGCGACCCTCGCACGGACGGCGCAACTTGCCATTCTGCCGGCTTTTGTGTTGCGTGAGGGCCGGCGGCACTATCGCTTGATCTTCCGCCCTCCGATCCGGGTGGATCGCGGCCGGGACCGTGACGCCGGTCTTGAAAAAGCGACCCGCGCCTTCGTCGGCGATATCGAGTGGGCGATCGGGCGGGAGCCGCACCGGTGGTTCTGCTTCCGGGCGCCCTGGCCTCAAGCCTAGGTTCCGGCGCTTCAGGCCTTGCGCGCCGAGACGCTCGCCACCAGGAAAGACGGATAGTGCTCCCGGACGCGGGTGATGTCGGGGAGAAGCTCGACGTCCACGAAGCCCGCCGATTCCAGAGCAAGCGTCCATTGTTCCGGGGTCAGAAAACTGCCCGCCGGTCGGTAGTCGGGGTGGAGCACCGGATTGCGGAAGGACTCGAGCAGAAGGAAGACGAGCTCGGAGTAGATCGCTTGGCCGGCGAACGGACGGATGCCTTCGCCCATCACCAGGCGCCCGCCTGGGGCCAGCGTCGCGAAGAGATCGCCGAGGGTGGCGCCAAGATCGCGGGCGACGTGGACGGTGTTGACGGCGAAGAGTAGGTCGACGCTGGCGGGCTCGACGCCCTGTTCCTCAAGCGGCTTGTCGATATCGAGTCGACCGGCCACCAAAGGCACGTCGGGGGCTGCCGCGGCGAGGGCGCGCTGCCCGCGGCGGAGGAAAACCGGCGAGATATCGGTGAAGCGGTACTGTTCGACCTCGTCGAGACGCCCCCGCGTTCGAAGCTCGCCGAGCAGCGCTTCGCCGCCGCTGCCGAGGCCGCCGCCGAGCTCCAGGATCGAACGCACCGAGCCGCCGTCCGCCGCCGCCATCGCCGGCAGCCTGTTATTGATGGCATAGAGCGGGTTGGCATTGTTGAAATAACGCGACCAGTGGGCGAGCCGCTGCGGCGCAAAGAGGGCCCGCTCGCCGGAAACCTCACCGCGCAGGCACGTCGGGTAGGACTCGGCGGCGAAGGCGGCGATATCGTAGGACGGAAGGGCGGAAGGATCGTGCTCTTCCTGGCGTCGGCGAATCTCGTCGGGGTCTTGTGGCGGCAGAGGCCGCGGGCACAGGAAGGTATCGCCTTCGGCTCGCTCGAGGTGACCCCGATCCGCAAGGAGAGACAGCAGCCACAGGACGGGGACTCGGGCTGCGCCGGCGTCGAGGCGGAGTCGGTCCACGACCCCGTCGACGGTGGCCGGCAGGACGCTCTCCACCCCGAGGTCCACCAAGATACCGAGCGCGGTCCGCTCCACATACTCTTCAAGCAGGTCGCAGGACCGCACGAAGTCGTCATTGAAGTGGGTGAGCAAAGACGGGGGCAACACCTCGGGACGCATGTCGCGGGTACCACCCGGAGGGATAATCGGCATCGTGGACTGACCTCGGCGGTGTGGCCGGCTTGGAGCCGGGGAAAGAAAGAATCGGAGCGGCGTCGCCCATTATCGTCGATTTAAAAGGAGTCAGGGCCGAAGAGGTTCTTCCGAGGGCGGTGCCTGGGCCAGTTGCGGCCGGCTCCCGAGACGTGCTGAGATAGCGCCCATGCAGGACACTGTAATTCTCGTGACAGGCGGCAGCCGGGGTATCGGCCGAGCCATCGTTGAACGGCTCGCCAGGCGGGGCCCGGTCGCCTTTACCTGGCGAAGTGGAGAGGACGCGGCGAAGGAAGTCGTCGAGGCGACGTCCGGCGTCGCTAAGGCTTTTCAGTTCGATCTTCAGGACCGCCAGCGTCCGGAAAGTCTGATCAAGGAAGTAGAAGCGGAGCTCGGGCCGCTTTACGGACTGGTCAACAACGCCGGCATGGAGCGGAGCGAGATCCTCGCCATGGCCAGTTTCGACTCGTGGGACGAAGTCATCGATACAAACCTCGGCGGCACGTTCCGCATGTGTCGGGCCGCGCTGCGGGCGATGGTGTCCCGGCGCCGGGGCAGCATCGTCAATATCTCGTCGCTATCGGCGATTCGGGGCGTGTCCGGTCAGGCGGCCTACGCCGCTTCCAAGGCCGGGCTCCTCGCCATGACCCGGTGCCTGGCGCGAGAGATGGGCCGGCGAAGTATCCGCGTCAACGCGGTGATCCCGGGCTATGTGGCGACGGATATGACGTCCCACCTCACCGAGGCGACCGTGGAGCAGCTGCGCGACCCGGAAGTCCTCAAGCGCGGCGTCACTCCGGATGACGTCGCCGGTACGGTGGCTTTCCTGCTCTCCGAAGACTCGATGGCGACCACCGGCCAGTCACTGATTGTCGACGCCGGCAATATGGCCTAGCGTCGACGGCTTCGCTCGGTCCGAGCGGGGCTGGCCTGGTCTTAGCTCGACTCGCTCGGTCCGCCGTGGCGAATCGACCGCGGGTAACCCGGCAGAATCTTGCGGATCATGCGCGGCAGCCACTCGCGGTGGCGGTCCATGATCAGGCCCAGGGGTGGGCAGCCGGCGGCGCGCGCCCGCTCGAGGGCCGTTTCGAGGTCCTCCTGGCGAGTCAGCATCGACTCGTTCACGAGGACCAAACCGTCGCAGGCGCGGCCGAGCAGGGCGGCGTCGACGGAGCTGAGCAGCGGCGGGGCTTCGATGATCAAGAGGTCCCGGTCGGCCGCGGCCACTTCGTACCAGCGCCGCAGGCGTTCGCTGTCCGGCGCGCCGACGATGCGGAGCGCCAGGTCGTCATCGTCGCCGACGCGCGGCGGTCGGGTGCCGTCTTCGCCGAGGCCCCTCGGCAGGCGCTTGCGCAGCAGCCGGTAGCCTTGCCCGGGAACCAACTTGCCGAGGGAGAGGCGTAGACCCCGCAGGTGGGCCTGGATGATCAAGCCGGCGATCACGGGGCGAGCGGCTTCGGCCCGATCAACCGCCGCGATGACCACGGTCGGCACGTCGAGCGACGTGCGCAGGGCCCGCAGCGACTCGAGCAGGGCGGCGTGGGCGGCCTGCTGTTTCGCCGGCGGCAGCTGTTCGGGGTCGAGGTCGTGCTCGAGCTCGCCGATGAGGTCGTAGCCGTGGGGGCGGGCGACCTGCCGCTCGTCGTCACCGACGAATCGGCCGATCAGCGGCAGGCGGCGGAAACGTTCGCGCCAGCTCACCGGCGGGGGATCTCCGCGACGATCGGGGTTCCGGAAAGCCTGAAGGCCTGGGCGCTGCCCTTGAGTCTCGGGTCGAGGAAATCTCGGATGAAGGCCGCCAGCACGCCGAGGGCCACGCCGGCGATGAGTCCGCCGAGGATGATGAACAGGGACTTCGACGCTTCGGCCGCCACCGGCGGCTCGGCGCGCTCGAAGATCGCCAGGTTGACGATGCCCGATTCGTCGAGGGAGCTCGAGAGCCGCGCCTCTTCCTCCTTCTGGAGGTAATTCTGGTGGGCGTTCTCCTTATTTTCGACGTCGTTCGCCAGGCGCCGGAGCTCAGTCCCGAGGAGCTCGAGTCGGGATAGCTTCTGCCGATAGCTGTCAATTTGCTCATCGAGGGCCTGTTTTCGGGCGATCGACGCGGCGAGATTGGCGTCGGTGGTCACGAGCTCGATCTCAAGCGATTGGAGCGCGGGATTCGCCGCCGTCATGACTTCTTCGAGGGTCGTGTCTTCCGTCTCCTCGAGCAGCTTGCGGGCCTCTTCCATGCGGCGTTCGATGTCTCGGACCCGGGTACTGGTGGGCGTATAGCGAGACAGGAGCTCGCTCCGCTGCATCGCCAAGCTCAGGATGTTTTGCTTGATCAGCTTGACGGTGTCGCTTTCGGTGATCGTCGACTCGGCGGCGATCGTGTCCGGAAGATTCTCCATCTTGTCCTGCAGGTAGAGGACCTTCGCCTCGTTTTCGAGCACGCGGGTTTCGGTCGCCACGCGATCGGCTTCGAGCTGGGAAAGGACTTTGCGCAAGTGGGCCTCATCG
>JBCDKB010000541.1:0-5660 GCA_038747035.1 Acidobacteriota bacterium | reverse complement strand
GATGCGCCTGCGCTGCGCTGGCGCTGGCATGCCGCGCCCTGACGCCGGAGAGACGGATCCGGGTCGTGCACCGTCCGATCGGGAAGCGGCGCTCAGCTTCGGTAGAAGACGGCCAGCCAGATCGTGGGCTCGTCTTCGGCGGTCCATTCGACCCGATGGCGAACGTGGGCGGGGATGTTGACCTGGTCTCCGGGCCCGAGGCGGCGGGTGTCTTCTTCGTGTTCGAAGCGCAGCCCGGCGCGGCCGGAGAGCACCGTCACCCATTCGTCCTCGTCTTGGTCGTACCAGAAGCCGGGGGGCGACGCTTGGCCGGTCGAGACGATGCGTTCGATGCGAAGCTGGCTGTTCTCGACCAGTACGTCCACTCGCTCTTCGGCGGAGTCGGCGGTGGTGAGGTCCGGCGGTAGATCGACCAGGAGATTCTGGATCTCAGGCGTGGGCATGCGCGACATCATGGCGGAAAGCCGGTCAGTGAACAAGATCGGGACCCGGGGCGGATAGGGCTCTTTTCTTTTCTGAGACGCCTCCGTCGATCAGTTGAGGTTTTGTATTACGATCCAAGGGGTTCCAGAGCTTGCACCCGGATTCGGGGTCTCTTAATGGAGGTGTTTTGAGGTGTTGAACATGACAATGAGATCCGGCTTGATTCTATTTTTCTCGCTAGGCCTTTCTGCCCTGGGAGTCTTTCCGGCCCTCGGCCTCGAGCTCAAAGGGCAGATTCTCGACGGTGATGGACGTCCCGCGGAAAACGTGACGGTGGACCTGATGTCGGAGCCGACGGCCTACGAAGCGGCCCGGGCGGTGCTGGCGGGGGAGGCGTTCGGCGGTGAAACGGTCGACGCGGCGCTGACCGGGGCCGACGGCTGGTTCGTGCTCCGGGCGCCGGAGGAGGGCTTCTACCGGGTGCGTGCGGAGCTCGACGGGTTCGTTCCTATGGAGGTGTCGGTCCATCCGCTGCTGGAGCCGAAGACGCTCCACACTCTGCGACTGCGACCTTCTTTCGAGCAGAGGATCGTCGTGCTCGGGCTCGACGGTGAGCCGCTCGGCGAGGCTTGGATCCACGCCCATTGGCGGGCCGTTTCCGGTGGCCCTTGGGATCTGGCCGCCATTCGCCACCGCGGCTGGGGCCCGGCGCCTCGCCGGGCGGTCACCGGCGCCGACGGCACGGCGAGCATTCCGTTTGTCGCGTCGGAGTACCTCGCCGTCTACGCGGGGCACCGTGACCTTGTCAGGGCGTGGAACCTGGTGACCGGCCCCACGGCGCGCAGACTCGCTTTCGCTCCGGCCGAGACCCGGCAGGTCCGGATCGTCGACGTTCTGGGGCGGCCGGCCGCGGTCTTGGTGCGCCTTGAAGAGGGGGCTCCGCGATTCACCGACGTCGACGGCATGGCGGCGTTTCCGGCTGACCTCAACCCGCGTCGGCCGGTGGACCTGATCACGCCGGAGGGGCTTCGGTTCCGCACAAAATGGAACGGCGAGGCGGAAATCCGCCTGCCGCGGGTGATCGAGCAGCGGGGGGCGGTCGTCGACGCCGCGGATGACGCCGGCGTCTCCGGGGCTTTTATCTGGAAGGACGGACTGAGCCTGCTTTCGACCCGCAGCGGCCGCGGCGGTGAGTTCCTGTGGCGGGTTTTTGAACCGGCGGCGAATCTCGGGGTGATCCACGCCGACGCAGAGGGCTATCGAAAACGGAAGTTCTCCAAGGTCGGGGAGGTCCGTCTCGAACCGACGCGTCCGGTCTTCGGTCGCGTCATCGACGCCGATGGAGCGCCGCTGGCCGGCGTCGAAGTCCACCTCGATGACGAGCACCAGGGCCAGCGGGCGATCCGGCCGTCGACCTTCAGCGATTCCCTCGGTCACTACCGCTTTAACGACTTGAGTCGCGAGAAGACCTACACCCTGCGGGCGCATCTCCCGCCGAGGCCCGTCGCCGCGGCGCTGGCTCCGCCGCCGGAGGACGAGGTCGACCTCGTCTTCGCCGACGGCGGCCGCGTTCTCGGCCGGCTCGTGGACGGGGAGGGTGAACCGATCGTCGGCGGAACGGTATCGATTTATCACCAGGCCGGGGACGGTGAGGCGCACCGGCGGCTCAGCCGCGAGAATGCCCAAAGCGCGGGCCCGGCGACGTCCGGGCCCGACGGGTTCTTTTCCCTCGACGGCGTCGGAGCTGGCCGACACGTCGTGCTCATCGGAAGTGCGTCGACCGCCCGACGTCTACTGCCGGGGGTTGTCGTGCGGCCGGGGGAGGACCAAGACATCGGCGACATCACGCTCCAGCCCGGCGTCGACCTCCAGGTACGAGCTGTCGACGTCGGGGGCGAACCGATCCCCGACGTGCGGGTGAACGTCCACTTTGAGTTTCCGCGGTCGCTCTCCGGCGATCTCCGTTCACTCTTATCCAGCGAGCTCGGGAGCGAGGGCCTGACCGACACCCGGGGGCGCGCTCGCCTGGGTCCGCGGGCGCCGGGGACGGGGGCGTCGGTGAACTTCAGCCACCCGGACTACGTGAGTGTTCATCGCAGGTTGGCGGTCTCGTCCGTCGAGGTCGAGCAAGTGCTCCACCGCCAGGCGACGATCCGCGGTCGGGTGGTTGACGAGGCCGGGCGGCCGGTGCTTGAAGGTCTGGTGAGCGCGACCCAGGCCGGGAAGCTCGCCGGGCCAGGGGGACGGCGCACGTCGATGGCCTTGTCTCCCCACCGTGAAGGCACGTTCACCCTTTCGGGCCTGACCCCGGGGGAGATCACGATCGGCGTCGAGGCGGAGGGGTACGCCTTGACGGAAGTGACGGTGGACCTAGGGCCCGGGGAGGACAGCGAAGATCTGGTGATCTCGATGACCCCGGGCGCACAGCTGGAGGGCCGGGTGTTCTCCGAGGGCGGGGAGCCCGTCGTCGGTGCGCGCTTCAGCCTCGTGTCGAAGGCGGCGTCTAGACCCGGCGGTCGGCCCTCGGTCAGCCGGTCAGCGACTTCGGAGGACGGCGGCTTCTACCGCCTCGACGGCCTCACCCAGGGTCGATACGTCCTCTACATCAGCCACCCTGATTTCTTGCGCTACGTCGGCGATATCGAGGTGGCGTCCCCGCAGGCGTCGCGGGACTTTCAGCTCGAAGGTCTCCTGCTCTCCATCGCCGGTCGCGTGGTCGACGCCGAAGGCGAGCCCGTGGCGGACGCCACCGTACGCTTGGAGAGCGAGCTCGACCGATTCCGGTCGCAGAAGAGTGACGGCGGATTTCGCTTCGGTGTCCCGCGGAACGGGACCTACCGGGTCGTCGCCTCCCGGCCCGGCTCTGCCTCGGCGACGGAGACGGTCGAGGTCGACGGCGCGTCGATCGACGGCCTTCTGCTGCGGCTCGACCCCGGGGCAAAGATCGTTGGTCGCGTGACGGACCTGGCGGCGGGTGAGGGTGAAATGCTCGCGATCAGGGCGACAGAGATCCGACCTCTGGCCGCCTACGGCGCAACCGAGTGGCGGACCGGCGTCGCCGACCTCGACGGAGCGTTTACCGTCGAAGCCATCGGCGTCGGGCGCTGGCGGGTGACGGCGAGCCTCGAGGGGCGCCAGGTCGAGGCTTCCCGGGAGGTCGTGGTGGCGCCCGGGGACCGCGAAGTGCAGGTCGAGCTCGAGCTCGGGGGACGGGGGCTGCCGCTGCGGGGCACGGTGCTCCACAATGGTGAGCCCGCCGCCAACGTTCGCGTCAAGTACGACACCATGACGGACGCCGCCGGGCGTTTCCAGCTTGAAGGGATTCAACCTGGAACCGTCGGTCTTCCCTTGACCGGCCCTTGGGGTGAGTATCGATGGGTTCGTGAATCGTGGGCCGGCGAAGAGGTCGTGATCGAGATCACCACGTTCCAACTCTCGGGGCGGGTCATCGATAGTCTCGGCGTCGGGGCCGGCGGCCTTCGAGTCCGCGTCTTGGGCGCCGAGCTTCAGAGCACGAGGTCTACCGTGACCGACGGCGAGGGCTACTTCACATTCCCGAATCAGCCCGCGGGCTCCTATCGGGCCTTCGCCGAGGGCGACGACCGGCGGGGCATGAAAGTCGTGGACTTGGAGATGGATCGGGATCGGACCGATGTCTTGATCGAGCTCCAGCGCACCGCCGAGCTGGTGGTCGAACCGCTGCGCTTGGACGGTGGGCCGGTCGAGTCGCTGATGCTGATCGCGCTGGACGGCGCGGGCGAGGTCGTCGGCGCTGAGCAGGTGCGTCGGACTGACGGTGTGTTCCGCGCCCGCCGGCTGCCGCCGGGGCAGTGGCAGGTGGTCATCCGCGTCGACGGCGCCATGTTCGAGATCCGCGAGGTGACAATACCGGGCGAGCCCCTGCGGGTGGAGCTAGAGCCGGCGGCGGGTCTCGAGATCGAGGTCCCGGCGCTCGAAAGCGTCCCCCGGGCGACGGTCCGCGTCTTCGGTCCGGACGGCGAGCTTTACGGGCGGCTGCCGCCGAGCCTTGCGCCAAACGCTCCCCGGATCCACCGCGGCCGAGGGTCCATACCGAGCATCCCCGCAGGCCTCTGGACCCTTCGGGTTGAAACCAGTGACGGGCGGATCTTTGAGGGAACGGTCGAAACCGACGGCCTGCGCCGGACCTCGGTGACCCTCAAATAGCGGCTGCGCCCGCCGACGGCTTATTCGGGGCCGTCGTCGTAGGTGATCGTCACCGCCTCGCCGGTGGCCACCGCTCGGCAGGTTAGGATCCAGCCGGCCTCGACCTCCGAGTCTGAGAGGGCCGCCCAGGTCTGCATCTGGACGGTGCCCTTAAGGAGGCGGGCGCAGCAGGCGCCGCAGTGCCCGGCTTGGCAGGAGAAAGGTGGCTCGAGGCCGGCGGCCTGGGCGGCCTCGAGCAGGGAGCAAGCGGCCTTCGAGGTCGTAGGTCCAGTCGTGGTATGGACAGGTCAGGACTTTTTCAGTCTTGCCCACCGCGCGAATGAGTTGGGTACCGCGGTGGCGGCAGATATTGTGGAAGGCCCGCAGCCGGCGGTCTTGCCCCATGACGAAAAAGATATTGTTATGACCCGCCTGGACCGTCAGGTCCTGGCCAGGTTCGGTGAGATCTCGCGGAATCCGGCGTATCGCCAGGTTTTTGAAAAGATCTCAACCATCTCGCGGTCAAACCAGGGCCGGGAGGTGTAGGCCTCGACCGGCAAGAGGTGGAGCATGCTGGACATCGAGTCTCCGTGGCACGTTGGGGAGCCCAGCTTCGGGCCGGCAAGGCTTCAGACCAGCGGATTTTAAGGGATGGCTTGATCGTCATTTGGCGGCTAGCTGTCCCGGTGACGCTGACTCGATATGCTCGATCTTCCGGTCCCGGACCCGCGGCGTGCCCCAATGTCTCAAGACCTGACGGGACTCTATGGACAGTGACCGCGCAATGCGGACGAGGAGGAGAGTGATGATCGATGACCCCGCTGAAGCCTGCGTCCGCTCGCGCGGGAGCCGGATGGCTATCCTGGGTGCGCTGCTTCTGGTCTGCGCCTCCGTTTTCGGCTGCGCCTCGGGCCGGGCTCCCGGGGCCGTGGCCGGCGCGGACCGCGATCCGCTGCCGTCGTGGAACGACACGGAAGCCAAGCGGACGATCCGAGAGTTTGTGGCGCGGGTGGTGACGGCCGGCGGGCCGGATTACCGTCCGCCGGCCCGGCGGCTGGCGACCTTCGACCTCG
>JBCDKB010000540.1:0-5661 GCA_038747035.1 Acidobacteriota bacterium | reverse complement strand
GCCGGGCCGCCGTCGAGGTAGAGGCGCCCGCCGAAGGTCCACGGAATCCACTGGGAGTTCGACGGCGCATTCGGGCCGCGCCGCTCGGCGCCGGCGGCCTTTCCGAGGCCTTCGCCGGCGAGCTTCGCCGCCGCTTTATGCGCCCAGACCCTCGCCTTGTCCCGCCGCGCGGACGGGAAGGCCGCGCCGGACTCGCGGCGGAGCAGGTCGTCCCAGAGCTCGCCGAAGAATCGACGCCGGGCCGTCGGCGACGAGCGGGCGGTTTCGTCCCGGTAGGGCATACCGGCGGCGAGGGCCCGGGCGTCCAGGGCCCGGCGGCGGGCCCCCGTCGGATCGATGGCCAAAGGTCCGTGCAGCAACTCGGCGAGCACCGGCGCCGGCACGACCAGCTCGATCGCGACGTCGACTTCTTTGCGCTGGAGGGGCTTGAAAGCGGTGTAGATTTGGTCGACGGAAATGGCGGGCGACACGGCCCGCCACACGCGGGCGTGGTCCAGCCAATCGGCGATCTCGGTCTTGTGAAAACCGCCGGTGAAACGGACCTGGAAAGCCAGTCCGTAGTCGAAATGGGCGGCCCTCGGCGCCGCGTCGAAGCTCGACATCTCCGCCCGGAAGTCCACCGACCAGTGCCAGTGCCGCAGGGCGAAGTCGCCGCCGACCGCCGCCGGCCAGCTTTCGGAATAATTCTCGGCGCCGTGGAAAGCCAGCCGCCGATGACCGTCTAAGTTCGAGACGTCGCGGAATTGGCGCATCCGCCGCCGACCGTAGCCGACGGGACCGAGGCGGAAGCCCCACGCGGACTCCCGGAGCTGCTCGCGGAAACGAAGGAATTCGTCCAGAAAGATCTCGTCGCCGGCCCCGGCCCGGACCCGCTCGAGCAGCCCCCGGAAGTCCCCGTCCACCAGCTCGTGGTGCAGCTGCTCGACGACGCGCTCGCTCAACTCGGCCTTGAGCAGGACCGACTCCGTCTCCAGGCGCCGGTATTGGTACTCAAAGCCGACCTCGACCCGGGCCCGGGCGATGCGGACGATCGCCGACTCCAGGCGGCCCGCGAGCTCGTCGACGGCGGCGCGGACCGCCCCTTGACCGTCGACCCCGAGGGCCTTTTCGAGCGCGGAGAAGGCGTCGCCGCCCTCCTCCTCGAGATTGTGGAGCACGGCGAGGACCTGCTCTTCCGCGACGCTCAGCTTTTGGGCGATCAGCTGGGAAAGCACCGAGACCAGCTCGTCGGGATTCTGGAATTGCACTCCGCCTCGGACCTCCAGGGCCAAGGCGGCGCCGCGGGAGGCCAGCTTGCGGACCCACACGCGGATTCGGTCCCCGTGGCGGGCGAAGCTGACGTTGAAATCGTCCTGCACATCCACCCGCACGGCGATCGCCGCCCCGAGGTCGACTTCAAGGCTAAGCGGTAGGTCTCCCCCGAGGGCTTCACTCAGCGCATCGACGCCGCTCACCAGCACGTCGTACCACTGCAAGCTCAGCTCTCCGGATAGGCGGCCCGACGCCTGGAACGATACGGCGTCACCCTCGCCCAGGCGCAGGACGTCATCGCGGTCAAGCGCCAAGCGCGGCCGCAGCAGGTGCCTCGGCAGCACCGAGAGCAGCCCGCGGTCGCGCGGGTAAGCGCGGTAGTCCGTGAGCACCACGTTCCGGTCCGTGTCGACGGCGAGGGACGCTAAGCCGTGGGCAGCGTCGACGGCGGCGGCGACCCGTCCGCGCAGCCGCGTCTTGACGTAGGCCCGATCGCCGCCGAGGGATAGCAAGGTCTTGGCGCCGGGGCGGTCGGCACCGCGCCCTGCAGACGCCGCGGGCGTCGGCCGGAGCACGCCGTCTTCGTCTTCTTGGTCGACGCGATGGAAGACGTCGACCTTGAGCTCACCGCTCGCTTCAAACGCCACCGCGCCGCCCAAGACCGTGGCGTTCAAAGGCTCGAGATCCGCTTTGACGGTCCGTGAGAAGTCACGGGTGAGCGGCAAGTCGGCCACCGAGAGCAAAGTCTCGAGGCGGTCCCCCAGCAGCCGTCGGGGCGTCGAGAACGAAGACGTCCGGTGCTCGATGGCGCGCCGCTCCGCAGCGCCCGCCTGACGCTCGATGGCGTCGAGCAGCCACGGCGCCGGCGTCGCCTTGAGGCGGTTCTTCTGCTGCAGGATGAAGCGCACGTAGTGGCCGACGGCGGCGTTTCGCCCGCCGCCGCCCGGCAAGCCGAGGAAGGACGCCGGATTGTCCACCGACAGACGGCGGAAGCGCACGTCGGTCTCCAGTCCGCGCTCGAAATAACGCCAGTGGCTGGACTCCCGCAGCCTCGGGCGGATCAGCCAGAAGTCCGTGCCGAAGAGAATCCGCTCGCCGGTCGACGGGGCGTCCAGGAGCGCCTTGAGACGGGTGAAGTAGTTGACGAAATTCTCCTCGCTCTCCATGCCGATGCGATGGAAGGCGACGTCGGCGTAGATATTCGGAAATCGATCGTCACGCAGCAGCTCGGCGATCCGGTGCCCCCAGGACGGCCCGTCGGCGGTCTCGGGGAAAGCGGTGGGGTCCGCACCCACCGGCGCCCCCATGGCGCTGCTGCCGCCGAAATGGGCCAGGCACACCTTGAGGTGGGGGAACCGCGGCAAAATGTGGAGGCGCCAGACCTCGGGATCGGGGAAGAAATTCGACACGCCGGGCTCGCCGACAAAACCGCTGCGATTGGTGTGCACCAAAATCGGCACCGAGTGGCGCTGGCAATAGTCGTAGACCGCGTCCATCTCCCCGCTATCGAGCCGGTAGCCGAGGGAGGGATAGAGCTTGACACCGAGGAACCCCCGGTGCTCCAAAGCGTCGCGCATGATCTCGAGGTGATCGGGCCGCAGCGGGTTGACCTTGACGAACGGCAGCACCCGCCCCGGGTAGGCCAGGACCATGTCTGAGGTTTCTACGAGCTGACGATGGAACTTCGTTTCCGTCCGGGCGAGCCCGGCCACGTCGGCGACGCCGTCGGTGAGGTCCATCATGAGCGGCACCACCGCATCGTGACCGTCGAGCTGGTGCATCAAACCTTCGGTGACCTGGCGTAGAGACGCTTTGCCGGCGATGCGCAGGGTCTCCAGTATGTCGTGGAGATCGGCGTGCGCGGCGTCGTCTCGATCGCGCCTGAAGCTCTCGATCGCCCGGTCGACGCGGCGTCTAAGAAATCGCAGGACCGGCTCGGCGAGCGCCGGCGGCGGATCGGGATCCAGTCCGAGCTTGCGCAGGAAGAAACGCAGCAGCGTTTCCTCGTTCAGGCTATGGAGGCCCCGGACAACGTCTTCGGCGGCGTCCGCCAGCAGGTCGCCGGCCCAAGATCCGAAGTCCTCCCGAGCGCGGTCGCGCAGGACCTGCAAACCCCAGTCGGTGGTCGCGACTTCGAGGTTGAAAACGTGGACGTGGCAGTTCACCCGCGGAAGATTCGACATGCGCAACTTCTCCTCAACGTTTTCGAACCCGTGGCCGCCGGCCATGTGTAGACAAGATTTCTGTCGCCGATCCTATCCCGCGCGGGCGGCCTCGCCTTGCGGCCCGGGGAAGCAGCCGATAGCCTCGCAACCCTCGCCGCCGGGACCACCGGCACCCCGCGCGCCGGGACTCCCAAGTCCCGGGTCGCGCCACGTCAAGAGACCCCGCGAGATCCAACCCTTCCCAGGAGCTTTCCATGAGCAACCCCACTGCCGTTTTCGAGACCACCCTCGGCGACTTCACCGTCGAAGTCTTTGAAGACAAGATGCCGATCACCGCCAAGAATTTCCTCGATCTCTCCGAGAGCGGCTTCTACAACGGCCTGCACTTCCACCGCGTCATCCGCGGCTTCATGTGCCAATTCGGCTGCCCCTACTCGAAGGACCCGAATAGCAGCCGCGCCGGCACCGGCGGTCCGCCCCACGGCACGATCCAAGACGAGCACCCGGAAGACGCCAAATTCTCGAACGAGCCCGGCACGCTGTCGATGGCCAATACCGGTCGCCCCAACTCCGGCGGCTCGCAATTCTTCATCAACACCGTCCACAACCACTTCCTCGACTGGTTCACCCCGGGCCAGTCGAAGCACCCGGTCTTCGGTCGCGTGGTCGAAGGCATGGATGTGGTCACCAAGATCGAGACCAACCCGACGGGCCCCGGCGATCGTCCGAAGATCCCGGTGCAGGTGAAGAAAATCACCGTCAACCGCTGATCGCTGGTGATGGCCTAGCGGTCCGGGCGCGGCCCGGACACCCTCTGGAGCCGGGCTCGCCCCGGCTCTTTGCCGTTTATAGACCGCCGATGTCGACAGGCACCGGATCGGCGCTGAAAATCTCGAGCGCCGGTGCTTGCGCCGCCAGGGTCGCCACCCGGCGCACAAAGTCCTTCGATGACTCGAGGGCGAAGTGGGCTTGGAGGGCCGACAGGTCCACCCACTTCTCAACAAAGACCAGGCGAAGGGGATGCTCGGCGTCGCGGTGGACGCCGTGCTCAAGGCAGCCCTGCTCGCCGCGGGAGCGCTTGACGTGCCCGAGACTCACCTCGAGCAAAGCTTCAACGGTTTCGGACCGGGCGACGACGTGGCCGATGACAATCACCATGGACGCATCGTATCCGCCCTCAAAGTGGCCCCATGAACAATCTCGCAATTGGATATTTCACAGGGCCACCTAGCGGCTTACACTGCGCCCGAACACTCCGACGGAGGACCCATGAGCCACACTCGACCGAATCCGATATCGCCAAACATCACCCGACCGAATGCCGACGAGTACCATGAGTATTACGGCCTCTACGTTGACCAGGCCCCGGACGGCGACATCTTTGAAGCCCTAGCGAGCGGCCTCGAAGAGACCCGGACCCTGCTCGGCGACCTCACCCCGGCGCAGGAAACGTTCCGCTACGCGCCCGGCAAATGGAGCCCGCGGGACATCGTCGGCCACCTGATCGACACCGAATGGACCTTCGCCTACCGCGGACTTTGCTTCGCCCGCGCGGACCCCGCCGCCCTGCCTGGATTCGACCAGGAGCTCTGGGGACGCACGTCGAACGCCGGCGAGCAGCCACTGTCCCGGCTGCTCGACACCTTCGCCTGCGCCCGACAAAGCACCCTCGCCATCTACGCGAGCCTCGACGACACGGCGTGGATGCGGCGCGGCATCGCCAGCGAGTGCGAATTTACGGTCCGCGCCATGCCTTTTATTTTGGCCGGGCACGAGGTGCACCACCGCAAAGTGCTTGAGGCGCGCTATCTCTCGCCGGGGAGCTCGTCATGACATGGCTTCGCTTCGGACTGCTGGCGCTACTCGCCGCCGCCGGACCGGGCGCCGCGACGGCCACCGAGTCCGCCGACGGCGACCCCGTCCCGAGCCCGGTCGAGTTGCTGCCCGAGACGTGCGAGATGGAGCTGGCGCTGAGCGCAGCCCCGCCCCACCTCCGCCCGGACGCCGCGGTCTACGGCCTCGGCCCCGACGGCTACCGGAAGCTGCGCGACGGTTCCAACGGATTCACCTGCCTGGTGAATCGGGACCACCCCAGGGTGTTGAAACCCACCTGCTTCGACCGGGAAGGGGCGGATACCGTGGTGCCGAAGATCCTCTTCTTCGGCCAGGCGCTGATGGACGGTGAACCCGCCGCCGCGGTGCGCGAGAAGGTCCAGGCGGGCTTCGACGAAGGCCGCTTCCGCTC
>JBCDKB010000539.1:0-5672 GCA_038747035.1 Acidobacteriota bacterium | reverse complement strand
GCGTTGCAGCGGCGCCACGTCGACGTTGCGCTCCCGCAACGTCTGATCTCCGCGGCGCCGGGCGACGGCCCGTCGCCACCGGAAAAACCCAATAAATCCAAGGCGCCCTGGGCTGGCATAGACGTCGCAATATCGGGGGGCACGAGGGCCTCGGCCTTCACCGCCGCTGGCACGTCGACGCGCGCGCCGGACGATATGACCCCACCCACCGATACCAAGGAGACGCCGTGGAATCCCAATCCCTCCTCCGACTCGCCCTCATCGCCAACGCGGGTTTCTCCGCACTGACCGGGGCCGCCTGCTACCTACTCGACGACGCCGTCGCCCGTTGGACCGGCCTGCCCGCTGACGCGCTGGCGTCGCTCGGACTCGAGCTCGGCCTCTTCGCCATCGGGCTCGGGTTCCTGGCGAGCCGCCGGGACCTCAGCGCGCCCTGGATCCGACGCACCGTGGCCGCGGTGATCGCCATCGACGCCCTGTGGGTCGTCGGCAGCGTGCTTTTCTTGCTCTCGGCGAATTCGCTGACCGTCGCCGGCCAATGGACCGTCGGCTTGGTGGCCGTGGCCGTGGCCGACTTCGAGGTCTTCCAAACGATCGGCTGGCGCGGACTCACTCGCCGCGCCGCCGACCGTCCGATCTCGCTAGCGGCCGCCGCGCCGTCCGACGCCTGACACGTCCAAGGCGCCCGACGCGTCCGACGACAGCCCTTGACCGGTGCCGTCACCGTCACCGACCGTCACGTCGCCGTCGTCGGCGCCGTCACCCTTCGCGTCCCCCCCGTCCTGCGGCCCGCCCCCGGGACTGAGGACCGTCGCGCTGACGCCGAGGTTGAGCAGGGCATTCGCTCCGCGCGACACCACGAAAAGGTTCTTGTTGTCATTGGAGAAGGCAATCTCGGAAACCCGGGCGTTACCGCCGCCCATGAAGTCACCGCCGATATTCCCGCTCGGGATCAGCCCGCCTTCGGCCACTCGGTCGAAGCACAGCAGACCCTTCCGGGTCGCCACAACGACCGTGGCGCCGTCCGGCGAGACCGCCACGGCCTTGGCTCCGGCCAGCGCGCCGCCGCCTTGGATCTGCTGAAAAATGGTCAGCGCACCGCTGAGCAGATTGCGCTTGAAGACCGAGAGCGTCCCGTCCACAAAAGAAGCCACGTAAGCGTTACGACCGTCTGGACTAATGGCGATATCGGAGGCGCCCTTGAGGCCGTTGATACCGCCGATGCCGTCGGCGACCACGCTGGAGATGGCCAAGGAGTCGAGGGACGCGTCTCGGCTGAAGACAGAAATCGCGTTGTCTTCAAAGGCGGCGACATAAGCGTTGCGACCCGAGGGATCCATGGTCACCGCGGTCGGGCTGGCGAGACCGAAACCGCCCATCTCCAAGTCGACCGGCGTCAGGAAGTCGGAGCCTGGATTGCGTCGGAAAAGCGCCAAGGCGTCGTCCTTGCGGCCGACCACCGCCACGTGCCGCGCGTCCGGGGACACCACCACGTCCGTGGCGCCCGCCAAGCCGAAGACACCCCCGACGCCGTTCTGCTTGACATCGGCGAAGGTCAGCGTGTCCGCCGTCGCGTCGCGGCGAAAGACCACCAGCGAGCTATCCCGGCGGCTGGCGACATAGACGTGCTGGAGGTCGGGACTCACGGCGACCTGGCTGGCCCCGCGGAGACCGAAGACGCCGTTGGCTCCGTCTTTAAAAACGCCCGCGAAAGACAGGCTCTCCGCCGTCGCGTCACGGCGGAAGAACGTCAGCGCATTATCTTTTCCGGATGCCACATAAACATAGCCGCCTTCCGGCGACGCCGTGACGCCCTGGGCCCCCTTGAGGCCCGGGGTTCCGGGATTTCTGAAAATTTGCAATAAGACATCAAAACCCGCGCTCACCGGGACGGCGAGCACCGAGGTCAGACCGATGGCGACGAGTATCGAAGTTCGACGCCTCCACGCATTCCGCAAGATGGGTTTCATCACACCCTCATTTTCAATTTTGGATCCACAGGAACGAGAATTCTCGCTTTACCTCGCAATGTTATCCACAGACCGGCCCTATCGACAAGAAAGATCAGGATAAGTCCCGACGAATCCGTGACCAGCCCCATGATCAACGTGACGGGCCGCCCGGTCGAAAGCTTCTCGCTTCTCTCCCTCGGAGAGTCGGGCCGCCAGCTGCAGGCCCGGCTTCTGGTACGGATAGAGCCGGAGCGAGCGTTTAAGAAAACGGCACGATTCGGCGGGCCGCCCCAGCTGCTGGGCCGCGTGGGCGGCCAGGAGTTCGGCACGGTAACGGGTCTTACTGTGGAATGGCATTGAATCCATGCTATCACACCATGAAATGGATTCCCAGAATAAATCTGCACGGAGCGCCGGGTCCTCCGACGCCATGGCGGTGCGGTAGCTCACTTCGACCTTGGCTTCGTGCAGGGCGCCGCGCACGGTGGCCACGGCTCCGAGGCCTTCCAGGAGGACCACGGGCAGCAGCAAAGCCGCCGCCGCCACAAGCCCCCGGCCACCGTCGCGCGCCGCCCCCCGCCGACTCGGCCGCGGCTCTCGCGCACCCGGCGGGGAGGCCTCCACGAGCACCCAGGCGAGCACCAGGAACCACTGCAGCCGCGCATAGGGCATCTCCACGACATAATCCCCCGCCATCGCCACGGCCAGGGCGCACCACTGGGCGGTGGCGGCGGCGGCGGGCCGGGAACCCCGCCGGGCGGCCCGGGCGCCGGTCACCGCCACGGAGGCGAGGAGCAGCAGCCAGAGGACGAGCCCGGGCCAGCCGAGCTCGCCGAGCATCTGCACGTGGTCGGCGTGGGCGCGCCGCACCTGATGCAGTCCATCGAAGGCCACCTCCCTGCCGACGGCCCGGTAGACCGGGTACTCCGTTTGCCAGTCCCCGAGGCCGACGCCCAGCGGCCGCTCGGCGACCATAGCCAAGGTATTGCGCAGATAGACGCCCCGATCTGACTCGAGGTAGGCCGCGGGCTTCGCGAGATCCAAAAGCGTCAAGGCCCGCTCGCGGGCGGCGGGGGAAAGGCCTAGGGCCAGCGCCAGGACGCCGAGCGCGGCGACGGCGCCGACGGCGCCGCGGCGCCGAGCGACCCCGGGGTCCAGCCCCAGCCACACGGTCAATCCGGCCAGAAACGCGACGATGGCGGTGCGGCTTTGCAGCCCTCCGATGTAGAAAATCTGCGCCGCGACGAGTCCCCACAGGGCCCATCGCAGACCCCGGCGCCGGACGGCGAGGGCCAGCCCTCCGGCGACAAAGATCTGGCCGACGACCGCCCACGCCGCCGGGTTCTTATAGCCCAGCGTCGAGGTCTGCACGACGCCGTAGCGATCGGCGTCAATGGGAATGAGCCCCGGTATCGGGACCACCAGCTGAAGGAGGCCGATGAGCGTGACCGCCGCCCCCGCCGACACCAGGGCCCAGCGGAGGGTCCATCTCCACCTGCCGTCGTCAGCGGTTCGGTGGCCGGCCAGGCACGCCGCCGCCACCAGCGCCCCGAGCAGCCAACCGCGCAGCTCGAGCGTGTGATTCTCCGGCACCCGGCCCCAGAATCGGCTCAGCCCCATCCAGATCAGGAGACCCGCGAGGCTGGCCGCCGGAACCGTACGGAGCGCCGAGCCGAGCCGGGGCGGAGCGATCCGCCGGTGATCCCAGGCCCACGCCGCGAGGAAAGCCCACCCGAGCACGCTCAGCACGGCCCACTTGGGCTCCCGGTAGAGGACAAAGGCGATGTGGTCACCCCATCGCCCCGGAAGCACGGCGAGGGCCGGCGCGACGGCGAGGGTCATCAGCAGCGCGCGGGCTAGGCGGGGGGACGGGACCGGGACGGCGGCGTGGGAAGACATGGTTCTATTTTCTGCCGATTCGCCCCCAGGGAGACCAGCCCGCCGCTGCGGATCACGGGGCGGCGGCTCGGAACGCTTTACAAACTCGGCGCCGCCGGGTGGTCCCGGCGGCGCCCGAAGACCTCGGCGACCCGCCACACGACCCACGCCGGCGCGGCGAAAGCCACGGTAAGTATTCCGGAGAGCACCCCGCGGTTTGCCACCTCGCGCCACAGCGGCAGCGGCTCAGGGGGCGGCTCTTGCACCTGGAATGCGAAGAGCAGGCAGGCCAAAGACACCCCATAGGTCAGCGCGAGCACGGCGAAGACTGCGGGCCGCCGACGCTCGAGGCAGGCCGCCAGGCTGAGCAGCATGAGGAGCAGCGGCGTGCCCCACACCGCATAGGTCAGGCCCATCCCCGGCCCAAAAAGCGCGCGCCAGTCTCTGAGTTCGTAGTCCAGACTAAAGAGTCCGGAAGCCAAGAAAAACGCGACGAGCGTCAGCGCCGTGAAGTGAAAGAACCACCGCATCTCTATCCTCCTTGGGTCAGTTTCTTAGGACCCCAAGAGTGTCGACGACGCCGGCGGCTCGGAGGTGCCCGCGCGGTGGCGATTCGGTGCACGCAGCGCCCCGAGGTCTTCACGCAGACAAAAAAATAGCTCCAGGGTGGTGGATTTCCGTGAAGACCAGGTGCGTTAGCTGATGACTCTGCGACGCGGCCCCTTGAAGAATGACTGAGGTGCGGCCGTGCCGACGGATGTCGATGGTCTTCGCGGAACTCCATCACCCGGAGCCCGCTCTCATCCACCTGATTAAGCAAGCCTTGTGCCATCCCAGAGATCGAGCGCAATGCCTCGGACGAGGAGCTAAATCCCCGGAATCCTGGCGCTTCCCGTCGGAGTGGCCCCGTCATGTCGTGACAACTTGCTGTCCGCCGGCGGTCACTAGCCGTGGGCGGGCACGGCCGCAAAGCGCAAGTGACCGGATGCGGACAGCGCTCGAGTCGAGACTCCAGCCCACACCCCGTCCCCCAGCTCAGTCGCGCCAGCGACGGTGGCCCCACAGGTACTGGTCGGGGGCGCGGCGAATCGCCGCTTCGAGATGGCCGTTGAGCGCCCCGAGGATGCGCGCCACATCCTGCTTCTTCTTACCGCTCGGCGTGACCTCGATGAGCGGAGAGGTCTCGAGCACGAAGCGCATCGGCCCCACCCGGTAGCAGGCGCCGAAGCACAGCGGCTGGCGGGTGACGAGGTGCAGCATGGCCGCTGTCGTGAAGGTCGACGCGTCGTGGCCGAAGAACGGGATCTGCATGCCCTGCTTGCCGGCGTACTGATCCATCAAGAGCGCCAGGATCTCGCCGTCCTCTAAGACGCTCAAGAATCGCTTCGGATCCGCCGAGCGCTTGGGAATCGGACGGAAACGATAGCGGCCCTTCCGCGCCTGGATCAGCGCCTCTACCCGCGGATTATTCATCCGCCGGGTGATCCCTGCGACGCCTTTGAAGCGCGACAGCCGGTGGGCGGCGATTTCCCAACTGCCGAAGTGCCCCGACGCCATGATCAAGCCGCGCGACGGATCCTTCAAAACGTCGAGCACATCGGGCGCAATCTCGAGCCGGCACCGTTCATCGACGTCCGGGGATTCGAGAACATCCGCAGACTTGAGGCCTTCGATGACGACCTGGGCGAAGTGTTCGGACGCGGCCCGGCTCAGCCGCCGGGCGCGCGAGGGATCCGTCTCGACGCCGGTGCGGAGGATGTTGCCGACGGCGACTTGCTTCCGCCGGCCGTCCAGCGTCCACCACAGCCGACCGACGCCGCGGGCGAAGGCCAGCGCGGCGTC